>JADYYE010000182.1 GCA_020853815.1 Phycisphaerales bacterium
GCTGCGGCGGGAGCTTTTGTTTGTGGGGTGTTTTGGGGGTGTCTTTGGACCCGAGCGGGTGGCGAAGTAGCGGTCGCAGACCTGCGTGTGGAGGGGGAACGCCAAGGGGGTTGGTCCGTAGATCACGGAGCGCTCGCTGGTTTCGTGGGTTGCGGTGAACGGCGGGAGGGCCTCGGCGCGCATGGCAGGAAGGGTAGCGAAGATCAGGATTCGGTCGCCCTGTGGGTTGCTCAGTGCGTCAACGATTTTGATGTCGCAGGGGTCGAGCTTGAGGTCGATGTGGGCTTCTTCGCGCAGCTCCCGAAGCGCCCCTTGGCGCCAGTCCTCGCCGATATCGACGTAGCCTCCGGGCAGCGCGAGCGCCCCGATAAACGGTGGGATCGCGCGTCGCACGACGAGCAGGCCGCTGCGCCCGTCGGCTTCGAGGATCGGCAGCAGCGCCACCGCCACTGGCAAGGGGTTTCGGAAGGTCGTCTGCGCGCAGGCGGCGCAGGTGCGGGGCCAGCCTTTTTGGGTGTCTGCGTAGGCGGCGCCACAGAAGCCGCAGTGTCGATCGGGGGTAGGGGCCATGGGGGTTTTCTCCGTGTGAGGGTGGGTCTTGTCTGGCGTTGCATCTAGGGGACGAGCCAGCTATTCACTGGCGGTCTTGAGGGCCTCCCCTGAAAGCGCGGGGGTGCCTGCGTGATTAGGTCTTGTTGGATTTTTTTGCCACCTCCCACACAGCGACTAGACTTTAAGAGCAATGCAGCGATGACACTGACAATTTACGACACATCATCCCGCGCTAAGCGCCCCTTCGCCCCGATCACTCCTGGCCAAGTCTCGATGTATGTTTGCGGGCTTACGGTGTATGACCTGGTGCACATCGGGCACGCCCGCACGTTCATCACCTTCGACGTGATCCGCCGCTACCTGATGAGCTGCGGTTTGAGCGTCAAGTTTGTGCGCAATCACACCGACATCGACGACAAGATCATCCGCCGCGCCGCCCAAACGGGCGAAACCCCCCTCGCGCTGGCCGACCGCATGATCGCTGACCTCGACCAAGACTTCGCGCGCCTGGGCATCCTCCCCGCCGATGTCGCCCCGCGCGTGACCC
>JADYYE010000178.1 GCA_020853815.1 Phycisphaerales bacterium
ATGAAGGCGGTCCAGCCGCTCCTGTCAAAGCCGGGCGGGTCGGTCGCCTCCCTGGGAGACGGAAGCATCGTCGTCTCCGACGTTCGCGGGCGCGTGATCCAAGCTGTCGGCGTCGTTCGGACGATGGACAAGCCCGCCGCCGCCGCAGGGCTCGAACCGATCCCTGTACGAAACATGCCAGCTGCTGACATGGTTGCCTTGGCCAGCAGCGTGGCCAGCAAGCTGGGTGAGACGACAGGGCAGCAAATTGCCGGCTCGCTGGTCGCCGCGCCCGATGGGGCGCACGTGCTGGCGATTGCCCCCGCAGGTTCTCTTGAACGCTGGCGATCGCTCATCGAGCAGCTCGACACGCGAGAGCCAGTGGTCACACGCACCTACACCGTTCGGTGGCACGCACTCACGGACGTTTCGGACCTGATCCGCACCACTATCCTCGAAGCCCCTGGAAACGTCGCGCCGGATCCTCGACAGCGCGTCGCCGTGGACGCTCTCTCGGGCTCGCTGATGGTCTCGGCTCCAGAGCGCGTGCACGGTGAGATCCAGGCCTTGCTCGAGAGACTCGACAACGCACCAGAGCAGACGCGCCGACCGATGCGAACGTACGAGATCCGCAATCGCAGCGCCCAAGAAGTGCTCGGCCTCCTTCGTGAGCTTCTCGCTACCGAGACAGGAAGCAACGCGGAACCTCCGTTTCCACCCGAGGTCGAGTTGATCGATCCTCTGCTGCGCGATTCGATGCGGACCCCACCATCGACACCGTTGTACTCAGAGGCGAGCGCCAGCGACCGCTTGCCGGGGGGCTCGTCCACAACCATGGCTTCGTCCGGCCTGGTCATGACCGCCGATGATGCCACCAACACGATCATCGCGATCGGCGAGCCGCGACAACTCGAGCACATCGAATCGCTCTTGCCCACGCTGGATCGGCGGCAAGCCCAGGTCGAGTTTGAGGTCCTGATTCTGTCGTTGACAGAGGGAGACACGCTGGACCTCGGAGCAGAGCTTGAATATCTCACAAAGCAGCAATCGACAACGATCGCGTTGGCTTCACTCTTCGGGTTGTCCAGCGGCTCCAACGCCAATCGAACCGCGGCGGGTATCGGTGGGACAGCGCTCATCCTCGACCCGGGCGACTTTGCGGTTGTCATCCGGGCACTTGAAACAATCAGCAAAGGGCGCTCGCTCTCGATGCCGCGGCTTCTGGCGGGGAACAACAAGCCGGCAACGATCAACTCCGTCCTCCAGCAACCGTTCACCAGCACGAACGCCTCCGACACCGTGGCCACCACCTCCTTCGGCGGCACGCAGGACGCGGGAACAAACGTCACCATCACCCCCACCATCGCTGCGGGCGATCACCTTGTCCTCGACTACCGCATCTCGATCAGCGCCTTTGTAGGAGAATCCGCGACACCCGGGCTCCCGCCCGCCCGCCAGCAGAACAGCGTCTCGGGAAGCGTCACGATTCCCGACGGGCACACGATCGCGATCGGAGGCCTGCGCTTGTCGACGGATGCGAAGGCAACTTCGCAGATCCCGCTTCTGGGCGACATCCCGGTCGTCGGCGAGGCGTTCAAGAACAGATCAAACTCGGGCAGCGACTCTCGTTTCTATGTCTTCATCCGCGCCAACGTGCTTCGCCACACAACCTTCGAGGACCTCAAACGCCTGAGCACGACTGAACTTCAGGATGCGGGACTCTCAGACGGACTTCCTGTAGTCTCCCCAAGGGTAATCCGATGATCTCGGCGCCCCTTCATGCAGGAACGGCAGACCAAGCCCTGACCACCGGCTTCGAGGTCACCACTCCCAGCAGCCGCTTTGTGGAGAAGATTCCGCGTGACTTTGCGCGACTGCACATGGTCGTCAGCGCCGGAACCGACGAAGTGACCGGATGCGAGCGATTGCTCGTCTCAAGCAAAACACCTTCGCATATCCCGCATAACGTGGGCACGCGGCTCGGTGCTCCGACACGCTGCGTCGTCAACGATGACGAGAGCATTGCGGCACGGATAGACGCCGCCTATACCGCTCTCGGTGTCGCGAGTGAAGACAAGATCGAGATCCGGCAGGGCGAAGCCCAGTCGGGCGAGGTTGATCGCTTGCTCGCCGCAGCCGATAGAGATCTCCTCTCCACCGCTGGGAAGGGCCCGGTGGTGCGGCTCGTCGACGCCATGCTTTTCGAGGCCCTCGCGAAGGGCGCCAGCGATGTCCACATCCAGCCACTCGCGGACCGTGTGCTCGCGAGGTACAGGGTCGACGGTGTGCTGCTCACGGCACGTGTGCTTCCTCGCCACGTCGCCGAGGCGGTCTCTGGTCGCATCAAGGTCATGGGCAGAATGGACGTCGCCGAGAGACGCATCCCCCAGGACGGCCGTGCCGGCGTGAGCATCGGGGCCGATACAGCGGGCCGGAAGGTCGATCTGCGGATCAGCTCGCTGCCAACGAGTCACGGGGAACGGATCGTTGTGCGTCTGCTCGATACAAGCCAAGGCCGCAAACTCGCAACACTCGATGATCTCGGGATGCCGATCGATGTGCACGGTCGCTACCTGCATATGGCTTCGCGTCCCCAGGGCGTTATCCTGCTAACCGGCCCGACCGGCTCGGGCAAGACAACTACTCTCTACGCAACCCTCCGATGGATTGCCGGACATAGCACCGACGGTCAGCGCAGCTCCGACGGCACGCTCAACGTGATGACGATCGAGGACCCGATCGAGTACGAACTCTCGGGACTCGGGGTTTCCATCAGCCAAGCGCAGGTCAACACCAAGAAGGGGGTCACGTTCGCGTCAGGGCTTCGGCACATCTTGAGACAGGA
>JADYYE010000183.1 GCA_020853815.1 Phycisphaerales bacterium
AATCCATTTAAGATGGATACTGGAATCATGAAGAGAAACTTCCAAGACACGAACTACGCTAAGGGCAAAAAGAAAAGAGCAAGTGTTGAAAAGAAATTCGAAGAAGGAGATACTTTCTGGTCAAAGGTAGAACTCAATGATGGATCAGGGTACGTACCAAAGGGCATGGAAAAGAATTATGTTCAAGGCCAACATGATCTTAGCGCTAAGGGTCCAAAGAAAAAATCCAAAAAACTCAATGAGAGCATTCTCAATGAAACTGGTGAATGGGTTTGGGATGAAGATCAAAGTGCATGGGCAAAAGGTCTTGAAGATGATGTTAAGATAATTGAAAATGCTGTACCTGGTTTTGAACTGATTGAAGTTAAAGGATTTGATAACTATCAAGGACCATATGCCAGAGTTATAATCAACGGCAAAAACTATAATATCTGGACAGTAGGTCAAGACTTACTGTGGATTGAAAACTTTTCTGTAGATAACACTTCTGGAGATGATAAAAACCCAGGATTTGAGGGAACTGTTGGCGATATTATTGATATGCTTAATAGCAACATTAAGGAATCTCTCATTAAAAGAAAATTCACAACAATAAACGAAAATAACGATAAGGGAATCAATAAGAGATATATTGTAACTGAAAAAAGAACAGAGAAAGAAGAATCTAATAGATGGAAAAAACTATCTCTCTTTGAAACATATGAGTCAATTCATAAGGCAGAAAATCTGTGTGAATGTTCAGGCGAGTGCTCTTGCGCTTGTCACGATGATGATGATAAAGTTACAATGGATCAAGGTCAGAACGAAACAGAACGCGAATTCATGCAAAGAAATCAGGACGCTGAGATTGGCGAGTTTGTTGACGGAAAGGAAGTGATCATTATCTCTAAGCCAGATTCCATCTCAAATGCCGAATTTAAAGTATTTAAGGATGACTACCTCAATGAGAATAAAGCATACATCCTTGATATGAAATCTGGGAATTTAGTTTGTAATCCAAACTTTAAGGCAAAAAAGCAATAATAA
>JADYYE010000184.1 GCA_020853815.1 Phycisphaerales bacterium
ATCCACAACGGCGACGTTCGGGGTCGGAGGGGCAAGAACAAGCGCGTGAACCGCGCCAACTGGCATGGGAGCGAATGGAGGAACCGTCGGCAGAAACGGCGAGTTTGGACAAGTCGAGAAGGCCGCGTTGTTGGCTCGGGAGGATGGCGCATTTGAGCAGAAGTTGGTTGAAATGTGGGGGGTGTTGATGAGGAAGCGTTAAAAATGGTCAGGAACGATCGCGATCGAGCGTTAAGGAGATATCGTTCGTTGTTTTTGCGTAGAAAGAGCAAACACATTTTTACGTTGTTTTGGGAGGCTCGTATGAATTATAGACGGTTGTCAGTGTACGAATTGAAGAAAATTGCGATCGAAAATTGGGATAATTTAAGTATTTTACAGGAAGTCTATGCGGCGCTTGCTTCGAGGAAAACGCCTTTGGGAGAGCAGCTTTGCGAGATGGTCGCTGTACAAGTCAAGCACATCACAGAACAATCTTTGTCTCCCAAAGCATCCGAGCCGGCTTCTGTGGTGTCCGTTCATCGTTGCGAAACCTGCCATAAAGGGCTGCGCGTCCAGCTTGATCGAGCTTTTGCGCAAGGATTTTCCTGTCCGAATTGTGGAACTCGTTATATCGCGCAGATCAAGCGCGAAGAAGAGCGATGCCCGTACAAGATACTGGGCGTCCAAGAGGGAGTTCCGCAAGCCGAGATCGTGTATGCTTATCGGTTGCGCATCAAAGAATACCACGTGGATCGGCTCCAAGGGATGGCCCCCGCGCTGTACGCGTTTGCGGAAGAAGCACTAAAACAAATCAACCTTGCCTTCGAGCGATTGAAGCAGCCGAAGAAAAGTTCCTGAGATCTGTGCGTTTCGATTGTATCGGAGTTATACGATATCCGAAAGATGTACACAGCAAAGGATAGTGCGTAGACGCCCTGTTCTTGGGCAGCCACAGGGGGCTGCCCCTACATTTTTACGATTATACAATAGGCGGATTTCGTATTATGCGGTCGGCCAAAAAAAGACGTGTTTGCATCCGTCCAAGCGAGAGCGTCGCCATGCCTACGTAGCCTTGTTTGGCTTCCATGCGGCGTGTTTGCATCCGTCCAAGCGAGAGCGTCGCCTGTGTGAAAAACAGTGATCTGTTCGCCCCTCACGGGGTCAAGGGAGCCGCGCTCCCTTGCGGGGGTTTGGGGGCAGCGCCCCCGAAAAAGAAAATGCGGAGAAAAAGCGGAGAAAAAGCAGGTGAAAGAAAAAGCGGAGGGGGGTTAACGGCGGGTGAGGGTAGCGGCTTGG
>JADYYE010000185.1 GCA_020853815.1 Phycisphaerales bacterium
AAGAAGCAGTATCGCGAGGACCGCGACCCGAACGAGACGCTCTTCCACTTCCGCCGCTGCCTCGTCCACTTCGCCGTCGATCCCGACGAGGTCTGGATGACGACCAAGGTGGATGGCGCGGGCACTTACTTCCTGCCCTTCAACCAAGGCCAGCCTAACGGAGCCGGGAAAGGCAACCCGGTGAACCCTTACGGCCCGAAGTCGGCCTATCTCTGGCAGGATGTCCTCACCCGGCAGAGCCTGTGCAACATCATTGAGCACTTCGCCAAGGTGGTGGAGGAGGTGGACAAGGAGGCGAAGAAGACCTCCATCATCCTTTATTTCCCCCGCTACCATCAGCTGCAAGTCGTGCGGAAGCTGCTGCGTCTGGTGCAGAGCGAAGGCGTGGGTGGCCGCTACCTCATCCAGCACAGCGCGGGCTCTGGCAAGAGCCACAGCATCACCTGGCTGGCCTATCAGCTTATCGAACTTTACGAGAGCACCGGACAGACGAACCTCTTCGACTCCGTGATCGTGGTCACCGACCGCCGCGTGCTGGACAAGCAGATCGACGGGAACATCAAGCAGTTCTCCGAGGTGAAGAACCTCATCGCCCACGCCGAAAGCGCCGCCGACCTGCGCAGCCACCTGGAGAAGGGCAAGAAGCTCATCACCACCACGATCCAGAAGTTCCCCTTCATCGTCGATGGCATCGCCAACATGAGCGACAAGCGCTTTGCGGTGATCATCGACGAAGCGCACAGCAGCCAGGGCGGTGTGGCCGCCGACAAGCTGAACCAGGCCATCGGTGCCACCGAGGACAAGGAAGAACCGGAAGACTGGCAGGACCTGATGCTGGAAGCCATGGGCAAACGCAAGATGGGCAAGAACGCGAGCTTCTTCGCCTTCACCGCCACACCCAAACCCGCGACGCTGGAGAAGTTCGGCAAACCGAACACGACCGGCGGCTTTGATCCGCATGACCTGTATTCGATGAAGCAGGCCATCGAGGAGGACTTCATCCTCGACGTGCTGGCCAACTACACGACTTACAAGAGCTACTACGAGGTGCAAAAGTCCATCGAGGACAATCCGCGCTTCGAGAACGCCAAAGCCCAGAAGAAGCTCCGCGCCTATGTGGAGGCGCACAAGCAGACCATCGGCACGAAGGCCGCGCTGATGGTGAACCACTTCATGGACCATGTGGTGAAGCCCAAGCTGCTCAAAGGTCAGGCACGCGGCATGGTGGTGACGCGGAACATCGAGTGCGCCATCCGCTACTACCAGGCCATCCGCAAAGAGTTGGAGAAAGCCAACGCCGACTTCCTGCCCATCATCGCTTTCTCCGGCAAGAAGGTGGTGGATGGCATCGAGCACACGGAGGACAGCCTAAATGGCTTCCCCGAGAAGGAAATCCGTGACCGCCTCTCCGGCAAATACGCCCGGATGCATCCGAACGAGAAGGTGCCGAGCTACCGCCTGCTGGTGGTGGCGAACAAGTTCCTCACCGGCTTCGACGAGCCGCTGCTGCACACGATGTATGTGGACAAGAAGCTGCAAGGCGTGCTGGCCGTGCAGACGCTCTCCCGCCTGAACCGG
>JADYYE010000001.1 GCA_020853815.1 Phycisphaerales bacterium
AGGCGAACTCCTTGAGGACGAACTTCTGCAGGCCGTCGGTCGCGGCGACGACGGAGATGACGGCGGCGACGCCGATGATGATGCCCAGGGTGGTGAGCATGGCGCGGACCTTGTTGGCCCAGATCTGGCTGATGGCGAGGAAGACGGTCTGGAAGATGACGCGAAAGATGATCATGGCTTGACCTCCGCGACCGAGGCAGAGACCGAGGCCATGACGGCCGCGTCGCCGAGCTCACGTTTGGCGACGGAGACGGCGGTGACGGCGGCGCGTCGCAGGTAGTCCTGGTGCATCACGTCCTCGTGGGTCGGGCTGTCGGAGAGAATCCGCCCGTCGCGGAGACGGACGATGCGCTTGGCGTGCCCGGCGATGTCCTCTTCGTGCGTAACGATGACGATGGTCTGGCCCTCGTCGTGGAGCTGCTTGAAAAGCGCGATGATCTCCTCGCTGGTCTTGGAGTCGAGGTTACCGGTGGGCTCGTCGGCGAGGAGGATGCTGGGGCTGTTGACCAGGGCGCGGGCGATCGCGACACGCTGGCGTTGGCCGCCGGAGAGCTGCATGGGGCGGTGGTGGACGCGGTCGCCCAGGCCGACGCGGTCGAGGGCTTCCTTGGCGCGTTTGCGCACGCCCCACCAGCGCTTGGAGGAGTAGATCAGCGGAAGGGTGACGTTGTCGAGGGCGGTCTGGCGGTTGAGCAGCTCGAAGGACTGGAAGACGAAGCCGATTTCCTGGTTGCGGACCTGCGCCAGCTGGGTCGCGTTCATGCGGTGGGTGGGCTTGCCCGCCAGCTCGTAGACGCCCCCTGTCGGGCGGTCGAGGCAGCCCAGGATGTTCATCAGTGTGCTCTTGCCCGAGCCCGAGGCGCCCATGATCGCGACGAACTCGTTCCGGTTGATGTCCAGATCGATCCCGCGCAGCGCGTGGACGCGCTCGGTTCCGACGCGGTAGACCTTTTGGAGCTGGCGGATGCGGATGGTCATGCGGGCTTAGTTCCCGGCCTTGGCGGTCGTGGTCACCGCGGGCTTCTGTTCCTTGGGGATGGTGGTCTCGTCGCGGACGGCCTGGCCTTCTTTCATGCCGGTAAGGGACTTGAAGGGGCCGGTGATGATGGTCTCGTCGGCGGCGAGCCCGCCCAGAACGATGGTGTGGGTGAGGTCGCTGGGTCCGATGCTGACGGGGACGGTGACGGCCTTGCCGTCGACGACCTTGTAGACCACGCGCGCGTACTTCTTGGTCTTGTCGATGTACTGGCTCGAATCAACGACGGACTTGGGGAGCTCGTCGAGCGGGCGGTCGAGGACGGCCTGGCTGGGCACCTTGACGACGTCGCGGATGGTCTCGACCTCGATGTCGGCGTTGCCGGTCATGCCCCAGAAGACCTGGTCGCCCTTGGGGATCTCGACGAGGAGTTCGGTCTCGAAATAGGCCGTGCCGTCGCGGTCGACCTGGCGCTGCATCATGACGCGCTGGACGGCGGCGTCGAAGGCCTTGTCGCGGTAGGCGTTGAAGAAGACCTTGGCCTTCTGGCCCGCCTTGACGGGGGCGACGTTGGCCTCGTCGACCTTGGCCTGGAGGAGCATCTTGGAGAGATCGGCGATCTCCATGATGACGGTGCCGGCGTTGTTGAACGTGCCGACGACGACGAGCTCGCCGACCTCGGCGTTGCGTTTCACGAGCACGCCGTCGATGGGCGATTTGATGATGGCGTTGTCGAGGTCTTTCTCGGCGCGGCTGATGTTGGCCTTGGCGATCTCGATGGAGAACTCGGCGGCGCGGAGGTTGGACTCGGCGCGCTGGAAGTCGGCCTCGGACTGGTCGAGTTCGGCCTTGGAGATGTCCTTGGTGGAGAAGAGCTCGCGTCGGCGGCCGAGCTCCTGCTCCATGTTTTTGTAGGTCGCCTTGGCGCCGTCGAGGCGGGCCTTCTCGCCGTCGAGCTGGGCCCGGGCGGAATCGAGGTTGGCGACCAGGTCACGATCGTCGAGGCGGACGACGGCGTCGCCGGATTTGACCTGATCTCCTTCGTCGAAGGGGAGGGCGGTGATGCGGGCCGAGACCTGGGCGCTGATGAGCACCTTGTTCTTGGGCTCGGAGAGCCCGGGCGCGGAGACGGTGCGGACGAGGTCGCCCTTGACGGCCTTGTCGAGGCGGACGGTGGTCGCCTGAAGGTCAGGACGGAACTGTTCCTGCAGCTTCTTGAGCTGACCGGAGCTGTAGAGCCAGTATGACCCGCCGGCGCACCCCAGCACAAGAACGACGAAAATCCCAAGCAGCCATTTCCACACGAGATTCACACTCCAGGTTGGTCGTGCCGACCGGCGCAAGAAGCCGGTTTCGATGTCGATCGCGCCGGACGGGTTCGCGGGGCGCGCCGGTAGGGCTTCACTGGGGAACGCGGGTCCCCGTTTTCAGCGTGCGATCATTGTCGATCCACCCACGAATCTGTCGATTCACCCAAACGCCGGCGTTCCAGAGCCGGAGCCCACCCGCACCCCCGATGATCGCGGCCGCATCCCGCGATACGTTCTACCGGCCCGCTCGGGTCGGGATGCCGAGAGCGGGCCGAACAATTCTAGAAAGTTCGAGGGGGCGGCGACGGAAATCGGGGAAGAGAGTTCCCAATCAAGGTGGGGCGCGAGGACGGATTGCCGCCGACCCGCGCAGCTCGGCGGGATGGTTTTGTGGCCGGCATTCGCCTCGTCTGGGTGAATCACCTATGGATCATGCGATGTCCAATACCGCTCGATTCCGTGATCCTGAGGCGACGTCTTCCGACCGGAAGAAGGCGGTGGCCCTGCACCTGCTCGGGCTTTCGTCGGTGGTCTGGATTCCCGTGGTGCCTTCGCTGGTTCTCTGGCTCATCACCCGGGACGATTCGGGGTTCGTGCGCGACCATGGCAAAGAAGCGATCAACTTCCAGATTTCCTGCGTGATTTACTTCGTCGTAGGGCTGGTGACGCTTCCGATTCTGATCGGCGGGCTGATCTTGGCGGCCACGGGCGTGCTGGCGCTGGTCGGCATGGTGATGGCGTCGATCGCGGCGAAGGACTCGGAGTACTTCCGATATCCGATGTGCCTGCGCCTCATCAAGTAGTTTTGGCGTGAGCCGGACGGCGAGACCCAACGAACACCGATCGCTCCTTCGCCCGGGCATGGGGGTTGCGATACACTCTCCCCGAGTGTCGTTGCTGCAGGCGATCAAACTCCGAAAGACGTTTTCCGGGCGGCTCGTCGTCAACGACGTGTCGTTTGTGGTCAATCCCAGCGAGATCGTGGGGCTTCTGGGTAGGAACGGCGCGGGCAAGACCACCAGCTTCCGCATGACGATCGGGATGATCGATCCCGATCCGGGCCCGGACTCGGGGCGGGTGCTCTTCAACGACAACGATGTCTCGAATCTGCCCATGTATCGGCGGGCGAGGCTGGGGATGGGCTATCTGTCGCAGGAGCCCAGCATCTTCACGCGGATGACGGTGGAGCAGAATCTCCTGGCGATCCTGGAGACGCAGCCGCTCTCGCGCGACGAGCAACACAAGCGGGCGGCGGGCTTGCTCGATCAGTTCGGGCTGAAGCACAAGGCCAAGCACCAGGCGCGCACATGCTCGGGCGGCGAGCGTCGGAAGCTCGAGATCGCCCGCGCGCTGGTGACGCGCCCGAAGCTGATCCTGCTGGACGAGCCGTTCAGCGGCGTGGACCCGATCGCGGTCGAGGACCTGCAGACCGAGATTCGGCGCCTGGCCGAAACGGGCATCGCGTTCCTGATCACGGACCACAACGTGCAGCAGACGCTGCGGGTGTGCGATCGCGCGTACATCCTGGACAGCGGCAAGGTCTTCGCGGAGGGGACGCCGCGCGATCTCATCAACGACGAGATGGTGCGGCGCGTGTACCTGGGTTCGCTGTTTCGCGGCGATGAGTTCGACGATCACCACGCGCCGCGTGGGGCGGGGAACTCGGCGAATGGCCAGCAGGCCATGCCGCTGGTCGCCGCCCCCACCACGATGCCTCGAACCGCGCCGAACACGACGGCGGCCAATGGGCAGCCCGCGGCGGCGGTGAAACCGGCGGGGCCACGCGGGAGCGTGAATCCGCCCGCTCCGGGTGCGTCGGGTGTGAACCCGCCGGGGCCGAGGCGATGACGGCCGCCGAGCCGAGCCGGGCCGGGCCGGGCGTGGTATCGTGAGGGCATGAACCTGCGGCCTGCCACTTCCACGATTCTGCTCGGACTCGTCGCCTGTACGCTGGTGCTGCCGGGCTGTCTCACGCGTCGGATCACGGTGACGTCGAACCCGGCGGGCGCGACGGTGTGGCTGAACGACGCGGAGGTGGGGCGCACGCCGCTCTCGACGGATTTCACGTACTACGGCGACTATGACGTTCGCGTGAAGCTCGAGGGGTATGAGCCGATCAATCAGAGGATGACGGCGAAGATTCCGCTGCACGAGGTGCCGCCGTTTGACCTGGTCGCGGAGGCGGTGCCGGCGAGGATCGATCACGAGGTGAAGTGGCACTTTGATCTTGTGGCGGCGCTGGAGAGTTCGATGCCGCGCGAGCAGTATGAGAAGGAACTGCTGGAGCGGGCGACGGACCTGTCGACAAAGGTGGAGCGCCCGGCGGGGGAATGAGGCGAGTGGGGTCTGAACTCCGATCGCGCGGCGATTCTTCGGCGTGCCGATAACACGGTGGTCTTGCGGCGGAGTGAAAACACCGGTGTTTCGTGGTTCGGCGTCGCGTTTGTGCGGGCGCGGAAAGAACACGGGCACTGCGACGGCACGGACTTTCATGTGTGCGATCTTGTTCCGACCGAACGGCGTCGATAGGCTGGCGTGCGGGAGCATCGCCATGAACAACGCGCGGAAGGCCGTGGCCGGGGTATTGCTGTTCGGGATGTTGGCTGTGTTGTGCTCGTGCGCGTCCGAGCCGCGGGGCGTGCAGCGCCCGCCCAAGGCCGCGACTGCCGATGATGGGGCCAAGCGACTTCCGGCCACGGGGGCCTGGGAAGGTCACCAGTGGCGCAGGCTGGCGTGGCTGGATGAGCGTGGCGAGATCGCGCCGGGTGTGCTGCAAAGGGCGCTGGAGCAGCGCGAGGCCAACATGGCGGCGTGGGCGGGTTCGACGCGGATCGCGGGGATCGCGCCGGATCGCTGGACGAGCCGCGGACCGAACAACATCGGCGGGCGGACGCTGGCGCTGGTGATCCACCCGACGGAGACGAACAAGCTTTGGGCGGGCGGCGTGGACGGCGGGATCTGGCACTCGACCGACGGCGGGCTGACGTGGAAGACGGTTGACGACACGCTTCCGAACCTCGCGATCGGCGCGCTGGCGATCGCGCCCAGCAACCCCAGCATCATGTACGCCGGGACCGGCGAGGGTTTCTTCAACGGCGACGCGGTCGGCGGGATCGGGATGTACAAGTCGACCGACGGCGGCGCGACGTGGAGCTACCTCGGCTCCACCTCCGGGTTCGGGAATGTCTGCTCGATCGCGGTTCACCCCACCAACGCCAACATCGTGCTGGTGGGGACGCGCTACTACGGCATTCAGAAGACGATCAACGGCGGGAGCAGCTGGTCGAATCCGTATTGGGCGCAGGGGTGCTACTACGTCGCGTTCGATCCGACCAACGGGTCCAAGGCGATCGCCGAGATCATCGATTACAACTTCACGACGGGGCAGTGGTTCCATCGGGCGGCATATTCGACCAACACGGGCGCGTCGTGGAGCGCGGCCGGCGGGCTCGGCACCGTGGCCGACTGGGGGAGCCGCATCGCGCTGACGTATCACAAGGGCAATCCGGGCATCGTGTACGCGACGTGCGCGGCCGATTCGAAGATCTACAAGTCAACCGACGGCGGAAAGAACTACGCCGCGGTGACGACCAGCGGCACGAGCGACACCAACTGGTACTGCGCGCCGCTGTGGGTGGACCCCACCAATCCGAACATCGTGCTCGCGGGCGGCTATCACACGAAGCGCTCGACCGACGGCGGCGTGACGCTCACGCAGATCAGCAACGGGTATATCAACACGATCGACCCGCACCCGGACATCCACACGATCATCAGCGACCCGGGGTTCAACGGCACAACCAACAAGCGTGTGTACATCTGCACGGACGGCGGCGTCTACAAGACCGAGGATGTCTATGCCGCGAACCAGGGCGTGGGATGGGCGAGGCTCGAGCAGACGTATCGCACGACGCAGTTCTACGGCGCGGTCGGCGACGGGGCGAGCGGGCTGATCTATGGCGGCACACAGGACAATGGGAGTCTTCTGCTCAGCACCGGGTCGGACACGGCCGCGATCCCGGTCGGCGGCGACGGCGGGTTCTGCGCCATCGACTGGGACTATCCCAATGTGATCTACGGCGAGTACATCACGCTGCAGATCCATCGCTCCAAGAACGGCGGCGCCAGCGCGAGCTACATCACCGGCGGCTTGTCGGACGCGGGGACGGCGGCGAACTTCATCGCGCCCTTCATCCTCGATCCGAACAACTCGAACACGATGCTCGCGGGCGGGGCGAGCCTGTGGCGATCCAAGAACGTGCGAACGGCCCTCTTCAATGTGACGTGGAGCCGGATCAGGAACGCGGGCACGAGCAACATCTCGGCGATCGCGGTCGCGCCGGGGAACTCCGACATCGTGTGGGCCGCGCAGAATGATGGGAGAATCGACGCGAGCGTGAACGGCACGGCGGCCACGCCGACGTGGAGCGTCATCGACGATAACGGCGTGACGACCAACCCGCTCCCGGATCGCTACTGCACGCGCCTGGTGGTCGATCCCCTCGACCACGACACGGTGTACGCGGCATTCGGCGGCTTCTCTCCCGACAATCTCTGGCGCACCACGGACGGAGGCGCAACATGGCAGGACATCACGGGCGTCGGGCCGACGGGATTGCCCGACGCGCCGATCCGCGGCGTGGCGCTGCACCCCTCTCGACGCGGCTGGATTTATGTGGGCACGGAGGTCGGCGTGTTCGCGTCCGCGGACGGCGGCGCGACGTGGGCGACCAACAACGAGGGGCCGAACGCGGCCAGCGTGGACGAGCTGAATTTCATGCACGGCTCGACGGTGCTTCTCAGCGCCACGCACGGGCGCGGGCTATGGACCTCGCCCACCGAGATGTGCAGCGCCGACTTCAACGGCGACGGCTTCGTCAATGGCGATGACTACGACGTGTTCGCACAGCTCTTCGACGCAGGAAGTCCGGCGGCGGATTTCAACAGCGACGGATTCGTCAACGGCAACGACTACGACGAGTTCGCCGTCGCCTTTGACGCGGGGTGCTGAGGAAAGGCACCAGCCACAAGGCATCAGGCATCGGGCATCGGGCATCGGGCGACAGACCGAAGGCGCGAGGCAACCGGCGTCGAGCATGGAAGCCGAGCGGTGCGCCGACGCGGCGGGCTCGAATGGCTCAGGCCGCCTTGGCGTTTGAGGAGCTTGCGGACCCGGACGAACGCGGCGTTTCGCTGCGTCGGGCGCGTTCGATGGCTCGGAAGACGTCGATGAGCACCGCGCGTTCGGTGTCGCGTCCGACGAGCCAGCCCGAATAGCGCATGTCTTCCAGCAGGTCATCGCGGAGATACGCGAGGCGCTCCGTGGGGCTGGAGGCGCACAGCAGGCAGATGCCGGCCGCCACGCGCCCGAGGGTCATGGGCGAATACGGCCCGTGCTCGAGCTCGCAGGAGAGCATCGAGGCCTGCTCGGAGGAGACGTGCGTGGCGCGCTCGCGCAAGAGCTTGTCGGCGGCGACGATGGCCTCGATGCCGCCCTGGTCGTCCATCGAGGCGATGCGCACGGCGGCGAGGCGCAGCATGGTCTCGGGCTCGTCGCCGATCAATCTGGCGACGCACTCCATGAGCGAGGCACGCTTGGTCTGATCGATCGGGCCGGTGGTTGCCAGCCAGGCACTGACGGCGCGGCACGCGACGCGGTCCGCGGGCGAGAGCTCGGAGGGATTGGTGTGCGTTTGGATCTGCTCGGCGAGGCGCTCCATGCACGCGTCGAGCGATTCGAGATCGCCGCGCCCGCGCGTGTCGGCGAGCGGGCGACGCCCCAGGAGGCGGTCGTGAAGCGAGAGGCGCTGGGGCGAGCGAGAGAAGAGGGCCGCGGCGCGCACGATCTGGGAGAGCATCGCGGAGGAGCCCATGGGCACGCCGCGCTGGTCGGCGATGGTGATGAGCTCGGGGTCGATGCGCACGGGGAAGAGCGAAAGATAGCTGAGCGGTCGTTCCGCGCCCCAGTCGTACCAGGCGGCGTCACGTGCGTCGGTGGTTCCGGTGCGGATGCAGACGCCGCCCTCGGCGGGGAGGACGAGCGCGTCGAGCGAGTCGTGGTCGGCGTCGGCGTGGACGAACTCGATGCCCGCGGCGCCCGGGCCATGCATGATGAGGTCGGCGGGCTCGCCGTCGAGGCGTAGTCCGACGCGGAGCGGTCGCTGCGGCCAGGCGATGGAGTCGTGCCAGGCGGAGGCGCCCGTCGCATCGATGCCGAGGAGCGCGCAGGTTCGCTCGGCGATGGTCGCGCCGAGGTTCATGAGCCCGGCGAAGAAGCGGGAATTGGGCCAGGTCCAGGCGCCATGGTTGCCGCGGAGCGCGGCGCGATGCCGGCGCTCTCGCGACGCCCTCACCGCTCCGTTCCACGCGCCGGCGAGGGCGACGATCCACACACCCATGGGAAGGCCGAGCGATGGCTGCGAGAGCCAGTCAAGGCCGAGGTAGCGCGCGGTGGCGACGCAGGCGCACGCGGTGAGGACGGTACACGCGGCGCCGGCGCGGGCCGAGAGCGGGCCCGGCGAGGCGGCGTCTCCGTGGTCCGGGAACGTGTTGGAGAACTGGGAAAACGGGCGGCGGTCGTGGCTCATCGCCCGAAGCATCGACGGGACGGCATTGGCCCCTGAGCGCGAGCGCCGCCCGCGGAACCGACGCACGACGACCGGGTGACGCAGGCGGCATAGATGGATCAGGCCGCACAGACGGACATGCGTGACAGGCGAAGGACGCACGGAGGCGAAGACGAATCCGTGGCACGGCGAGCGGTGCCGCTCAGCCCTTGAACCACTTGGCGATGGCGTGGATGGTGACGGAGCGCCCGATGGTCGCGATGGACTCGGTGAGCGGGATGTGCTTTGGGCAGACCTGCACGCAGTTCTGCGCGTTGCCGCAGTCGTTCACGCCGCCCTCGCCCATGAGCGTGTCGAGGCGGGCGCCCTTGAGGACGGCGCCGGTGGCGTGCTCGTTGAAGAGCCGGGCCTGGTTCATGGCGTGGGCGCCGATGAACGAGGTGGGCCACTTCTCGGGGTTCTCTTCGATCTGGTACTGGGGGCAGGCCTCGAGGCAGCAGCCGCAGGACATGCAGGTGGACATGACGTATCGCGACTCGGACTGCTCGGCGGACTCGCGCGGGCCGGCGCCGAGCGAGTAGGTGCCGTCGATCGGCACCCAGGCCTTGACGCGCTTGAGGGCGTCGAAGAGGCGGGCGCGATCGACCCACAGGTCGCGGACGACGGGGAACTTGCTCATGGGTTCGAGGGTGATCTCATCGCCCTCGTTGGGCGCGTACTCGTCGATGAGGCAGGAGCAGCTCTGGCGCACCTTGCCGTTGATCACCATGGTGCAGGCGCCGCAGACCTCTTCGAGGCAGCCGGAGTCCCACGCGACGGGGGTGGTCTTCTGGCCGTCGACGGTGATGGGGCTGGCGGCGATCTGCTGGAGGCAGGAAATGATGTTCGCGCCGACCTCGGGCTTGACGGCGAAGGTCTCCCAGCGCACGGGCTTGCCCGGGCCGTCGCAGCGCTTGACGCGGAAACGGACGGTGCGGCCTGGCTTGGCCTGGGGACGGGAGGCGAGAGCGTGTGGAGCCTGGGTCATCGCTTTGTTCCCTCAGTTCGGGCCTTTAGATCGCGGCACGCCGGCGGGGCGTGGTGGGTTTGACGGCGTATCGGGCGAAGTAATCTCTCGACGAGATCGGGGGCACGGGGCTGCCGCGCTTGCCGTGAACCTGTTCGACCAGTTCCTTGAACGCGGAGCGGAGGCGAGTCGGCAGCTTGGCGGCGAAGTCTTTCTTGAGCGGCACGCGTTCGATCAGATCGACCACGTGCGCGATGTCCTTGTGGCGTTTGACGTCCTCGAGCCCGAGCGCGAGCTTGACGCGGACGAGGTCGGCGAGCCCCACGACGCGCACGCCGCGGATGGTGGAGATGCGCGCGGGCGGGCCGCCGAACTGGTCATCGCCGACCATGTGGACGGGTACGCCGTCGATGAGGTGCTCGCGGCGATCGGAATTCCAGAGGATTCCGGCGTCTTCGAGGCGTTGGTGGGTGGCCCAGAGGTCGGGGGTGTAGATGTCGATGTCGCTGGTGGCGCGCCCGCCGCCGTGCAGGATCACCGCGACGCCGCCGACGACCGGCGCACCGGAGGCGTCGCTGACGCGCTTGGCGAGGGAGACGAGGCGCTCCTCGCCCGGGGCCGGGCCTCGGTCCCGCGGGTGCTTTCCCGTCGAAGATGGACTCTTTCGCGTCGCCATGGGCGGGTGAACTTAGCTCTGCTTATGAACCGGCTCCGGCCATCGCGGGCTTGGCGGCGGGCTTGTCGTCCTTCTTGCCGTAGGTTCGGGCGGTGGGCAGGATCAGCGAGGCGTCGATGGGAACGAACTCGAGGGTGGTTGTGCCGCCCTGGTGCTTGGCGAGCGTGGTCTTCATGAAGTTGGCGTCGTCGCGGTCGGGGAAGTCGGTGCGATAGTGGGCGCCGCGGCTTTCCTTGCGCTCGGTCGCGCCCCGGGCGATCGCCTCGGCGAGCACGAGCATGTCGGAGAGTGCGCGGGCGTATCCCAGGGCCTGGTTGGACCACGCGGCGCCGTCGGCGAGCGTGGCGGCGTCCTGGCGCTCGCGCAGCTCGGCGAGCTTGCCGGCGCACTGCGTGAGGCGCGTCTGGTGGCGAACGACGGTGCAGGCCGCGGTCATCTCGTCGCCGAGTTCCTTGCCGATGATGTAGGGGTTGGTACGCGGCTCGGCGGCGCCGGCGCTGGCGGAATCGACCCAGCGCTTCACCTTCTGCTGTTCCTGGGCGACGACACGGTCGTAGCCGGCGGACGAGAGGTCGCCCGCGGGGGCCTTGGCGGGCGCGCCGTCGCGGACGTAGTTGGCGACCGACACGCCGCAGAACAGGCCGTCAAAGATGCAGGAGAGCAGGGCGTTGGCGCCGAGGCGGTTGGCGCCGTGATAGGCGAAGTTGACCTCGCCGAAGGCGTAGAGGCCGGTGATGTTTGTCTGGGCGTTGTTGAGCGCGCCGAGTTGCATGCCCTGGCCGACCTCGGCGAGGATGGGCGGGCGCGTGCCGCTCTTGTGCTTGGTGCGTGCGGCGTCGGGGTTGTACGAGCCCTTGGTGAAGCTGGTCCACAGGCCGCCCATCGAGTAATGCACGGCCGGGAAAATCTTCATGGGTTCGTGGCGCGGGTCGACGCCGACGAACTTCTCATAGATCTCGAGGATGCCGCCGAGTTTCTTGGTGAGGTACTCGGGGTCCTTGTGGGTGAGGTCGAGGTAGACCTGGTTCTCGCCGGCGACGCCCAGGCCGTCGTTCACGCAGATGCTGAAGATCTCGCGGGTGGCGATGTCGCGCGGGACGATGTTGCCGTACGCGGGGTAACGCTCTTCGAGGAAGTAGTAACGATCGGCCTCGGGGATGTCGCGCGGCGGGCGGCTGTCGCCCTTCTTGCGCGGGACCCAGACGCGCCCGCCCTCGCCGCGGGCGGATTCGCTCATGAGGCGGAGCTTGTCGGCGCCGGGGATGGCGGTCGGGTGGACCTGGATCATCTCGGGGTTGCCGTACCACACGCCGGCGCGGAAGCAGCGGGCGGCGGCGGCGCCGGTGCAGATGATGGAGTTGGTGGACTTGCCGAAGACCAGACCGCACCCGCCGGTCGCCATGACGACGGCGTCGGCGCGGAAGGCGCGGACCTGCATCGTCCGCATGTCCTGAGCGACGATGCCGACGCAGCGCTGTCCCTGGGCGGTGTCTTCGATGACGGGCCAGAGGAACTCCCAGAACTCGTACTTGGTGACCTGGCCCTCGCTCTCGTAGCGGCGGACCTGTTCATCGAGGGCGTAGATGAGCTGCTGGCCGGTGGTCGCGCCGCTGAAGTGCGTGCGCTTGAAGAGCGAGCCGCCGAAGAGGCGGAGGTCGCGGTATCCCTCGCTGGTGCGGTTGAAGGGGACGCCCATGCGGTCGAGGAGGTCGATGATGCGCGGGGCCCAGTTGGCCATCTCGAGCACGGGGTGCTGGTCGGCGAGGAAATCGCCGCCGTAGATGGTTTCGTCGAAGTGCTCGTATTCGCTGTAGCCCTGCTGGCGTGCGACCTCGTTGCAGGCGTTGATGCCGCCCTGGGCGCAGACGCTGTGGCTGCGCTTGACGGGGACGACGGAGAAGAGATCGACGGCGAGCCCTGCTTCGGCGATGCGGGCGCTGGCCGCCAGTCCCGCGAGCCCACCTCCGACGACGATGACGCGATGCTGTGCCATGGTGATCCGATTCCGTCTTAAGTCGTTCGCTTATGCCCAGTGCCCCGCGAGATGCCGAGAGTCAGAGAAGGTGTTCAGTGCCCGTCGGCGACCGAGCCCGCCGGCGCGGCGTGCGAGTCAGCGCCGGTCGCCTGATGGACATGGGCCTCGATGCGCTTGGCGTCGTCGTGCTTGACCGCGAGCGCGCCGAAGAGGCCCATCCAGGCCATGAGCATGAGGGCCGCACCGAGGCCGGTGCAGACATAGCCCCAGCGGCGCTGGGCGGCGCGGGAAATGGTGAGGCCCCAGGTGATGGCGGAGGTCCACAGGCCGTTGGCGAAGTGGAAGACCAGGAGCAAGACGCCAACGAAGTAGAAGAGGGAGACGACGACGCCCATGGTGGTAAGTCCGGCGGTCGAGCCGTGGAGTGCGGCGGCGAGCGTGGAAGCGCTGTAGCGGAAGGACCACTCGGTGCCGCCCGGGACGAGGAAGGTCCAGCCCCAGCGGAGGGTGGCGACGTGATAGACGATGAAGAGGAAGCCGAGGTAGCCCGAGAGGCGCTGCACGCGGTATCGCCAGTTGCCCTGGTAGGGATAGCGATCGGTGTTGGCGCTGCCGGTCTTGGCGTAGTAGATGCCGAGGATCGCGTGAAACGCCAGCGACGCCCACAGCGTGATCTCGATGAGGAGGAGGTGCGGCACTTGGGTGTTGATCCAAGCGACTTCTTCCTGGAAGTAGGCGATGCCCTTGTCGGCGAAGGGCGCCTCGTGCATCCCCTCGCGCAACGCTGCCCCGCCCCAGATGATTGAGGAGTTGGTGAGCAGGTGCGCGATGAGGAAGACGCCGATGGGGACGATGCCCGTCAGCGAGTGGAGACGACGGAGCAGGAAGTGGTTCTTTTCGATGAAGCTCGGCACGGTGTGGGCCTCCGCCGATGCGATCGCCCGAAGCGGCGATCACGAGGATATCGCTTGGAATCCGTCAGCTGGGGAAATGCAGATTCGTGCCGCCGCCGGGCGCGATGACACCGCCCGAAGGACCGATCGGGCCGGCGCCCGTGCCGCCCCCCAGGCCCGACGCGGGCCCGCCCGAGCCGGACATGGGCACGCTTTGAACGCGGCCTTCCTGCACGGCCTTGGCGACCTCGCGGGAGATCTCGACGAACTCCATGCGCAGTTCGCTGACGGCGCGGGTCAGGAGCGTGGATTCATCGGCGGTCAGGTTGCCCTTGGTCTTTTCTTCGAGCACGCTCAGCATGTCAATGTAGACCTTGGCGAGATCGAGCGCGACCATCGCCCGCCCGGTGCGGGGGTCGGGGAACGCGCCCATCGCGGAAAGCGCCTGGGAAATCAGGAGGCTGAGCAGGTCCTTGAAGCCGATCGGCTCGCCGGGCTGGCGGCCACCTTCTCCCGCTTCGCCCGCGGGGGCGGCGCCGGGGGGAGGCGTGGCGGGCTTGCTGGCGGCGGCCAGCCTTTCCTTCTCCGCCTGTGCTTGCGCCTTCCAGTCGCTGTCGATGATAATCTTCGGTTGTTCCTCGCCGGCCATTGGACCTCGCGTTCGCCGGGACGGGGACGCGGAGTTCCCTCGCCGCCGCCCGGTCGGCGATTCTAGGGAAGCCTTTGGGCTTCGTCGGCCCGAGCAGACAAATCCGGGGCGGGAAACCCACCCGCCTCCGCCATTCCCGACTGGAGCCCCCGGCATGACAACTCCCACCCACGCCCGCCGCGCCACGCCGCCCCTGCCGGCCGTCCGTGCGCCCGCCATATCGGCCCGCGGCCTGCTCGTCTCCGCCCTGCTTTTGGGGTTGGTTTCGGCCCCCGGCTGTGTGGCGTCCAAGGCCCCATCCAATACCGCGCTCCGACCCACGGACTTTGTCGACCCCGCCGCGCCGGCCGTGCCACCCCCCGCACGCCCCTCCGAGCGGACCATCACGCGGACCGGGCCGATCGCGGCGTCGGAGACCATCATCGATCTGGAAGCTCGCCCGGGCGACCCCAACCTGCCGGTGCAGAGCGTGCCCATCGCCGAGGCGGCGTTCATCGACGCCAAGATCGGCGACGTGAACAACCGCCCGGTGTATGTGTCGGACTTTCTCGGGCCGCTGGAGGACCGCCTGCGCACCGAGGCGGCCAAGCGGCCAAGGGCCGAGTGGATCCAGATGGCGCGGAAGGACATCCGCGAGCGACTGGTGACGTTCGTGGAGGACGAGCTGCTCCGGGCCGAGGCGCTCAACCGCCTCACGCCGGACCAGCGTTCGGGCGTGATGACGTTCATGCGCCAGTTGCAGACGGCGGAGGTGAGCAAGTCGGGCGGCAACCGGACGGCGGCCGACGAGCGCATCCGCGAGAAGACCGGGCAGAGCTTCGACGAGTACATGGAGTCGGAGAAGGAAAAGAACCTCATCCAGTACGAGCTGCGCGGCATCTTCCGCAAGATCAACGTGTCGTGGCACGACATCGAGCTCGCGTATGAAAAGAACTACGAGCTCTTCAACCCCAACCCCACCGCGTTCCTGGGCATCATCCGCGTCTCCAAGGACGACACCGGCGACGTGCAGCTCATCAACGAGGCCTTCGGCGCGGGCAAGGACTTCGACGAGGTCGCGTCGCTGGAGCAGAACCGCTACCTGCCGGAAAAGGCCGGCCTGAACGCCAAGGAGTTCACGGGAACATTCGAGACCTCGGAGTTCTTCGCGTACGAGGAATTGAACGACGCGGTGCGGAAGCTGACGCCGGGCGCCAAGGCCGGGCCGATCGAGGCGGGCGGCTCGGTGTGGTGGATTAAGCTGCACCGCATCGAGCAGAAGTCGATGGGCCTGTACGACGCGCAGCTGGGCATCTCCGAGGGCATCACCAAATCGCGCCAGAACGAGGCCCGCCAGAAGTACATCCGCAAGCTGCAGGAACGCGCCAGCGTGAGCGACATCGACGAGATGACCGACGCGCTGCTGGCGGTCGCGGTCGAGCGGTACTTGGATACCAAGACGCGGTGAGCGAGCGGGCACTTGGCGAATTGGCCAAGTGCCAAAATGCCAAATGAAGAACCTCGAGTGCATGCGACGTGCGGACCGGCGGAGTATCTGACTTCGTGACTTCGTGACTTCGTGACTTCGTGACTTCGTGACTTCGTGACTTCGTGACTTCGTGACTTCGTGACTTCGTGACTTCGTGACTTC
>JADYYE010000002.1 GCA_020853815.1 Phycisphaerales bacterium
CTGGACAGCACGGTGAACCTGGAGCGTTCGATTGCGGAAAAGGGGATTTACCCGGCGGTCGACCCGCTGGCCTCGTCGAGCCGGATCATCGCGCCGGAGTACGTGGGTGAGCGGCACTACAAGGTCGCCCGCCGCGTGCAGCAGACCCTGCAGCGCTACAAGGACCTGCAGGACATCATCGCGATTCTCGGCGTCGACGAGCTTTCGGAAGAGGACAAGGCGACCGTGGCCCGCGCCCGCAAGATCGAGCGCTTCCTGTCGCAGCCGTTCCACGTCGCCGAGCAGTTCACGGGCTTCAAGGGCGTCGACTCGCCGCTGGACGCGACGATCGACAGCTTCGAGCGTCTGTGCAACGGCGAGGGCGACGGCCTGCCCGAGGGCGCGTTCATGTACGTGGGCACGCTCGAGGACGCCAAGGCCAAGGCCGAGAAGATGGCCAAGGGTTGATCGAACGCGACATTACGAGCCTTGAACAAACGGATCCTCTGAACAATTCAAGCACCGCCAAGAAAACCGATTCTGTTGGCCCGGAAATCCCGCCTCGGAGAGGCGGGCCACCAAATACGCAGAGGTTTCAAACGAGCTTCTATCAAGCCCCGGCGAGAGCCGGGGTTTTTCGTTGCGAATTCGGCAGGCCGGCCTCTCGCAAAAAACAGGCTCTGGCGGCGATCGATCTCTCGCTGCCGACATCACCACCGAAACCTATACTACTAGTTCGGTCCTTTGGGGGGCATACCTATGCCAGAGGCCGCGCTGAACAGTGACGAGGAATTGAGTCCCTATGGCGGGCAAGTGATCGATCCGCCGAGAGATCACGGCCCATTCCCCTTGCCAAAAGACGTCTGGACGTCTACCTTGTCAGGTGGGAGCGCCACATGACCACACGACTCCAACCCGGCGAAGTTCGCGATGCGATCGTAAAGTACCTTTCGCACAGAGAAGGCGGCGGCGAAGTCGAGGATATCCATGCGGCCGTCTGCGACTCGCTGGGGAGAGATGTTCCCGCATCGTCGGTGCGTTCGTACCTGCGGCTGAACACGCCGTCCACGTTTCGTCGCGTAGCCCGAGGTCGTTACGCATCACGGCAACGGCCCCCTTCGGGGCGGTCGGACCGCACAGAGAATGCGTCTTTCGAGCCGGTATTCCAGGGTCCGAACACCCGATTGGTTCAGGCGGATTGTATCGCTTGGCTGGCGAGCGCCGAAGAGCGCAGTATCCACGCCGTGGTCACCGATCCGCCGTACGGCCTGATCGAATACTCCGACGAAGAACAGGCGAAGCTCGAACAAGGCAAGGGCGGCGTTTGGCGCATCCCTCCGTCCTTCGACGGGCACGCCCGGTCGCCCTTGCCCCGATTCACCGTTCTGCGAAGCCACCAACTCGATGAACTGCGCGCGTTCTTTCGGAGTTGGGGCGAAGCACTCCTGCCCGTGCTCGTTCCGGGCGCGAACGTGATTGTCGCCAGCAACCCTCTGCTCTCTCACCTGGTCTCGCATGAACTCGCGTCCGCGGGGTTGGAGCGGCGCGGCGAGATCGTCCGACTCGTCATGACGATGAGAGGCGGCGACCGTCCCAAGAACGCCCACAACGAGTTTGAGGGCGTGAGCGTCATGCCGCGCTCCATGTGGGAACCGTGGCTTGTGTTTCGGAAACCACTCGACGGCAGGGTGCAGGACAATCTGCGCACATGGGGAACGGGCGGGTTCCGTCGCCCGAGCGTGGCGAGACCGTTCGGCGACGTGATCTCCTCCAGTCCTACGCGGCCGCGCGAGCGCCGCATCGCGCCACATCCGAGTCTCAAACCACAGGCGTTTCTTCGCCAAGTGGTCCGGGCTGTACTGCCACTCGGCAAAGGAGTGGTCCTCGATCCCTTCGCGGGCTCAGGTTCCACCCTCGCCGCCTGCGAGAACCTCGGCTATTCGGGCATCGGGATCGAGCGCAGCCACAAATACGCGACGGTGGCGACGAAAGCGATCTTGCCGCTCTCACGATTCGAGACCAACGATCATTCCTTGTACACCCAGGATTGACGAAGGCGAGCCAGTCCTTCGCGATCCAGCGTTGCGGTCCGGGTTCCCAACTCGCCGCGTTCGTTCTTTCGGAAATCCGACTTCGTCACCTGGTGGAGATAGACCTCTGGAACCTCTGAACAATTCGAGTTCAGCCGCGAGGTCCGCTTCCAGTGGGCTGAAAAACCGCCTCGGAGAGGCGGGCCACCAAATACTCAGAGGTTCCCTCTGCGAAGCGCAGGGGGCGACGCTCCGACGCCGGCTCGGTTGTGTTGTCGATTGTGTAAACGAACACACACATCCATTGATCGCGTGCGCCGTGGGTGTCAACCGCGCCACCGGCTTTTCGTGTCGTCTTGATTTCGACGCCGTCGGTTCCCGTCGCCACTTTGTTCTTTGGATACCGTCCGCGCACAACCAGGTCGGGATGCCCGTTGAAATGGAGATTCTGGGTCAGGCTGCGCGAGTGCTTCGCAAGACTCGCGGTGACCATGTCGGACAAGACTCCCGACATGATGGCGGGGCGCAGTGTGTCGTCGAGACGGTCGAGCCCCTTCTGGATCAGAAGACGGTTGACGTCGAAAAAGAAGTCATAGACATCCTGCATCGCGAGCTCGAAGTCCTCGATACGCAGGTTGAACGGGAGCGACAGGCTTCGATTGAACTTCGAAGCGTCCGGGCTGGCTCGCTCGATCCGCATCGCTCACCCTCTCGCCCCCGCCCCCACCGTCATCTTCACCGGCACAAAAGTCGGCTTCACGCGCTTCTCAAACTCGTCGCGGAACTTGTTGATGATCGTCCGGATCGCCCAGTTGTTCCCGTCCGCCAGCCCGCAGATCGTCGTGCCCGGCATGCTCCCCATGCTCGTCGCGACCTCCAGCGCCAGGTCCAGGTCCTTGGTCTTGGCCTCGCCGCCCTCGATCCGCGTCATCAGCTGATACAGCCAGCCGCTCCCCTCGCGGCACGGCGTGCACTGGCCGCAGCTCTCGTGCTTGAAGAACCGCGCGATATTCCGCGCGACGGCCACCATGTCCGTGTCCTCGTCGAACACCGTCGGGCACGCCGTCCCAAGGCCCAGCACGTTGTACTTGCGGCCAATATCAAAGTCCATCTCGGCGTCGAGCTGGTCGGGCCCGAGCACGCCCATGGAGATGCCGCCGGCGATCGCGCCCTTGAACTTCTTCCCGCCGCGCACGCCCTGGCAGTAGTCCTTGCTCTCGACCAGCGTGCGCAGCGGGATGCCCAGCTCGCACTCGTACACGCCCGGGCGGTTCACGTGCCCGGAGACGCCCATCAGCTTGGTGCCGAAGCTCGGCGGCCCGCCGATCGTGCTCGTCACGCCCTGCTTGCAGAACCAGTCCGCCCCGTTCTCGATGATGCTCGGAAGGTGGCACAGTGTCTCGACGTTGTTGATGATCGTCGGCTTGCCGAAGAGGCCCTTGATGGCGGGGAACGGCGGCTTGATGCGTGGCCAGCCGCGCTTGCCCTCGAGCGCCTCGAGCAGGCCGGTCTCTTCGCCGCAGATGTACGCGCCGGCGCCGCGATGGACGTAGCAATCGACCGCGAAACTCTCGCCCTTGCCGGTCATCGAGCCGTTGAAGAGGCCCTGCTTGCCGAAGAGGCCCTTGGCGTAGGCCTCGGCGAGCGCCTTCTCGAGGACCTTGGCCTGGTGGTGGTACTCGCCGCGGATGAAGATGTACGCCGTGCGGATCCGGCAGGCGTAGCAGCAGATCGCGATGCCCTCCAGGAGCAGGTGCGGATCAAAGTCGATGAGCATGCGGTCCTTGAACGTGCAGGGCTCGGACTCGTCGGCGTTGACGGCGAGGTAGCGCTGCCCGGCGTCGCTCTCTTTGCCCGAGGCGTCGAGCGTGACCTTCGGGAGGAAGGTCCACTTCAGGCCGCACGGGAATCCCGCGCCGCCGCGCCCGCGGAGCTGGGACTTCTTGACTTCCTCGGTGACCTCGTCGGGCTTCATGGCCATGGCCTTGCGCAGGCCGACGTGCCCGCCGGTGGCGGTGTACTCGTCCCAGCCGATGGTGTGGCGTCCCTTGGGGTCGGCGAACGGCCAGCAGGGGATGCGCTTGGTGAGGATGCCCTGGGTGAGGTTGGATGGGTGCGGCATAGGCCGCAAGTGTAGGGACGGGGAAGGGCGGGTTTCCGGGCGGGGGAAGATGGGAAATCGCGTACATGATCGCGGAAGATTCTCCGCTTGGCCGCGGGATCGACACCGTTCGATGAGCGCCAGCGAGCGGACGGAAGTTCAGTGCCGCCGGCGGCCCACCGTGTCAATCGTCCCATTCGTCATTCTGGTAATCGTACTCGGCCTGTTGATAGCCCTTCTGCCACGCCTCGTTCCGCCACCAGCTTTCGCTGTCGTGCGGATACGGGTTCTGGCATCCCTTTCGACCCTCGTCAAATGCCTTCGCGCCCTCGCTGTACTCCGGCAAACTCCGTTCGTCCATTGCTTTGCTCCTCAATCGTCTGACTCCGACAGGTACTCAAAGTCCGCATCGCACGGCGGACAGAGATAGTCATCAACCTCTGCCACGAGCTGTTGCGCAAAGACCGTGTTCTTGCCAAGCACGCTCGCCAGGTCCGTACAAATGCCAGCGGCCGTTACCCAGATGATGGCCGGGCTGACGCCCGCTTCCTGCAAGTAATCGCAGACGACTTTCGCAAATTGCGGGATGCCCTCCGGATCGATGATCAACTCACTAGGGATCATCTCCGGGCCGTCGATCAGATCCTCCGGAGGGACGTTGAGCACGTCGCTGATGCACTTGAGCGTGTTGGGCTTGGCGGGTTCGCCGGCTTCAGCCCGTTGGATTGTGCGAACTGAGAAACCGGCCTTCTTTGCGAGATCCTCCTGGCTCAGGCACTTCTGCTCCCGGAGCCTGCGAATGAGATCTCCCTTTGGTTTGAGCAAGTCTGTGCTCCTCTGTGATTGCCCCAAAGGATGAGATCAATGAGCCCGGTTGTCAACCGCGACTACCCGACATCCAGCCGCCAAACCGCCGCGGCTCCGGGAATCCCGGATTGGGCTCGGGGCTGTAGCCACGGGTGGAGCGAAGCGGAACCCGTGGAGATGAGCGTTGGTCTACTTCTGCTTCTCGGTTCTTCTGCCCCGAAGGGGCAGAGGAGTGGTCCGGTTCTCTTTTCCGCTCACTCGAAGACGTAGCTCTCGTCGATTTCGATCGCGTGGGCGCGAAGCAGGCGCAAGAGTTCCGACTTGAAGTCCTCCTTCCCATGGTGCTCGGCCTGCCCCGCAATGTACCTCTTGACGGCACCTTCCTGTGACTTGCTCACGGAGAAGACCGAGTATCCACTTTGCCAAGCAAAATCGCGCAGCGCGGGAAATGTGTCATGCACCCATTTCGACGAACGAGACTTGACCGTGCGCATCAGGTCCGACACGGCCGCGTCGGGCCGCCAGCGAAGATACAGATGCACATGATCCTCCACACCCCCGATGTCGTAGAGAGTGCCATTCTCCGCACGCACAATGCCGCCGATGTATGGATAGAGACGCTCCGCAATATCGGGCGTGATCCATGGAAAACGGGCCTTTGTCGAGAACACGATGTGGAGCAGAATCTGAGAGTAGGTGCCTGGCATGTTCAATCCTTCGCCCCATCCGGGGCGGAAAGAACAAGCAATCACCAGTTTCCACGGGTTGCGCGTCCGCGGGCTTTGCCCGCCGATGCTTCACCCGTGGCTACAACCCCTCGCCCCGTTGGGGCGAGGTTCACGGGCAACACACCACGAAACACAAGGTGCTTACACTCGCCACACCCATGCCACGCAGGTCGGTGATTTCAATCGTGGAAGCGCTCGAAGGGCCGCGGCCCTAACTCCCCTGCCATGCCCCATCAATGTACCGATATTCCGGGGCCCGGCATCACTCACCCATACCGGTACTCGATCGGCGCCTCGATCTCCGGGTGCAGGCTCGCGTGAACCGGGCACGCGTTCCCCGCCTTCTCCAGCCGCTCGCGCATCTCCGTCGGCACGCGCCCCGCGGGGATCATCACCACCACCGGCAGGCGCGCGATCCTGCGCGGCGCCGGCGGCGTGCTCATGTGCTTCTCCACCCTCGCCGTCGCGCCGGACAAGTCCAGCCCGTGTCGCTCACCGAACATCGCCATCGTCGTGAGGATGCACGACGCGAGCCCGGCCCCGACCAGGTCGGTCGGGCTGAATGCCGAAGCATCGCCCCCGATGTCGCGCGGCGCGTCCGTGCGGATCGTCGCGCCCTCGGGATGGCGAAGGTCACACTTCTTGTTGCCGGCGTACGAAACAGAGATCTCAACCATGGGGCGAGCCTATGCGCCCGCGCCCCCGGTTAGCGAAAGCCAACCGGGAAGAGAAGCAGAAGTGGTCAAGTGGTCAGGTGGTCAGGTGGCGAAGTGGCGAAGTGGCGGAGTGACGGAGTGACGGAGTGACGGAGTGACGGAGCGCCATCCTCTCTCGGAAGCCGGTCGCCATCGATTTGCCGCGCCTCAAGCTCGACGAACCGAACACCAAACCCGCATGAATCCCGCGAAACGCGACAACCGTCTCGCTTCAGGCGGCCCGTATTCCCGTTGCCCATTCCCTCTTGCCGGCAAGCACTGACGAGCGATCGACCCCAGGCGACGCCGACTTAGTATGTATTGCGCTTACGAGTGAACCCCTCTTGCGTGGGGTCGATCCTCGCCAGCACTTCCGCGATCCGCGTGCCCGCGTGTCCATCGCCAAAGGGGTGCGAGGTCGGCACGCTCACCGGCCGCTCGCGCACCAGCGCGCCCAGCCTCGCCAGTTCGCTCTCCCCGACGTGCGTGACGTTCGGAGGCTGCTCTCGCCCGGCCTGCCGTGGCCCGACGTCGATCACGCGCAGCCCCACCGCCGCCGCCTCGATCCTTCCCGCCGAGCTGTTCCCGATCAGCACGCCGCCGATCGACGCGAGCTTCTTGAGGAGCCCGATGAACGCGGCCCGCGGCACGTGCTCCAGCACACGGACCTGCCCGCGCGCCTCACGCTCCCGGAGCTCGCCCATGATCGAATCACGCCCCGGATCAAGATTGGGCACGAGCGCCAGCGCGGGCGAAGCCCCGATCGCCGCGTCGAACACCGCCGCCGCGATCGCACGCTCGCGCGCGTCGCTCAGGCCCGCGGGGTGCAGGAGCGCCAGCGTGCGCGGCGAGCCGAGATCGCGCCACGTCGCCTCGCTCATCGTCTCCATCGACGCCAGCTCATCGATCGCCGGCGAACCGACCAGGTGCACGCGCTCGTCGGGCTCGCCCAGACGCAGGATGCGATCGTGCGACTCGCGGCTGGCGGCGAAGTGAAGGTGCGCGAGCTTCGTGATCGCGTGGCGCATGGACTCGTCCGCCACACCCTCGGCCCGGTCCCCGCCGTGGATGTGCGCGAGGCCCATCCCCGCGACCGCCGCCGCCGAAGCCGCCGCGAACGCCTCGATGCGATCACCCAGCACGACGATCCACGAGGGACGATGCCGCTCGATCGCCCGGGCCGTGAGCGAGACACCCTTCCCGACGCTCTCCGCGTCCGCGAGGCGCCCGACGCGCCCCGGCGTCTGCATCGGGATCAGCTCCGCGACGTGAAACTCCGCCTTCACATCGCGCAGGGTCGTCGCGGGCGGCACGAGATGCGAGCCCGCGGCGAACACGAGAAGCTCGAGCTCCTCGCGCGCCGCGATCGCGCGCATGACCGGGCGGAGCAGGCCGAAATCCGCCCGCGAGCCCGTGACCACCGCGACCGAACGCTTGCCCCTCATGCCGACGCCTTCAACGCGGCGCCCGACGCGAGGTCCGCCTCGTTGATCGGCTGATCGGGCAGGAGGTCACGCGCCGCGACGCGTCCGACCACGCTCTCGATTATCCAAGGTTCGAGGCCCGCGCCAGGGCGTTTGATCGTGAGCATGTCGCGCGTGATGGTGCTCCCGCGCGTGATCGCCCTCGCCGCCACGATCGACTGGCGCGACACGCCGCGCACGTCGCGTTCGCACTCGAGCACGCGCTTGCTCCGCTCGCCCGGCCATTCGTCGACGCCGTACGCCGACACGTGCTCCCACGCCGCGTGCGCCAGCGTGACATAGCGGCGCATCGCGCCCGCCTCGAGCGACGCCGCGTGATCGGGGCCCGCGGCGCGATTGCTGTACGTCATGTGCTTCTCGAGCACGCACGCGCCCAGGCGCACCAGCCTCGCGCCGGTCTCAACATCGGGCGTGTGGTCGCTGTACCCCGTCGGGCACCCCGCGAACCGATCTCGCATCGCGACGAACCCCTCGATCCCAAGCTCCCCGGGCGGCGTGGGGTACGCGCTCACGCACTGCAGGAACATCGATCGCGCCGAGGCGGGCACGAGCCACGACGCGGCGCGCTCCACCTCGTCCATCGTGCTCGCGCCGGTGCTCACGATCACGGGCCGTCCCGTGTTCAACGCGGCCTGCAAGAGCGGACGGTTGATGATGTCGGGCGACGCCGTCTTGTACGCGTCCCATCGGAATCGGCGCGCCAGCTCGAACAACTCCACACTGAACACCGTCACGATCGCGTCGAGCCCGAGCGCGTGCGCCAGCCTGCCCGCCGCCATCAGCACGTCGATCGGCGTCTCCAGCCGGCGCAGCATCTCGACCGGGTCGCGCTCGCCCGACTCCTCCTGGTACTTCGCCAGGCGCGACGCGCGGCTCATCAGCCGCTCGCCCTCGAAATACTGGAACTTCACCGCGTCCACGCCCGTCCCCGCCGCCAGGCGCACCAGCTCCATCAGCCGCTCCGGCGAGCCATCGTGGTTCACGCCCAGTTCCGCGATCACGTAAGGCGGAAGCTCCTCGCCGATGCTGCGATCGCCGATCTTCATGCGGACTTCTCCATCACACCACGTTGAATCCCGGCGCCCGGAGCCGACCGCGACGACAGCAACGCGTTCGCCACGACCAAGTCGATCGGCGCATCAATGTCGATCACGTCACCCTCGCTGGTTTCGATCCCGCGCCGATCGCGCCCGAGAAACGCGTGCGGCCCGTCGTGTACGCCCGGAATCTCGCGCAGGAGCGCACGCCGCGTCACGACCATCACGCCGCCGTCGGGCACAAACGCCGGCGGCAACATCTGGCGCCGATACACACCGTGGAAGAGCGTGTCGCCCTCCCACGCGGAGAGCTCGCCGCGCTCGCCCACGCGCACCATCCACCACGGGTGATGCTTGCCGACGCGCGAGAAGCTCTGAACCGAGTCCGCGCCGGTTTCCGCGAGCCGCTCGATCGCGCGCTGCGACAGATCACGCGGGCGCACGGGCACACTCGCGTACAGAATGACGATCGGCGCGTTCGCGCTTCCGGTGCTCCTCTCGACCTCGGCGAGCGCGTGGCGCGCCGCGTCATCGACCGACGCCGTGTCGCCCGCCAGCGTCGCCGGCCGATCCACGACGCTCGCGCCCATCTCCCGCGCGACCTCCGCAACCTTCGCGTCGTCGGTCGAAACGACGACCATCCCGACGCCGGGCGTCTCCTGCGCGTGCTCGATCGTCCACGCGACGCACGCCCGCCCCGCGACCATCGCGGTGTTCTTGCCGGGGACGCCCTTGCTCCCCGCGCGCGCCAGCACGATGGCGATCGCACCCGGCGCGGGCTTTGATTGGCCTGTACTCTCACGCCGCGGGTTCATGCTGCGTCGCTTTCTGCTCGATGAGCTCCGCCGCTTGGGCCGGCGTGAGCGGAAATACCCCGGGAATCGCCTCGACAAACGCCCGCGTCGACAGATCGCGCGCCTCGATGCTCGCCGGCCGCGGGAGCGGCGCGATCCGCGCGCCCGCCATCGCCCGCGGCATGGGGTCGATCACGCACCACCCGGCGCGCATGATCCACCGGTCGTAGAACGCCTCGATCTCCTCGTACACCTCGTCGCACCGCGTGATCCGCGGCACGATCCACGTCGGCCCACGCCCCTCGCCCCGGGCCGTGAGCAACGACTCGATGTTCTCAACCGCGCGACCATGCTCAGAGAGTCCGGTGATCTTCTGGTAGGTCTCGCCCCTGTCGGCCAGCAAATCGACCGAGAGCACGTCCAGGCCCGCGTCGCGCACGAGCTCCAGGGTGTGCGGATCGCACAGGAGCTCCGTGCGCAGGTGGATCGCCGCCGCGCCCGCCGCCCTGGCGTGCGCCACGACCTCGCGCCAGCGCGAATAGAGCAGCGGATCACCCGCGCCCTCCAGCGACACGACAACACCCTGGCGGCGATCGCCGTGCGCCTGCATGAACGTGTCGATCGCGCCGATCGCCCGTTCGAGCGCCAGCCCGGTGCTGCCGGGCTCTCCCAGCCACGAACTACGCAGGCCGCCCGTCCGTCGCCGCCCGGTCAGGGAGAGCGTCAGGACCTCCGGCGCATACGCGCGAGCCCGCGTCGCCAACGTCGACACAACGAGTTCCGCCGACGCCGTCGCGCCTCGTGCCCCGAGCTCGTGCATCGCCCAACGCAGCGCATCGACGCCCGCGGAAGTGTCGGCGATCAATCGCTCGGTGCAGTCGCGCACCGGCGCGATCACGGGCACGCACGCGCTCCGCGCGATCGGGTCCGCCTGCGGCGCGATCGGGATGTAGCCCAAGAGCGCGCCGATCGTTCCAAACACTCCGGCCGATTCGCCCTTCTCCGCAAGCTCCGCCACCAGCGCCGCGCCCACGACACACGCCGCCAGCCCCGGGGCCGCGGGCGTGAAGACCAGGCCCATCGCCGCGGGGTTCTGCTCGTGCCGCTCGATGCACGCGTCGATCATCGCCGCGTCGACCAGCGCCCAATCCGCGCCGATGGGCGCGATCGCCGCCGCGCCGCCCGCCTCGATCGCCGCACGGGCGATCGCCGGGTCGAACACCTCGTCGAACACGCTCGCGTTGCCGAGCCCGCCGCGCCACGATCGCCGCGCCGTCAATCGCCCGACTTCAATGTCTCGCCGCACGCGCCCGCCCGCCTTCACGAATGTCGCGTTCTGCCCCTCGCTCCCCGCGATCGCGCGGGCGCGATCAAGATCGTCGCTTGTGATCACGACGCCGTCGAGACGGCGCGACCGCGCCAGGCGCGCGAGCGTCAGTTGCAACGCGTTCTTGCCGCCAGCGATCTGTGTGGCGAGATCCCGCGCGGTCCCGAGCCCGCCCCGCGTCGCGTCGACATGAATATGCGCGAAGACCCTGACCGCCTCGCGCGTCACCTCAACGTCCGCGGCCCGCTCGCGCGTCAGCTTTGTGCCGCCGCGGTGCGCTTCAATACCCCGCTCCAGCAACTCGCCCACATGGCGTGCCGCCTCCGCGATCCAACGGACATTCGTCGTGTCTCGCGCCACGCGCCGCTTCTGCTTCTCGAGTTCCGACAGCCCGTCCTCAAGCTCGATCGCGCGGTCGGCCTTGAAGCGATTGAGCGAGCCCGTCTGGTTCACGAACTGCACGAGCGCCAGCCCCGGGGCGCACGCGTGCACCTGGTCGCGCAACTCGTACACCTCGCCGATGATCTTGTTGGCCTTGCGCGGCTCGTCCAGCACGCGCGCCAACCGGTCCAGCAGCGCCGCCGTCTGATCGCTCAGCACCTCGATCCGCCCGGCTTCCTGGCGCACCTCGCGCAAACGCGACAGCAGCTTCTCGCGCGTCGCCTCGGCGAGCACGCTCTTGCCCCGCGCGCGGGGAAGGTCCAGCGGCGCGCCCGCGAACTTCTCGACGGCCGCGTGGAGCGTCATCACGCTGGTGTGGCGCTTGCGCACGCCGCCCTCGGTCGCGTCAACGACCGACAGGCCGCGCTGCGCGTCGTGCAGGAAGTCCCGCTCGAACTGCGCCAGGTACGTCGTCATCTGCTCGTCGGTATAGATCGAGCGCCCCAGCACGTCCGTCGCGCGGTGCAGCATGGATCGCGAGCGAACAATCCTCTGCCACTCCAGCATCTCGATCGTGTTAAAGTCGTTGAGCTCGTTCGACCAGACCTGGTGAATCGCCGCGTGCGCGTGGTAGTACTGCCCGTCGGTGAACCCGAGGTCCTGGCCCACCAGCACCACCGGATCGCAGCCCAGATGCCGCGCCAGGTAGTACGCCATGTGCGCGACCGTCGCGCCGGGCGTGATCTCGCCCCGCTCGCGCGCAAAAACCGCCCCCAGCATCGTGTCGAGCAACGGCTCTCCCGCGACACGCACCTCGCCCGGAAACGCATCGAGGATCGACGCGTTGGCCTTGGCCTCGACCACCAGCGTTACGCCCTCGACGTCCTGCTCGCTCAGCCCTTCATAGAACCGTACGCTCAGGTCCGCGTGGTCCAGCGCCGTCACGAAATGCGGCCTGATGCCGCGCTCCAGCAGCGTCTTCAGCACCGTCTGCACCGCGATGATCACAAACTTGTCGCGCACGCCCGGACGCGACAGCTCCGCGATGTTCCGGTGCAGGCTCGGGCCCGCCGCGACCACGATCGCGGGCCTCCCCTTGGCCGCCCCCGAAAGGTCCGCGATCCCCGGGCACGCGGCGTAGTAGTCCGCGTTCATCACCAGGTTCCGCAGCGTGATCGGCGACTGCACCATCGTCGTCATCACCGTCGTGCGCACCGACCGCACGACTTCCGCCAGACGCGCCGCAAATCGATCGGCGCTCGCGCCGAGGCGCGCCTTGCTCGCGGGGTGTTCAACCAACTTGGTCCCCAGGACCACCAGCCCCTCGACGCCGCTCATCCCCGCCGCGATTGCGCCCGCGTCGTCCGCGTCGGTGAGCAACACGAAATTGGTCCGCACGATCCAGTCGCTGTGGTCAACCCGCGACAACACCTCTCGCAAGAGCCCGATGTCGGGCTCGAACGCGAGGATCACGCCCGTGAAGCGCAAGCGTTCCGCCAGCGCCCGGCAGTGATGCCCCAGCCCAAAGCCCAGCACCACCGACGCCGCGTTGCCCTCGATCGCGATGGTGTCCGCCAGCCGCTTGCCCTCTTCGATCGGGCGGTGAGCGCTCGCCAGCCGGCGCATCACACCCGCGTCCGTGATCGTCCCGGTCAGCCCGCCGTCGGGCGCCGGCAGGAACGCGGCCCCCTCGCGCCCAGGGCTTGCCGCGATCGCCCTCGCCGCGATCGGCGACCGGCGCGCGATCGCCGCAAGGTTGCGCGACAGCAGGGCGGGGTCGGCGGGTCTCTCTGCACCGGTGTTGGTCGTCATGGTTCCTTCCGAGCGCGCGACATCACGCGGCAGGTCGGCCGCGATCCATCAGGATCGGCAACCGCGCCGGTCCCGCTGGAAAATCGCCTTCCACACGCCGAACGCAACCCCGACGGAACTCGGTGGTACCCTCTCCGTCCCCGATGTCGCCCTTCGCCGCTCAAACCCCCGCGATACTCGTGCCGCCCCACGCCCCGCCGCGCTTTCTGGGCGTTGCGTCGCTGTTCGAGCGCTTCCTTTTCGAGAACCCCTGGCCGCTGATCGGGGCGCTGGTGCTCGCGGGTGCGATCGGCTTCACGCTGCTTAACCGCAAGGGGCGGATCACGCCCGCGCTGGCCTCGATCGCCGCCGCCCTGGTGCTCTCCGCCGGCGTATGGCTCGCCGCCCGACTCGTCACCACCGACCGCGAGCGTGTCCGCGGCCTCACCGTTGCCTTGGTGGACGCGACCGCCAAGGTCGACGAATCCACCCTCGGCTCCATGCTCGCCGATGATCTCACGCTCTATCTCAAGGTCGGCGCGATCACCACCGACAACTCCATGGACCGGACCGCCACCCTGCAACAGGTCCGGCGATCCCTGGGCGGGCTCTACAAGCTCAAGAACTGGCGCGTCATCAGCAACGACATCACGACCAGCGGCACGCAGGCCTCCTCGCGCCTCAGTGTCAGCGTCACCACCGAGGCCTACGCCATCCCCCACCGCTCCACCTGGCGCGTCGACTGGCGCCGCGAGCCCGACGGCCGCTGGCGTGTCTTCGCCATCGAGCTCCTCGAGATGCCCGGCCTGTCCACGCCGTAAGCCCGCCCGCCCGACGCGTACCATCCCCCATGCCCGATTCGCCGCGTGATCCCCCGCCCGCCGAGAAGAGCCTGATGCGCTCGCTCGGTGAGTTCTTCGGGCACATCACGCGGGCCGTCAAGACCGACGTCACCCCCGACCTGCGCGAGCGCCTCGAAGTCCGGCGCGACGTGCGCGAGGCCGTCGCCGACACGCCCGGCGGCCCGATCGTCCTCCGCCGCACCACCATCGACGAGATCGAGCGCCCCGCGTCGTAGCCGTCTCCCCGCGCTCCGTGGCATCTCCACCACTCCCGATTCCCCACTCCCGATTCCCGACTCCCGATTCCCCCAAAAACAAACCCCGAGCCTCTCGGCCCGGGGTTCGATCTTCCGCCCAGATCCGCGGGCCTTTTCGCTCAGCGGATCGCGTTATTGGCGTTGACCTCGCCGCCCGTCACGCACTTGCCCGACAGAGACGACATCGGACGCGTCGTCGTCATCAGCTTGTTCTTGACGGTCAGCCAGTTCCACGACAGGTTCTTGCTCCACACCAGCGTGACCACGCCGGTGACGTGCGGCGCCGCCATCGACGTGCCGCTCAGCGTCGCGTACGACGTGTTCGAGCTGTTGTAGCAGCTCACGATGCTCGAGCCCGGCGCGCCCAGGTCAACCGAGGTTGCGCCGTAGTTGGAGAAACTCGACATCGCTCCCGAGCTGGTCAGCGACGCGACCGCGATGATGTTGTCGAGGTTGTAGCTCGCCGGGTACGAAGGCGACGAGTCGGTGTTCACGCCGCTGTTGCCCGCCGCCGCCACCACGATGTGCCCCTTGGTCTTGGCGTTGTTGATCGCGTTGTACAGCGTGGTGCTGTACCCGCCCCCGCCCCAGGAGTTGTTCGACACGCGGATGAAGCTGTTGGCCGCGTAGTTGATCGCCGAGATGGCGCCGCTCGTCGAGCCCGAGCCGCTGGCGCCCAGGAACTTCAGGGCCACGAACTTGCAGCTCCACACCACGCCCACCACGCCCTTGGCGTTGTTGCCCGCGCCGCCGATCGTCCCGGCGCAGTGCGTTCCGTGCCCGTTGTCGTCGTTGGGGTTGTTGTTGTTGGAGTAGAAGTTCCAGCCCCAGGTGTCGTCGCGATAGCCGTTCCCGTCGTCGTCGATCCCGTTGCCCGCGATCTCCGCGCTGTTGGTCCAGATGTTCGAGGCCAGGTCCTCGTGCGTCTTGCGGATGCCCGTGTCGACCACCGCCACGCGGAACGCCCCGGCGCTGCGCCACACGTCCCACGCCTCCGGCGCATCGATGTCCGCGATCGGCGACGCCGTGTCGTTCATCCCCCACAGGCTCGTGTAACGCGGATCGTTGGGCGTCGTCGCGCTCGCGCGCACGATGTAATCGGGCTCGGCGTACTCCACCAACCCCGCCTCGCCCGACCACTGGGCCAGCAGCTCCAGCGCCTCCTCCACGCCCACCGAGCGATCGATCGCCAGGTGCTCCACGCCCGGCACGATGTCCCAGGTCGTGATCGTCCGCCCGCCCACCAGCTTCCGCAGCACGTCCTTCTGCGCCTCGTCCAGACCTCCCGGGAACTTCACCAGGATCGACGTCGGGTCATACTCCAGGTTCGGGTTGGCCTCGATGATCACGTTGCGGGCCGCCAGCCATTCCGCCTTCCAATCGGCCTTCTCAACCTCGCGCCCCTGCCCGAACGCCGTCCCGCACAACCCGGAAATCGCGACCAGGCCGAGCATCCATCCGCGTGAAGCCTTCGACATTCCGTGCACTCCTCTGCCATAGCCAGACAACAGGAACCACAACAGGCCCCGCCGAAACCCGGAACCACAATCGCCCGGGCGGCCCGTTACACCCACCGCCATGCGCAACACAACACGCGGCACGGGAGAACCCCGCTCGCCCGAGTATGCCGACACGCCCCGACTTTGGCAATACCAACCCCGCGAAATCACGGGGCCGATGCCGCCGCGATCCGATGCCATCCAAAAACAGCGACAGCAGCCTGCCTCCTCTTTCTCCCTCCTCGGAGCAGAAGAAGCCCGCTGCTGTCACCGGCGAACACCCCCAAGAAACCCTGGAGGTCGCTCGTGGGATACGAACGTACCGCGTCCGATAGCCCGGATCAATACCTTCGCGCAAAGTCCGCGAGAAGTACTCAGAACACGAACGTTCTGGCATGACAAACCTGTTTTTATCGGACTATTCGGGCGATTCCACCGGCCCGATCGCCCCTCCGGGTGCCAGCAGCACAAACCCAAACTTCGCCGCCCTCGCCTCGCCCACGGCTTCGCGCCCGGTCCGCCACGCCGACGCCTCATCCCCACCCTCATCCGATCGAACCAGGAGCCACACGCCCGCGGCCCGCGCCGGCGCCACGCTCGCCAGCGACACCCAACGCGCCCGCACGCCGAGCCCGAGCTCCGTCGCTTTCCGACGGCACCACTCCAGCACCTCCGGCCGCGCCTCGATTGAATGGTCCGCCCAAACTTCAACCGTCGCCTCGCCCCGCGCCGTCGCCCGCTCCGCCAGCGCCACGCCGAGCCGCTCGCCCGCATCGCGCCCGCTGTTCCGCGCGCGGCTCCGCTCCATCACCTGGGCCGTCGCCACCGC
>JADYYE010000003.1 GCA_020853815.1 Phycisphaerales bacterium
CACCGTCGCGATCGGGCACGGCAAGAAGGCCGCCCGCCACATCGACGCCTTCCTCCGCAACACCACCTACGTCCCGGCGCCCAAGCACGAGGTCGCCAAGTTCGAGAATCTCAACACCTGGTACTACACCGACGCACCCGTCACGGTTCAGCCCGCGCTCGACGCCGCCCGGCGCACCTCCAACTTCGAGGAGGTCGTCGGCGGGCTCGACGAGTCCAACGCGCTCTTCGAGGCGCGCCGCTGCCTCTCCTGCGGCAACTGCTTCGAGTGCGACAACTGCTTTGGCGTCTGCCCCGACAACGCCGTCATCAAGCTCGGCCCCGGCAAGCGCTTCAAGTTCAACTACGACTATTGCAAGGGCTGCGGCCTGTGCTCGACCGAATGTCCCTGCGGCGCGATCCGCATGGAGCCCGAGACGATCTGACCCATCGGAGTCTTCGTCCCCGCCAGTGCGGAGGAGTCCCATCGTGACCACGATTCCCAGCGCATCGCTCCTTGGGCCCGTCGCGCGTGACGCCCATCCGACCCTCACCGAGTCCGAGGCCGTGCTCGAGGCCGAAGCGTGCCTTCAGTGCGGCGGGCCGTGCACCTCCGCGCCGTGCGTGGGCGCCTGCCCCGCGGGGATCGACATCCCGGGCTTCATCCGCGACATCGCCCAGGGCCGACCCGTCGACGCCGCCACCAAGATCTTCGCCGACAACATCCTGGGCGGCACGTGCGCCCGCGTGTGCCCGGTCGAGGTTCTCTGCCAGGGCTCGTGCGTGCTCCTGAAGGAAGGCCGCCGCGCGATCCAGATCGGACGCCTCCAGCGCTTCGCGACCGACAAGGGGCTGGAAGCGGGCACCGCGGTCGCCGCCCCGCGCCCCAACGCGCAGCGCTTCGCCAGCGTCGGCGTGATCGGCGCCGGGCCCGCCGGACTCGCCTGCGCCGCCGAACTCGCCAAGCTCGGCTACCAGGTCGTCGTCTACGAGCAGCGCGATTTCCCGGGCGGCCTCATTACCCGAGGCATCGCCCCCTACAAGCAGCAGTACCGTCCCCTCCCCGAAGAAGTTGAACAGATCAAGCGCCTTGGCGTGCAGCTCCGGTTCGGCGTGAGCGTGGGAACACAGATCACGCCGGCCCAGCTCCGCCAGGCGCACGAGGCCATCTTCGTCGGCGTCGGCATGGGCGACGACATGCCCGCCAAGCTCCCCGGCGAGTGGCTCCCCAATGTCTGGGAGTCCCTCAAGTTCATCGAGGCCCTCAAGCTCGGGCCCACCGGCGGCCTCGCCATCGGGCGGCGCGTCGCGGTCATCGGCGGCGGCAACACCGCCATCGACGTCGCGCGCGAAGCCGTCATGCTCCACTCCACCGAGGCCACCAGCGCCAACACCGCCGTCGACGTGGCCCGCCAGTCCGTGATGATGGGCGCCAGCGAAGTCGTGATGCTCTACCGGCGCAGCGAGGCCGACATGCCCGCGTTCGCCCACGAGATCCACGCCGCCAAGCGCGAGGGCGTCAAGCTCATGACCCAGGTCGCGCCCCTTGAGTTCATCGGCACCGACCGCGTCACCGGCGTGCGCTGCATCAAGATGCGTCTGGGCGCTCCCGACGCCTCCGGCCGCCCGCGCCCCGAGCCCATCCCCGGTTCGGAGTTCGTCGTCGAAGCCGACATGGTCGTCAAGGCCATCGGCCAGAAGCCGCTGCTCGAGCTCTTCACCGCGCTCGGCGCCGAGATGAAGGGCAGCGTCGTCAAGGTCGACGACGAGATGCGCACGAGCGTCCCCAACCTCTTCGCCGGCGGCGACTGCATCAACGGCGGTTCGACCGTCGTCCAGGCCGTCCGCGACGGACGCAAGGCCGCCCTCGCCATCGACCGCACCCTCGCCGGCAAGGCCCGCGCGCCGCGCCGCGAGACGCCCGAGCCCAAGATCGAAACCGACAACGGCCAGGTCAAGCACTACCAGGCCGACTACCGCCTCACCACCGCCCCCAAGCTCTGCAAGGGCTGCAACATCTGCGTCACCAGCTGCCCCACCAACACCCTGGCGCTGGACCAGGCCACCAAGATCATCGTCAAGGACACCAACACCTGCGTGTTCTGCGGCATGTGCGAGGCTCGCTGCCCCGACTTTGCCATCTGGATCCAACGCGGCGCTTCCGATCGCGCCCGCGTCTTCGCGAAGGAAGGAGCGCCGGTGTCGTGAGCAAGAAGCGTCTCATCCAGGGCAACGAGGCCTGCGCCCACGCCGCCTTGTACGCCGGCTGCAACTTCTACGCCGGCTACCCCATCACCCCGAGCTCCGAGGTCATGGAAATCCTCTCCTACGAGATGCCCAAGCTCGGGCGCACCTTCATCCAGATGGAAGATGAGATCGCCTCCATCTCCGCCATCATCGGCGCCGCCTGGGGCGGCGCCAAGACCCTCACCGCCACCAGCGGCCCGGGCTTCTCGCTCATGCAGGAAGGCATCGGATACGCCTCCATCACCGAGACCCCCTGCGTCATCGTCAACTGCCAGCGCTGGGGCCCCTCCACCGGCCAGCCCACCAAGGGCGCGCAGGGCGACGTCATGCAGTCCATCTGGGGCACGCACGGCGACCACGCCATCATCGTCGTCACCGCCTCCACCGTCCGCGACGCCTTCGACATGACCGTCAAGTCCTTCAACTTCGCCCAGCAGTACCGCGTCCCCGTCGTGCTGCTCATGGACGAAGTGCTCGCCCACATGCGTGAGAACATCGACTGGCCGGAGCCGGGCGACATCGACGTCATCGACGCCAAGCGCCCCGCCGACGTAAAGACCTACAAGCCCTTCGCCAACGACGAGTTCCTCCCATTCGGGCAGGGCGCCCGCTATCACATCACCGGCCTGGCCCACGGCGCCGAGGGCTTCGCCGTCAGCGACGAGGCCGCCGCCCGTGAGCTGACCCGCATGGTCGGAAAGGTCCAGAACCACGTCCGCGACCTGGCGCTCCACGACCGCTACATGCTCGACGACGCCGAGCTCGCGATCATCAGCTACGGCATCACCAGCCGCCCGGCTCAGTCCGCCGTCGACCTCCTCCGCGCCCAGGGCATCCGCGCGGGTCTGCTGTCGCTCAAGACCCTGTGGCCCTTCCCCGATTTCCTCATCGACGAGGTTGCCGAACGCGTCGACACCATCGTCGTGCCGGAGCTCAACATGGGCCAGCTCGTCCGCGAGATCGGGCGCGCCGCCAACGGCCGCAGCCAGGTCATCCCCGTGAGCCGCATCGACGGCCACCTCCTGACGCCGGCCCAGATCGCGGACGCCGCCGTCGCACCCTTCGCAACCTCCGCCGGAAAGACACTCGGAAAGGTGGTGCGCTCGTGAGCGACAACTATCGCAAGTTCCTCCGCACCAGCCAGCTCCCCCACGTGTGGTGCCCCGGTTGCGGCGACGGCATGATCGTCAAGGCCCTCCTCGAGGCCATCGGCGAGCTCAACCTCGACCAAAACAAGATCGCGGTCGTCAGCGGCATCGGCTGCTCCGGGCGAACCCCCTTCATCCTCGACTTCAACACCATGCACACCACCCACGGGCGCGCCCTGGCCTTCGCCACCGGCATCAAGCTCGCCAACCCCGAGCTCCGCGTCTTTGCCATCATGGGCGACGGCGACGCCTCCGCCATCGGCGGCAACCACTTCATCCACGCCTGCCGCCGAAACCTCGACCTCACCGCCCTGGTCTTCAACAACGGGATCTACGGCCTGACCGGCGGGCAGCTCGCCCCCACCACTCCGGTCGGCAAGCGCAGCACCACCTCGACCATGGGCTCCATCGAGCAGCCCTTCGACCTCGTCCGCCTGGCCCTGGGCGCCGGCGCCGGCTTCGTCGCGCGGACCACCTCCTTCGATCACAAGCAGCTCACGTCCTACATCAAGCGCGCCATCCTCCACAAGGGCTTCTCCTTCGTCGACATCCTCACGTCGTGCCCCACCTACTTCGGGCGCATGAACGACGTCGCCGAGCCCTACGACATGGTCCACTACCTCCGCGACACCAGCTCTCCCCTCCACGACTGCACCTGCGGCGAGACCGACCAGCCCAAGGCCGAAGTCATGCCCACCGGCATCTTCCGAGAGGAAGAACGCGCCGATTACGAAGCCCTGTACAAACAGAAGATCGCCAGCGCCAGCGGGAAACGGAGCACCTCGTGAGCAACACCCTCAAAGACCCGATCCAGATCCGCTTCAGCGGCGCGGGAGGCCAGGGCCTCATCACCGCCGGCGTCATCCTCGCCGAAGCCGCCATGATGGACGGCCGAAACGTCGTCCAGACCCAGACCTACGGCCCCGAAGCCCGCCTGGGCTCCAGCCGCGCCGAAGTCATCATCTCCAAGGGCACCATCGCCTATCCCGAGGTCACCCTGCCCGACGTGCTCCTGTGCATGTCCGCCGAGGCGGCCAAGAAATACGGCGGCAAGTGCACCCCCGACACCGTCGTCATCTTCGACTCGACCAACATCGGCCCGGAGTTCACCAGCCCCGGACGCGTCTTCCGCCTCCCGATCACCGAGACCGCGATCAAGGTCGGGACCAAGGTCGTCGCCAACTCCGTGGCGCTGTGCGTGCTCAACACGCTGGTGCCCGTCGTGCCGCGCGAGACACTGGCCGCCGCCATCGCCGCCCGCGTGCCCTCAAAGTTCCGCGAACTCAACCAGCGCGCCGGCGAAGCGGGCGAGCAGCTCGCCGCCGGCCTGATGACGACCACGGCGTAACGCCGCCAACAGCCCTTCTGTGTGTGGAGGCCCGCCTCTCCGAGGTGGGCTCTCTTTTTTTTGCGGTCGAGCGCATCCCCCACAGCGTTGTCGCCCGATGCCATTCCTCGCACCCATTGCCTTGCGCCCAGTGCCTCACGCCAGGGCCCTTTGCTTCAGTATCACGACTGTCAAGGGGGGCTTCTTTTCTCCGTGACTCCGTGACTTTTCTTCCCTTCGTTTCCTCGTCTCTTCCCCTGTACACTCTGGCCATGAACCGATCCGCCCGCCTGTGCCTGCTCGTGCCGCTCTCGCTCCTGGCCGCCTGCTCGTCGTACCGCGCCCCGGTGCTCACGGTCGCCGAAACGCGCGTGCGCGAATCGGCCCCGTCCGGCGTGGTGGTTGAGTTCCTCGTCGACGCCGAAAACCCAAACCCAGAGCCCATGCCCCTGCGCGAGGTCCGCTACGCGATGGAGGTCAACGGCCAGCGGGTCTTCGAATGCGTCCGCTCCCCGGAAGCAACCCTCCGCCGATTCGGCACCCAGCGCCTCATCCTCCCCGTCGTCCTGCCGCTCTCGCCCGGCGCCGCGCCCCCGAGCGCGTCCAGCGTCACGCTCTCGGGCACGCTCTCCTACACCGCGCCGGGCCAGTGGGCCGAGACGCTCTTTGACACCGGTGTCAGCCGCCCCGAAGCATCTTTCACCACCAGCGCCCCGGTGGACTTCACGCGCTCACCGGTCGCGAACTGATCACTTCACCCGCGCCCAATCCATCGACCAATTCGTTTCCCACGTCACGCCGCCGTCGCGCGATACGGCCTGCCACCAGCGGCACGACGTCGGCGTGATGCGATCCCAGACGCCCTTCACCTTGATCGGCGTCTCTCCGTCCTTGTCATCCGCCGTAAACGTCCCCACGCCGTGCTCGAACGCGCCCGTCTGACCCGGCGTCGTCAGCACGCCGCTCTTGGCGTTCACCCAGAAGTCGTTCCACACGCGCTTCTCAACGTCGAGCAGGCGCAGCCCCATGCCGCTGAAGTTTCGCGCCGGGATCCGCAGTTCCTCCACACTTCCCACGCCGCCCAGGATCGTCCAGCACGTCGCTTCACCCTCGAATTCGTCCCACTCGCCGGCCTGTGCGTTCTTGAGCCGCCGGTGCTTGATCTTCCATTCTCCCGCCAGAAAGTCGAAGTCGCCCGGCTTGCCCTTGGGCTCGTCCTTTCGCTCCGCGGGCGGCTGCGCCGACGCCAGCGTCGCCCCCGCCACCACCGCGCCCGCGCACGCCTTCAACACCTCACGCCGATCCGCACTCACGCCGTCACTCATGGACTCCTCCTCGCTTGTTGGTGTCCCGATGGACGCACAGGTCCGCTCACGGTTCCCACCCGCAATCCCCGCCCGAAACAAGACGCAGTTCCCTGCACCCGACTCCTGTTCCCCCGTGCCCGAAGTCTCATGGCCGATGCCGGATGCCTGATGCCACGTTCCCATATACTCCCCGCATGACCCGCATCTCTCGTGGCCGCCACCCCGCCGCGCCGCTCGCCACGGCGCTCTTCGCCGCGTGCCTCGCCGCCCTCCTCACCGGCTGCGACACCGGCGACGTCAAGCCCGGCGCCGAGGGGCTCCTCTCCCTCGTCACCGAACCATCCGCGGTCGAGTCCGCGACCTGGGCCATCGATCCCTACGACGCCGACAAGCGCTACCGCGGCACGCTCTTCCTCGCCTCCAAGCCCTACGGCGGGGACGACGTCTACCTCCAGCTCTACCTGGACAATCTGAAGGACGAAGACGCCGGCGTCCGCGCCGCCGCGCTCCGCGGCCTGGGAAACCACGGCAAGCCCGAGCACGCCGAAATCGTCGCCATCTCCCTCCGGGACAAGGACCCCATCGTCCGCCGCGAGGCCGGCCGCGCCCTCCAACGCCTGCACTATCCAAAGATCGTGCCCGACCTCGTGCGCGTCGTCAACGAAAAGAACGAGCAGGACGCCGATGTGCGCCGCGAGGCCGCCACCGCGCTCGGCCAGTACCCCGACCCGCGCGTGCTCCAGCCTCTCATCGGCTCGCTCGGCGAGGACACCAGCCTCGCCGTCCAGCAGGCCTCCCGCGACTCGATGCGCACGCTCACGGGGCAGGACTTCGGCTTCGACCGCCGCCAGTGGCTCGACTGGCTTGAGTCGACCAAGGAGCCGTTCGCCGGACGCCTCGCGTACCTCTACCCCGCGTTCAACCGCGACAAGGTCTGGTACGAGTACCTCCCCTTCGTCCCGCCGCCGCCCAACGAGGCCTCCGCCGTACCCGCCGGCTCGTCGCCCACGATCGGCCCGGAGTAGTAAGGCCAGCTCAACGCAAAGATCGCGGCGATTACGGCCGAGAAACCCGAACTCGACGCCCGCGACGGCCGCGAAGGAGTAGCCCGGTACCCGCCCACCTTCAGGATATTCGAGCTCTTCGAGTTCACCCCTTCTGTTCACCGAGTCCTCTCCACTTCACCATTCCCCACTCCCGATTCCCGACTCCCCTCTCCGCGTTCAACTTCTTCTCTTCACGAGTCACCACTCACGTCCCATGCGAGCCCTCCGCGTCATCTCCGGCACGCTCACGCTCGACCCCAAGGCCGCGGACCCCGCGCCGGGCCCGGGCGAGGTGCTCGTCCGCCCCGTGGTCGCGGGCATCTCCGCGGCCGATCGCCACATCGCCGCGGGGCGCGCCGCCTCCGGCGCGATCATGGGCTCGGAGTTCGTCGGCGTCGTCGACGCCTCGTCGCCCAAACTCGCCGGCGCGCGCGTCGTCGCCTCGCCCGTCATCACCTGCGGCGTGTGCGACCTCTGCAAGGGCGGCCTGCCCAACCACTGCCGCGCCCGGCGCGTCATGGGCACCCACGCCCGCGACGGCTGCTTCGCCGACCGTGTCGCCGTCCCGCTCCTCAACATGCTCGAGGTGCCGCGCTCGATCGACGACGAGTCCGCCGTCTTCGCCTGGCCCCTCGCCTGCGTCGCGCACATCCGAAACCTCCTGCCCGCGACGCGGAAATCGTCGTACATCACGATCCTGGGCGACGGCGTGACCGGCCTGCTCGCCGCGCAGGTCCTCGCGTCGACCAACGATTCGGTTCGACTGCTCGGCAAGCACCCAAGCAAGTTCGGCCTGTGCGAGAAATGGGGCGTGAAGCACCGCCACGTCGACGAGCCCGGACGCAGGCAGGACCAGGACGTCGTCATCGATTGCACCGGCGCGCCCGGCGGCCTGGCGCTGGCGATGCAGATGGCTCGACCCCGCGCCACCATCCTCACCCTCAGCACGCCCTCCACCGCGCCCGGCGCCTCCGGCGGCGCGGGCGTCGACCTCTCGCCCGCCGTCGTCAACGAGCTCACGATTCAGGGCGTGCGCGGCGGGCGCCTCGCCGAAGGGCTCGAACTGCTCGTCCAGCGCCGCGTCGACGTGCTCAGCCTCATCACCGCGCGCTTCCCGCTCACCCAGGCGCGCGACGCGATCTCACGCAGCGCCTCGGGGCTCAAGGTGCTGCTGACGTTCGCGTGAGCAACTCACGCCTCATGGCTTGATGCCGCCTTCGTGTTCGCCTCTTCCCGGTTCCCGACTCCCCATTCCCCATTCCCGTCATCAACGCTCACTTCTTCTCCGCCGGCTTGGCGGGCACGACCGGCGGCTTCTTGGTGAACTCGCGGATCTTCTCCGCGAATCCGGGGAGCAGGTCGTTGGGGATCGGCACCGTCAGGTTGTAGTGCGCGATCTTCCATTCCTCGCCGTCGCGCAACGCCACGCCCGAGCCGCGGCATTCGCCGAACTTCGCGTTGTCCAGCACCTCGTCGAACCACGCGACGCTCCCGTCGCGCGACAGCATCACGTGCCGCTCACGCGGCAGGTACGTCCAGCCGCGTCCCTGATCGAAATAAGGCTTGGCGAACGCCCTGAACTGCTCGAGCGTCCATCGCTCCGTCGCGTCGGTTCCGAGGAACACCGCGTCGCTGGTCATGTGCCCGAAGTAGCGCACGCCGTCGGCCCGCGACGCCGCGTCGTGCCAGTCGTCGAGCATCGCCTCGACCGCCTTGGGCCCGAGCGAGGGCTTCTCGCCGCGCGTTCCGGCCGCGAGCATGGAAAGCCCCGCGATCGAGAGTGCGGCGATCACCAGCGACGCGCGACGTGTGGACGTTGGCATGATTCGGCTCCTTTGCTGCATGATACGACCCCGTGCTGAGACTCGTGTCCTCGAATGGCGGAGCCGATCAACCACCGCGATTGCCCCGGGCGAGAGCGACCTTCGCTTTGCGCAAGGGCTTCCATTCCCCATTGCCCATTCCCCATTGCCACGCATTTCATCCGTCGCCCGGATCGGAGCACGCTCGCTCAGAACCTTTGCGTCACTTCCCCGTCCACGCCGAGCGGAGTTCGTGGACGACCAGCGATTCGACTTTCACATCGCCGTTGAGCGCGGCGATCGAGACCGATCGATCCTCCGCCTTCGGAATGATCGCCATCGGGATGTACACGAGCCCGCCGGCGGCGAAGACCTCCATCCCGACGCGATCGCAGTAGATGGTCAGTTGCAGCTTGCCGTTCACCAGCGGCACCTTCGCCCGATTCTGCCCGTTGACGTGAAGTTCGTTCGTCCCGGCAAAATAGTTGATCTGCGTACCTCGAACCCACAGAACGACATCACTCAGCGGCTCGATCTCCGTGCGCAATTCAAGTAGCTCGGCCTGAAAATCAGACAACGCCCACACATCAGTATTTCTGGAGTAATCATCGCAGCCGAGAGCCACCGTCATCGGCCCGATCTTGCGTGATCTGACGCGCAGCGCTTCCAATTCGCGCGCGGGGTTCCAGCACAGCCGCGGGCCGTCGGGCGTTGAGACCAGCGACAGCTCCAGCGGGATCGTCATCGACTGGTTGAACGCCATGCCGGGCGTTTCCGTCTGGAACCAGCCGATCTGGACGCGACGCCCGTCGGGCATGTCGCTGAAGGTCTGGGCGGCGTAGAACCCGCGTCCGCGATGGCCCGGGAGTTTCGGCGTCTCTGGCGTGAATGTCGTGCCGTCGAACGAGCCGACCATGTACTCGCTGCTGGCGGCGGTCAGAACCCACTTCGTGTGCGCCGGGTCGCCGTCGAGCGGAAGCTCGAAGAAATCGGGGCATTCATAGAAGCCGTCGATGCGGCTGAGTTGTGTCCACTCGCGGAGGTTGGGGGAACCGAGGAAGTAGACCCAGTGCTTGCCCTCGGTGCCGGCGTAGAGCGTCATGATCCACCGTTTGCTCGGCGCGTGCCAGATGACTTTGGGGTCGCGGTTTTCGGGCGCGATGTTTCCGAGGATGGGGTTGGTGTCGAGCTTGGTGAAGGTGCGCCCGTCGGTCGACGACACGAGGCACTGCGTGAACGGGTTGCCCGCGGCGGTGTAGAACATCACCATCGCGGGCGCGCCGGGCTTGCCCAGGCCGCTGGTGTTGTCCCGATCGACGACCGCGCTCCCGCTCCATACCGGGCCGCGCGCGTCGGGCGCGACCGCGTCGTCGAGCTCGGTCCAGTGCACGAGGTCCTTGCTGACGGCGTGCCCCCAGTACTTGGCCGCCCAGCCCTGCAGGCAGAACGGGCAGTGCTGGTAGAACATGTGGTACTCGCCGTTGAAGTAGACCAGCCCGTTGGGGTCGTTCAGCCAGCCGCGGCGCGATGAGAAATGGAACTGCGCGCGCAGCGGCTCGTCGTATAGATTCTCCGAATCGCGCATCGTATCGGAGAGCGAGATGCTCGAGAGCGCGGCGGAGTCGTCGCGGAGCGAATCGACCTCCAGCGCGATCGACCTGCCCTGGTACATCGAAAGATCGATCGGCGCCCACCAGTCGGGCGCGCCGTCTGCAAGCTCTATCTCGGCGCCGCCCGCCTGGACACCATCGAGGAAGATTGACACGCGGCGGAGCGGGGCGCCGTTCTTGATGGGGATGTTGAGGTACCGCGCGCCGACGTTGAACTCTTGCCGCACGTTCGTGAGCATCGTGGGCGGCTTGCGGTCGGTCTGCACGATCTGATCGACGTTGATGTGCCCCCAGCCGCCCCTGGCGTTGTCAATGATCCGGATGCGGGCGTTTTTCCCGATCAGGTCGCGGACGTCCCAGCCCTCGGGCGCCAGTCGCTCGCGGCCGCCGGGCTTGTCGTTGGGTCCGGTGGCGACGCGGAAGACGGTGTCGGCGATGAGGAGTTGGATGCAGGTTTCTTCGAGGTTTTTTCCGCCGCCGATCAGGAACGAGATATACGGGCGCTCGACTTTGAACTCGGGTGATGTGAGCGTGCCGATGGACTCATCGCCCTTGAAATAGGTGTTGACGAGGCGCGAGCCCGCGTGGCCCTCGACGCGCATCTGGTTGGGGAGCGTGCCCTGCGCGGGGCCCGGGCCGAACGCTTCGCCGGTCGCGACCCACGGCGCGTAGGAATCGGATTCGAAGTCGGCGATCACGATGTCGTCGGGGCGATCGGCGGGGCCGGCGGCGAGCACGAGGACGGCGGCGAGGATCAGCATGAGCGCATGGTACTCGGCGGTGCGGCGGGCGCGGTGGAAGCGGTCGTCGGCCCGGCGACGACCCAGGTTGCGATTGGGGCCGCGACGCCGGACGTGAGGATGGCTGGCGCCACGCATGACGAAAATCGGGCGTTGAAGCACGCGGCAGAGCTCTTGGCGCCGGAGCCGCTGGACAACGTGCTGGTGGTTGAGCCGATGGTCGAGGTGGCGCGCGAGCTCTTGGAGCGGACGGGTCGCGAGGGCGGTCAGGACGATTCGCCGCGCCATCGGCACCCGGCGCACGCGCGGCGTCGCGCGGCCGAGGGCGTGAGCTGAGGCGGCGCACGCAGCGGATCCACAGGCTTCAGTATCGAAGCACCGAGCGCGGTGCGGGGCGGCGACGCGACCTCGATGAGAGGACCAAGGCGGCCGCGAGCCCTGCCGCGCCGGGCGTGGGGATGGTGACGGTGCAGATCGCTCGGTCGTAGTGGAAGGAACTGTCGCCTTGGAAGTACACCCAGAAGGCGGCGGTGGTGCCGTCGAAGCCATGCTCGTAGAAAGTCGCGCCAGTCACGACCTTGCCGTCGATGATGTCGCCGGGGCCGACCACTCTTTGGAGCGAGCCGCCGTAATTGGTGTAAATCGTGAAGTCATTGGCTCCAAACACGAGCGTGCCGTTCTGGTACTCGAACTGGTTGATGCCGTTGAAGCTCGTGGACGGGCCCGGCGGATCGATTGCATCATCGACCAGAAGTTGGATTGAGTCACCGAACTTGGTCGCAAGAACACGGTGGTTGCTTGCGATGGTTGCTCGGAACAACAGTCCATCGCCGTCGGGGCGCACACCTGTGGGATTCGAGAACCGCCGACCGTCAGGCAAGCTCATGGTGTCATCGACGATGGTTGAAACAACTCCCCCATGACACTTGTAGATCGCCTGGTATCCAGAGGTCGTGTCCGCCGAGAAAAAAGTGGACGCGCCGGCAAGTCGAAAGGACGAGAAGAAACCGAACAGGTCCGAGCGGTTGGGCGGGTTCATGGTCTGGTCGGCCACGGTCTCAAAGTTCGCCCCTCTCTTTCGGTACACGCCAGAAAGTCCGTTCGTCATGCCTCTGGCGCGAAACACGGCATCTTCTCCATGCACATCATGTGCCGCGATGTCCACACCAAAGAAATCGGTGCTGTTCGGGATGTGAACCGAATTGTCTACGAGCACACGCAGGCTCGTTCCGTCATGGGTGTACAGACCCCCGAGCGTAGTCCCGGCCCCGAAGAAGCTCATCGATGAACCGCCCGCCGCCGTACCCGGAAGCAGCCTGAAAAGATCGGATTGGAATTTCTCGTTTGCATTGGGCAGGTCTGTGAATCGGTCCGCGATCTTTCGAGGAGCCCCCCCGAGCGAGTCATACACACCGAAGTAAAATGATGAGTCGCTACCGATGAAGCCGACTCGACCAGAATCGATCGAGATCGCATCGAATCCGGTGTAGGTGCCCGTGCCGCCCGGCACCATCGTGTCCGTGTCCACGATCTTCGTGAAACTCCACGGCTGAGCGAGGGCGGCCTGGCCCGCGGCGAGCATCGAGAGTGAGATGAGCAGCGTCTTCATCGATCGCTCCCGGTAGGTCGGCACTCCGTGCCGACGCCTTCCTTCTCTCCATCGCTCGTCGCGCGATGAGGGCCGTAGAGCGAGAAGATGTCGGCGCGGAGCGCCGACCCACCAAGACACCCCGCGCGCCATGTCAGC
>JADYYE010000004.1 GCA_020853815.1 Phycisphaerales bacterium
CCATCAACGAGAAGCTCGGCCTCCAAGAGGGCATGGCGATCCAGTACGGCAACCTCGGCGTGATCGAACAGACCCGCGGCAACCTCGACGCCGCCGAGGAGTACCTCAAGAAATCCCTCGCCATCAACGAAAAGCTCGGCAGCCAAGAGGGCATGGCGATCCAATACGCCAACCTCGGCGCGATCGCCGAGCAGCGCGGAAGTATCACCGAAGCCCGCCGCCTCTGGACCCTCTCTCGCGATCTCTTCAAGAAGATCGGGGCCAAGAACCGGGAGGCACTGGTTCAATCCTGGCTCACCCGACTCCCGCCCGAGTGATCGCGCGCCGCCAATCGCTCTTCCTCACCACTCCCCATTCCCGACTCCCCACTCCCGCCTCTTCCACGACTCACGACGTATTCTCTTCGTGACTTCTGTCTTTCACTCGATCACTTCGCCATTCGACCACTTCTTCTCTTCCCCAGTACCTACTCCTCATCGAACCCGCTCTCGACGAGTTTCTTGAGCGCCTCGCAGCACTTGGCGGCGTCGCTCCCCACCGCGATCACCTGCAGTTCCGTTCCCTGGCTCGCCGCCAGCATCATCATCTGCATGATCGACTTGCCGTCGACGCTGGTGTCGCCCTTGCTCACGGTCACCTCGCTGGCAAAGGTGCTGGCCACGTCGACAAAGGTCATCGCGGGGCGCGCGTGCAGCCCCAGGCGGTTGACGATCTTGACCGTGATCTCGCAGCGATCCGACACGCGACACTCCCCACCACGGACCCAACGGGGTCCCGGTCAACCGGCCAGTTGCTGTCCGTCGGCCTCTTCGAGCAGGGCCGTCACCTCGTCGTTGGTCCCCGCCTGACGCAGGAAGCGCCGGAACGTGTCCTTGGAGAGGTTCTTGAAGATGACCTCCATCGCCTGGAGGTGCTGCTCGGGACGATCCTCGGGCGAGAGGAGCAGGAAGACCGAAAAGACGGGCTGCTTGTCGAGCGAGTTGAAGTCCACGCCGCGCGGCGCCAGGCCGATCGCCGCGGACATCTTGGTGACCGACGGGTGCTTGACGTGGGGGACGGCCACGCCGCGCCCGAAGCCGGTCGAGCCCTTGCGTTCGCGGTCGAGCACGCGGGCGACGAGTTCGTCGCGGATCGCCGGGGCCGCCGCCCCGCTCTTGACGAGCGCGTCGATCAATTCGCGGATCACGTCATCGCGGGTGGCGCTCTCGAGCTTGGCGACGACGGCGCCCGGAGCGATGATCTCCATCAGTTTCATAGCGACTCCTGCCCCGCCGCCGGGGCGTGTCCTGCGCACTCCAGCGTCTGCTACCGCGATCCGGGACGGTGATGGTCCTGCTTGAGGCGGTCCTTGAACTCGGTGAGTTGCCGGGTCGCCTTCTGCACCGCCTCGTCGATCGCCGCGTACAGGTCCGGGCCCGTGACATGGCTCACGAAATCGTCGTGATGCTCCACGTCGACCACGAGCTCAACCGTAAAATCACCCGTCTTGTGATGGTCCGCCTTGGACAACGTCACGGTGACGCACTGGATCTTGTCGTAGAACTTGGGCAGCTTTGAGGTCTTCGACTCCGCGTGCTCACGGATCGCGTCCGTCACCTCGATGTTCCGCCCGATCACGTCCGTCCGCATGCACGCTCCCTTTCCGCCGACGGCCAAGCGACCCGCCGGGCCAGACACGATCATAACCCCCACCCACGCCCTGACCAGAGCACAATCGAGAGGCCAATCCAGGACCAATCACAGGACGGTCCACGGGGCGCCCAACTCCCCTTTGCTGGTCCCGCCCTCCGAGACGGTCGGCCACAGCCGGCCCATGTGTGGTCGCAGGCTCTCCAGTCCCGTCCAAAAACGCCGCGGGGCGCCCCGAGGGACGCCCCGCCAATGGGCCTGGGCAGGCTCGAACTGCCGACCTCACCCTTATCAGGGGTGCGCTCTAGCCAACTGAGCTACAAGCCCCACGCCGACGGCCTTCCGCCGGGGCCCAAAGTATACCCCGGCCAAACCTGCACCGACACCTCCAGGAACGCCTTCGATCCACCGAGAGTGTCCACCGGGATCACCCAGCCGACCCCCGGCCCCGAACGCGCGCGAGCCGCCGTCAAGCGAGCGAGTCGAACCAGGGCGGGCGACACGGATGGCGCTCACGTCCCAGGGTTCACGTCTTCGCGCGACCACTTCGCCACTCGGCCACTTGACCACTTCCGTTCTGGGCGCCCTCAGCACCCCGACTCGAACGCGCTGGCGAAGAGGTCGTAATCGTCCCCGTTCACAAAGCCGTTGGCGTCCAGGTCCGCCGCCGGGTCCGCGGCGTCGAACGCCGACGCGAAGAGGTCATAGTCGTCCCCGTTCACAAAGCCGTTGTAGTCGATGTCCGCCAGGCACGCCTGGTACTCGACCGAAAGCTCGGCGTAATCGATCATCGTCCCCTGGAACGTCGCGCTGTAGTTCACCACCAGGCGAGCATCAAGCCCGCCGGCGATCTCGTCGTAATACACCGAGTCGATCGGCAGCAGATACGTCTGCCAGCCGGAGCCCGACACACTGAAGGCCGCCACCCAATCCTGCGTCCCGGCGTCGAACAGCTGCAATTCGTCGGGGCTCGAAGCCTGGCTCGCCCGCAGCGTCAGGCGGGCCGAGATCACCCGCGACGGGGCGACGGACACCGCCCCGAACTCCATCACGATCGGATCGATACGTGCCATGGACTCGTCGAACTCGATCCGCTCCGTCGAGGTCGATTGGGCGACGCAGGCTTGGGCCATCCCGAAAGCCCCCGCCAACACCGACAGGATGGATCGGTGATTCGTCATTCCAGAATCTCCGCCGCGGCGCGCGGCCGGCCCGAGCCGGGATCAAGCTCACGAACGGGCTTCCCAGCCTACCGATTCGCGGCGGGGATTCCAAGCCAATCGCGCGCCACGCCCGCGGGCTCCGACCAAAGAGGCTCGCGACGAAGCGACGAATCCAAAAAAGCAACAGGGCCCGCGACGATGGCCGCGAGCCCTGTGTTTGGGTCAGACCGAGATCACAAATCGCCCGAAGGCGACGGGTGATTTAGCGGCGACGACGCGCGGCGATGAAGCCGGCGCCGGCGAGCAGGGCGAGCGAGCCCGGAGCGGGGACCGGCTCGTACTGAATGGTCAGGATGCCCGCGTCCCACCAGCCGTCGATCGAGTTGGTGACGTCGTCGAAGCCCTCGAAGAACTCCATGCGGAGGACGCCGTCGCCGCCGACCGTGAAGTCCAGGGCAAGACCGACGAGGTCAACCACGCCGCCGGAGGTGTAGACGCCCGCGCCGGGGAAGCCGTCGGCGACGCCGGGGGTGAGCCACACGCCGGTCGCCTGAGTCGAGTCCTCGAAGGAAACCTGCAATTCCGAGAGCCACGACGCGCCGACGGTCGACAGGCTGACGTCCCAGCCGATGCCGATGACGTGCGAGTTGGCGCCGATGTTCGGGCCGATGACGACGTTGTTGGCGCTGCCGTACGAATCCCACGACGGGGTGCCGGTAACGTCAATGTTGAGCGTCGAGATGCTGCGATTGCCCGTGCCGCCGTTGGCGTTGACGCCCTGGAGCAGCTTGCCGACGTTGTCCTTCGCCTGAGCGGTGCCAGCGGCAACCGCGATCGCCAGGATCAAACCAATCTTCTTCATGGAAACCCTCCCAATCCGCCGAACGAACGCCCCAACCGTGCCGTCGGCGCAACGACACAAGGCGCCCCGGATCCACACTGGAGCCGGGGACTCAAGCTCGTGACGAACGGGGGTCTGTCTCCCTCCCCTCCCTCACGTGTGCGCGGAGAAGTCGCGCACCCAGAGCCTAATGGACCCGGCGCTTGAGATCAAGCGCATTTTGCGCGCCATTGCGTATTCCTGAACACGATTTCCGGCACGCATCCCAAACAAAATCACCACACCGAACGGCACCGTCGATTCCGTGTCTCGGGACGGGTAATTCTCGCCCTTGCAATGGGTTGTGGTCAGGTTGACTCGCGCCCAAGATGACCGATCCGATCCGTGCCGATCGGGCAAAGACCCGGCCGCCGCCCCACCGCTTCACTCCACCCACCATCCCGCCGTCGAAGCACGGCCCGGGCGGACCCGCCGAACACGGACACGCCCGTCGCGTCCATCTTGAATGAACCCGCGCCCGGGTCGGCGTCGGACGGCCAGCCACGCCGAATTCTGAGACCATGCCACGCACGAGCGCCCTCGATGACAACCGCCTGGTGGGAAACTCGCTGGCTCCTCTCCGCGACCGCATGGACGATCGCGGGCGTCGGCGCGCTCGCGTTCCTCTGGGCGATGTGCCGCGATCGTTCGCGCGGGCGCACGCGCTGCCCGAAGTGCTGGTACGACCTGGTCGGGCTCGTGAAGCCGGAGACGCCCGCGCCCTGGCCGATCACCTGCCCCGAATGCGGCATGAAGATCGAGCACGAGCGACAGACCCGGCGCACACGCCGCCATTGGAGGCTGGCCGCGATCTCGCTGGCGATGATGCTGGCGGCGTATCCGATCGCGCACATCGCCGACGCACGCGAGTACGGCCCGCAGCGGCTGCTCCCGCTCTGGCTCCAGGCGGTCGCGTGGCCGGTGGGAGAACTGGACGGCGATCGGTTCGCCAACCCGCGGGTCGGAACCAGGATCGGAACCGGATTCGGCTTGGACATCATCGAGCAGATCAAGGCCGAAGCACCGGACGCTTGGTACGCGCGACACTTTGCGCGGCGGATCGCGCGCTCTTTGAGATTCACGAACCCCGAAATGTCGGCTCGCGTTCTCGACTTCGGGCACCTCTGGCCGACGCTTCGTCGGGGCGCACCGTGGTACACGGAAGCGCAGGCCAGGGCCGAAGAGAAGCTCCAAGGCGGCCCGAAACGGGGCCAGGGTCGTCCATTCTGGCGAACCAAGCGGGAATGGATCGCCTACGAAACCGAGTCCTTCGGATACATGCTTCGTGCGAGCGTGGCGAAATCCGTGAAGGGCGACAACGGAGAGCAGAACTACCTTGTGATCGGCTCGTCGATCGTGGTCGCGGCCTCGGACCTGCGGCTCGAGTTCTTTGACAAGTACCACAAGGTGATCGAGCGTGTAATCGCGCGTGGACCCGGCGCAAGGGAGGATTTCAGCCTTCGCGACGGACGCGTGATGGTGTTCCGAAACACGTCCGACGCGGCGGACTATGGCGACATGGCCTCGCTCGATCTCGATTCCATTTTCCCGATCACGCGCATTGATGGCAGCACAGAAGTCGGCTGCCTCCGCGACGGGAGCAACAGCGTGACCTGCGTGACAGCCAACCCGATCGTTCAGCGCCTATTCGACGCGCACCTCATCGGCGTCCGCGCTCGGTACGCCGTCAAGCAGGCTGCGGAAGCCCCGCGGCCTCACGACAAGTAGTCGCGCACGTCGAGCTTTCGCGTGGCCAAGCGGAAGTCGTCTGACCACGCCACCCGGAGCCCGCGCGAACGCGTGACCTTGGCTCGCAATCCAGATCTGGCACTGGAGATTGCCAACATGAGCGCGCGATCGCGCCGACTTGTCTTTACCCTGTCTCGCTGTCTCGCTGCTTCCCTGTTTCGCTGCTTCGCTTACTTCGTCGCGCCCGCGAACAGCTCGGCGGCCTTGGACCAGTTCACCACGTTCCACCACGCGCCGACGTAATCCGGCCTGCGGTTCTGGTACTTCAGGTAGTACGCGTGCTCCCACACGTCCAGGCCCAGCACCGGCGTGCCCTCGCAGCCGGCGATCGCCTTGCCCATCAGCGGGTTGTCCTGGTTGGCCGTCGACACAATCTCGACCTTGCCTCCGTTCACCACCAGCCAGACCCATCCGGAGCCGAAGCGGCCCGCGGCGGCCGCGGCGAACTTCTCCTTGAACGCGTCGAACGAGCCGAACGCCGCGTTGATCGCGCCGGCCAGCGCGCCCGTCGGGGCTCCGCCGCCGCCCTTGCCCGGGGCGGCCATGAGCGTCCAGAACATGGAGTGGTTCACGTGCCCACCGACGTTGTTGCGCGCCGGGCCACGCTTGTCATCGGGAAGGGCGGCGAGGTTCTTGATGATGTCGACCGGGTCCTTCTCGGCAAAGGCGGTGCCTTCCAGAGCCTTGTTGCCGTTGGTGACGTAGGCGTTGTGGTGCTTGCCGTGGTGGATCTCCATCGTCTGCGAATCGATGTGCGGCTCAAGGGCGTTGGAGGGGTACGGCAGGGGCGGCAGCGTCATGGGCATGGCTTTTCTCCTGAATGGATGGCGGCCCAAGTCTAGGCGCTCATCCAAACATGATACGAATATCGCTTATACGGACTCTGTTCAGAGAGGGCTTGCGTCGGGTCAAGCGGTCTGGTATATTGTGGCCCCAGCGTCCGAGGTCGGGGTGTGGACTCTCTGTTCCCCCGACTCGCAGTCGTCTGGGCTTGTGGTATGGGTTCGGGCGCGAGGCAGGAATTGGTTAGGTTATCCGCCCCGAAAGCAAGGTCAATCGCCGAGCATGACGCTTGGCGGGTGTGCGGCGTGGCGTTCGCGGAGCGAGGTCAGCCGTTGGGGTCGTGGGAAGCCAGGTAGGCGCTCTCGACATGGTATTTGTTTGGTATCGGGCGTGAACGCGTTTTGACGTGGTTGTTACACGGGAATCGCGTTGAAATCCGAAACAATCGGGGCTCAAAGACGTACAAAGACTCGACAGCCGGGCGATCGGGAACCCGTGAAAAACGGGGTTTCTGAGACGGGCGGGCGGCTTGGGGCCGCGACGCGAGCGTTGGCCGGGGCGGTCGGATGAGTGAGGACAATTTCACGGGTGCCGCGGAGCCCTTGGCGGGCGAGCGGAAGGGGGATTTCCCCGGACCGTGAAAAGTGGCACGGACGGTTTGGCGAGGTAGGCTGCAGACGACTTTGGGACGGAATCAAGCGTGGGCGGAAAACGAACCCGGAAGGGGTGAATCCAACCACGAAGAGAGAGCGGATGCAGGCAGCAGGCCGCGGCCTGAAAGGGCAAGGGCGATTATGACCAACGGAGACATCAAGAACACTTTGAGCCCCCTGGAGCAGGTGCGACGCAAGCACCGCGTGGGTGTGGCGCCGGCCGCGGGAACGGGCGAGGCCGCCAAGAAGGCGGGCAAGCCGGTGGTGCGCAAGCGCCTCAGCTCGGACGACGAGAAGCTGCTGAACGCGTTGATGGCGTCGGAGCAGGACTTCATCGACAGCCCGGCCTTCTATGAGAAGGCGGCCGACAACAAGATCTATGACGAGGCGCCCGACATCGCCAAGCCCGATACCTCGTGGTATCACCCGGTGATGGACGATCTGTCGGCGTCGCGCAGCCGCACGGTCAAGTCGGCGCAGCAGGTCATCCTGACGGGCGCCGAGGAGAAGGTGCTGTTCCACCAGTTCAACTACGCGCGGTACCGCGTGTGGAAGCTTCAGCAGGACGTGTGGGCGACCGACGCCCGCCAGCCGACGCCGGAGCAGGCCGACGAGATTCTTCGTTGGCACCGCGTGTCGGAGCGGGTGCGCGAGCAGATCGCCGAGACGAACCTGGCGCTGGTGCTGGCGATGGCCAAGCGGACGCGCATGAGCGAGGTTGACTTCGCGGACCTTGTCAGCGAGGGCAACATGGCGCTCCTGCGCGCGGTCGACAAGTTCGATGCGGGGCGCGGGTACAAGTTCTCGACCTACGCCTGCCGCGCGATCTTGAAGGCGTTCAGCCGCCAGGGCATGAAGCTCAGCAAGTATCGCCAGCGCTTCCCCACGGACTTTGATCCCAAGCTCGAGCGCTCCAATTTCCTGGAGACCAAGCGGGCGGGGTTCGAGAAGGACGCGGCGGAGGAGGTCAAGCGGATTGTGCTGGACAACCGCGCGGACCTCACCGACGTGGAGCGCACCGTGATCGAGCACCGCTTCGGGCTCGAGGCGGGCGAGAATGAGAAGCCCATGACCCTCGAGCAGGTCGGGCAGATCATCGGCGTGACCAAGGAGCGCGTGCGTCAGATCCAGAACAAGGCCATGGAGAAGATCCGCCTGCAGCTGGAGGCGAACTTCCTGGGCAACCGTGCCGCGGCCGAGGCGGCGGCGGAAGCAGCGGCCCTGGAGGCCGAGCAGCAGGCGTCGCTGGAGGTCAAGACCCCCCAGCGTCCCCGCGTGCCGACGCTGAACTGAGCGCGGTTCGATATCGAGTCATACCCAAGGCGGGGCGAGAGATCGCCCCGCTTTTTCGTTGGGAGCGATGTGCTTCTCTGACCGATCCACCTGCGCACGAAAAAGCCGGGCACGGAGGCCCGGCTTGGAAGGGATGTGGAATCAACCGGTATTCAACAACCTTCATCGAAGCAGAGGGCAAAGAAGTCGAAATCATCGGGGTTCACAAAGGTGTCCTCGTTGATATTCGCCGAGGGGTCTCCCGTATCATATGCACCGACGAAGTCGTCGTAGTCCGCTCCGTTCACGAAGCCGTCCTTGTTGAAGTCGGCGAAGCAGTACTTGGGCACCTGGAATTTCCAAGTATCCGTCCCCGCCGCGCCGGAGGGGTGGTTCTCGATGAGTTCGCTGTAGAGGCCGTTGGAACGGACAAGGTTCTTGAAAAACACGGTGCGGCGAGACTCGCCATCGAGCTTGGCATGGAAGATGATGCCGAGCATCTTCTGACCGTTCGAGTCAACGACATAGCAGCCGTCTGGTTTCCGGAAATAAAAGAACTCAGCGCTGCCGTAGCTGCGGCCGTAGGCGACTCCGCGGAGGTTGTAGGTTGTCCCTCCAGCGTACAGATTGGATGACGCCAGCATGTACTCAGTTGTAGTAGAATCGGTAATCGTGTCGAGACGCAGGGCCTTGACACCCGAGCTTGCATTCGCGGCGGTGCGATAGACCACGCAGTATGCGGGCGAGTCCCAGAAGTTTCGGCTCAGCGAGAGAACGTACCGCCCACCCGAGGCAATCGAATCATCCCACACGACACTGGGGCTCTCGGCAACACCCCAGCCTGGGGCATGCGCCGTCGCGCCCGACGTCGATTGGCCATTGTAAGTCTGATTGGGCGGCGCGTTATTGGAATTAATTCGACAGGCGAACTGGCTAAGCGAACTCCTGGTGTTGAAGCCTGTCGGAGCCGACTCGATGGCCGTACCGAATTCCCAGTCATTGTTGTAGACACTCGAGCTACTCAAGCATCGCAACAGCTTGGCGCCGGCGATGTGGTTGCCCCGGAGTCCACCGTTCTGATCGGCATCGGCACCGATGCATTGCCATCCATAGAAAATCCAACCCTGGAAAGCCGAACAGCTCGACGAATCATTGGGATCGAAGAACACGCACCCTCCGTCGACCATGCTCGTAAAGGGAGCCCAGAGTGAGAGAGGCGAGTGGTTGATGACACGATGCCACGTTCCGAAGGGCAAGTATCCACCAAAGGTACCGGTTGCGGACATGGATTCGGGATTCGTCCCGTCGGTATCGCAGTTGTTAATGCTGTATGCGTTCGCGTATGAAGGCACGTACCGGTTGCCCCCGCTTGCATTCAGTTGTTGACCGCCATCATAAATTGCATTTCCTTGAGCCGAAGGCTCACGATATCCAAGCCATCGGACGTTGCGGTCCCCCGAAGAAAAGGTCTCAGAGTCGCTGGGGTCCACGAAGTCGTTCACCGGCATCGAGGCCACGAACATGGCCTGGAAGCGGTTGGCCTCAAAGATGACCTGCGGAGAGCGAAGCAGGGCTTCTGAGTTCGATGTGTTGCAGTCGATAATCCTGTCCCACCAGGCGGACTCATCGAAGTCGCTTCCGTTATCGAGCGATTCCCACCACGAGTCCCAGGGAAAGATGGGGTTGAGTTTGTCGTTGTCGTTGCACGAACGCGCGGGGTCATAATGCCAGACCTTCTTGATCTGGGAGTACGTGGGAGGCGAAGAGCCACCATAGCTCGACAGCGTCTCCGCGCGTGTCGCGGTGAAGAGGATGTGAACCTCGTCCGGGTTTGCCGGGTCGATGAAGAGATGGGGGGAGTAAAGGCCGCCGTAGATGTAGTTCACGCCTGACTGGAGGGACTTTGGCATGAGGAGCCGATCTTCATTGTCATTCGGCTTGTATGCGTCGGTGAATGCCTTCTTGTGCGTGAAGTAGTGCCTGAAGTCCTTGGTCTTGTAGATTTGGAAATTGCCAGCGCCAAGCTCATCTCAGGTGCCGGTGATGTAGTACCAGCCTTCGGACTGCGTAGAGCCCTTCACCCAGACGATGGTGGGATCGGCCATCCAAATGGGCTTGGCTGGTCCTTCCCAGTCGAGCGTGAACCCGTACTTGTCGTTCTCGCTGACCGGGGGGCAGTCCCACGACTGTCGCATCTTGACGTTCTGTGTCACGTCACCACTATTGAGGAAGTTCACACGATCGACGAGCGTACTCGTACACGTCGTCTCGGTTTGCGCAACCGAGATCGAAACGCCCATCAGCAGAGCCAGAACCGCAGATAATGAGATTTTCCGCATCGCAGCTCCTTTCGGGAAGAACCCCACGATGAAGCTGCAAATCATAGGGTAGCCAAATCATCGTAATCAATGATTCACCCCATTTCAATTCTAAATGCTTGTAACTGCTATAGTTTACGAACGAATGTAGCTCTCAAATATCCTTGCCGCGTCGCGGGTGTGCTCCCAGAAGAAGGGATTCTTCTGGACCACGCACTCGACGGGCGCATCGCCCGGCGTGGGCTTCTTGAAGAGCGTGAAGCAATCGACGAGGTGCTCATAGCCCCAGGGCACGATCTCCTGATATACGGCCGCGAGCCCGGCGGTGCGGCAATCCTCGCGGAACGCAGCGGCCGACATCGTGACGCCGCGCCACTGTGTGTTCTCGATGCGCGGCTGTTTGGTCGCGGGATCGACAAACTCCGCGAAGTTGGAGTGGTGGATGAGCCCGAACGCGCCGGGACGCATCTTGTGGGCGAGTTGAGCGGCGTAGGCCTGCATGACATCTCGCTCGCAGTGAACAAGTGAGTGCCAGCTGAAGACGAAGTCGACGGCATCGTTTGGCACGGCCTCGAGCGACTTGCCGTCGTTGACCACGTACTGCATGTCCTTCTCGCCGAAGACCTTTCGGCAGTGATCGATGCAGTTGGGTGTGAGATCGACGAGGATCATGCGCTCGCAGAGGGGGCGCAACAAGCGGGTCCACAGGCCGTAGCCGGGCGCGAGCTCGAGGATGGTGCCGGTGGGGAGGAAATCGCGGAGTCGCGGGTAGACGGCGGCGTACCAGGCACGCTCGACGCTGGGCTTGCCGTAGCCCGTCGGGGAATAGCCAGCGGTCCACTCTTCGCCTTTGCCGGACCAGTCGTAGGAGCTCCAGTACTTGACGTTTTCCGTGGTGGTGGGCATGGGGTGACTCCTTGGAGTTTGGGGACTGTACGCGCGTGAGAGCGGGCTCGCTTGGAGTTGAGCCGTGTGGAGCGCCCAGGCAATGGGCCATAGGGAATGGGCAATGGGAACCTCTGAACAATTCGAGTTCAGCCGCGAGGTCCGCTTCCAGTGGGCTGAAAAACCGCCTCGGAGAGGCGGGCCACCAAATACTCAGTGGTTCCAATGGGCAGACGCGCCACTTGGAGTGAAACCCTTGCGGCCGTTTGAAAGCGCAAGCGGGCATGATTGGGTTTTGGATGGGGCTGGCGCGAAGCTGGTCGATGCGACGCTGTGGACGATCGGTGGAATGTTGAGAGCCACAGGTGGGGCGATCGGCGGTAAATGCGCTTTTGGTCCGGAATTCAATGGCCGGGAGAGGGTTGGCTGGCAAGGATTTCCTGACCGGGGGACATGAGCAGGAAGGCAGGACGGCCAAGGCCGAATTGCTGGAGTTCGTTGGGAACCGGTTTGAACATGCTTGCGAAGAGATTCATGTCCTGATCCCGCCGGTGGTGTAGAGCGGAATCAGTGTGTGCTCCGAGACCCCCGAACCCTCCGGGGGTCTTGTTGTTTTTGGGGAGCAGCGACACAGCGAAACAGGGGATCAGCGAGGCAGCGAGAAAGCGAGGCAGGGGAAGGCGCGCTGTCCCATGCGGTCGGGCTCCTGAGGGCCGGGCCAACGCGAGCGTTCACGCGTCGATTGAAGCTCGAGAGTCCCGGCTGTCAGCACCGGAGTCTGAGCCTTGCGGACCGGTGTATTCCGAGCCGGGGCATTGCGGGTAGAGTGGCTACGTGGGCACCAGCGATGCGCAAGAAGGCAGGGCGACCGGGCCGCGACGATGCAGCAAGTGCGGCTATGACCTCGCGGGCATCGGTGACGCGAAGGTGTGCCCGGAATGCGAGTGGGAGATCGCGAAAGAACACCCCGACGAGGAGCGGTCGAGGTTCTTATTCCAATTCTTATTTGCGTTGACGGTGGTCAATCTGCTGCTCGCGTTTCTCTTGGTTCCGGCCTGGAAGTCTTCCCGACCTGTTTCGCGCCGTGAGGTGTTGATCTCCGCAATGATGACGCTCTGCACTGTGCCGGTCTGGATCGTCGCTTTTCGCTCTCGGGATCGCTTCGGCGGATTCCCTTGGATTGCGGTCAAGACCTGGCCGCTGGTGTGGCTGGCGTGCGGCGTGGTGGTGCTGGGGACGCGCTGGCTGCTGGGGTTCTGGCCGTGAGTGACGAAGGGCTCGCGTGGCACGGGCACGTTGCGTTAGTTCGCGTTCGACTTATCGTGGGGCCATTGCCGGTTGGGAACTCTGGACATGAGCACGACGAGGCCGAACATCGGTAGGTCGCGATCATCGTGGCTGGTGCACGTGATCGGTGTGCTTCTGGCGCTCACGATGCTGGGCTTGATGGCGCGGGCCGCGACGAACACGGCGATGTGGTGGGGAATCGACGGCATGGTGCTCGCGACCAGCGTGGTGATGGGCGGATTCGCGTGGTTTGCACGCTCGGGCGGCAAGGACGCAGCCGACTGGCGCGCGTCGCTGGTATCGATGGGCGTGGTGTGGGTGCTTCTCTTGCTGGCGTGGATCGCGTATGTGGTGTTTGAGGTGCTGTTGGCTCTCGCAGGGTGGATGTAAGTGAAGGACCGGGAGCGAAGAGCACCGGAGTCGCAAGGCCGACTTCGGTGGCACGCTGGAGCGAATCGCCAAGTTGTCCAATCGCCAAATGAAGAGACGAGCGCGACGATCACGTCGAGGGGGGAGACTCGGCGGCGTCGGCGGCGTCCTTGAGCCTGCGGAGGGTGTCGAAGGCCTGGAGCGGCGTGAGCGATTCGATCTTCAGCTCACGGAGCTGATCGACCGCGGGGTGCTCCAGGTATGTCGTAAAGAGCGGGAGCTGCGTCGTCTCGAGCGCGGGGCGCTTGCGGCGGCCCGACGCTCCCGGAACTGCCGCGTTGCTCGGCGCATCGGGCACGTTTGACGCATCGGGGACGCAGGTTGTTTCGGGGCCGGCGGAGTGTGAGACGGCGAGCGAGGCGAGCACTTCGCGGGCGCGTTCGACGACGGGGAGGGGGAGGCCGGCGAGGCGTGCGACGTGGATGCCGTAGGAGCGATCGGTGCGCCCGGGGAGGATGCGATGGAGGAAGACGATCTGGGCGTGGGGATCGCCTGTGGGCCACTCGCGGACCTCGACGTGGAGGTTTCGGACGCGCCCGGGGAGTCGTTCTTCGAGCGAGGTGAGCTCGTGGTAGTGGGTGGCGAAGAGGGCGCGCGGTGCGTTCGGGGCGGCGAGGTGCTCGGCGATGGCCCAGGCCAGAGAGAGGCCGTCGAGCGTGCTAGTGCCGCGCCCGATCTCGTCGAGCACGACGAGGGAGCGTGGGCCGGCGTGGTGGAGGATGTTGGCGGTCTCGGTCATCTCGACCATGAAGGTTGATTGGCCGGCGTGGAGTGCGTCGTCGGCGCCGATGCGGGTGAAGATGCGATCGCAGAGGCCGATCGTCGCGCGATCGGCGGGGACGAACGAGCCGACGTGGGCGAGGAGGGTGATGAGGGCGACCTGGCGGATGTAGGTTGATTTGCCGGCCATGTTCGGGCCGGTGATGAGGGCGAGGCGTGCTTCGCGATCGCCGAGGGTGGCGTCGTTGGGGACGAACTCGGTGGCGAGGAGTTCTTCGAGCACGGGGTGACGCCCGGAGTGGATGTCGAGGACGGGGTCTTCGGTGAGGTCGGGGCGGACCCAGGAGCGGCGGACGGCGCGGTCGGCGAGGGCCGCGAGCGCGTCGAGCTCGGCGACGACGCCGGCGAAGTTTGTGATCGCGGGGAGCGTGGCGAGGGCGCGGGTGCAGAGCTCGTCGAAGAGCTCGCGTTCGCGATCGATGGCGCGGGCCTGGGCGCCGGTGATCTTAGATTCGAGTTCGCGGAGCGCGGGTGTGCTGTAGCGCTCGGCGTTCTTGAGTGTCTGCACACGCGTGAGGACGGCGGGGTTGGCGCGGGCCTGGGCCGCGGTGAGCTCGATGTAGTAGCCGAAGACCTTGTTATAACCGACTTTCAGGCCGGGGATGTTGAGGTCGCGGGCGAGTTCTTCTTGATAGCGGGCGAGGAACTGTGTGCTGTTGGACTGGAGTTCCTTGGCTTCGTCGAGGGGAGCGTCGAATCCCGGGCGGAACAGGCCGCCCTCGCGCAGGTGCGCGGGTGGCGCATCGACGCAGCGGGCCAGGATGTCGGAGGCCAGGGGCGAGAGAGCCTGGCGCGAGGCGGCGAGGCGCGTCGCGGCGTCCTGGAACGCGGGCGTGGCGCCGATGGTGTCGAGGAGCTTCTCGAGCTGCGCCAGCGAGCGGCCCAGCGCGACGAGGTCGCGCGGCGTGGCGCGGGCGACGGCGACGCGGCCCGCGATGCGCGCGACGTCCTGGACCTCGGAGAGCTGGGCCCGCAGATCGTCGGCGAGGCGGCGCTCGTTTACGAGCGCCGCGACGCAGGCCTGGCGCGACTGGAGCGTCGAGAGCACGCGGAGCGGGCGCACGAACCAGTCGCGGAGGAGTCGTTTGCCCATCGCGGTGCGGCAACCCCCGGGCCCGCTGAGGAACAGGCCGAGCAGCGAGCCCTCGGGCGATTGGGAGCGCATGGTGCGCTCGATTTCAAGGGCGCGGAGGGAGACGGCGTCGATCGTCAGTGTGTCGGCGGGGCTCTCGCGGCGCGGCGGCGCGAGGTGCGAGAGCGTGGCGCGCGGGAGCTTGATCGCGACGGTGCTCTGCTCGTCGAGCGTCGCGGTCTGGGTCTGCTTGAGGTAATCGAGCACGGCGCCGGCGGCGGGGATGGCGGGATCGTCGTCGCGCAGGCCGAAGCCCGCGAGCGTGGAGACGCCGAAATGTTCGAGGAGCGCGCGGCGCGCGTCGTCCATGCGGAAGAGCCACGCGGGGCGCGGCGTGCCGGCGAGCGAGAGTGCGTTGAGCACGCGCTTCACGCGTACAGGGACGGAAGAGCCCGTGTCGGCGTAAAGGACTTCGCTCACGCCGCGGCGGACGAGTTCGTCGATGATGGTGTCGTGCGTGACGTCGGCGAAGACGAGCGAGCCGGTGGAGGCCTCGACGACTGCGAGGGACGCGGGCGAGTCGTCGCCCTCGCCGGTGAAGCAGAGGGCGGCGAGGGTGACGGCGGCGTCGTTTTCGAGGAGCGTGTCGTCGACGAGCGTGCCGGGCGTGACGACGCGGGTCACGGCGCGCGCGACGATGCCCTTGGCCTCCTTGGGATCCTGGACCTGGTCGGCGACGGCGACGCGGAAGCCCTGGCGGATCAGGCGGCGGAGGTAGACCTCGAGCTGGTGATAGGGCATGCCGGCCATGGGCACGCCGGCGCTGCGCTGCGTGAGCGTCAGGCCGATCGCCTTGCTGACGACGACGGCGTCCTGGTCGAACATCTCGTAGAAATCGCCCATGCGGAAGAGGAGGATGCAGCCCGGGAACTTCTGCTTGAAGCGGGCGTACTGCTGCATCGCGGGCGTTTCGCGGGGGTCGGCCATTGGGTGTTCAGGATACGGGCGGCGGGCGGCGCGAGGAAGTGACGTGCCGCGGAGGATGGGCGGTCGGGTTGAAGGCGGCCCTTGATCAAGGGGACGGCGTGCCCGTCCGAACAGACCCCGGTCCTTGTTCGTTTGGGCGAGTTCGCGGCGAAGGGCGGGTGGGCGGGCGTGCAAATTCTCTTGTCTGCGCACGGGCGACCGGTAGTCTGTCTACCTTCGATCGTTCTTGAACCGCACGGAGCTCTCTGCATGTCGAGATGTGTTGGATCGTGGCGCCGAGCGGCGCTGGTGGCCCTCGCGTCGCTTGGGCTGGGCGGGCCGGCGCTGGCGCAGTGCGGCGACGATGTACTGGCGATCGTGGGCGGCGGGTCGGTCGCGACGGTCGCGGTCAGCTCGACGCGCGCCGTCCAGGTGCGCGGCCTGTATCTCGAACTGCTGGATGTTTCGAACGCCAATTCGCCGACACTGGTGGGCATCGCGACACTCCCCGCGCCGGCGCGCGACCTGGTCTCGATCGGCGGCGGCGTGGTGGTGGCGACCGGCGACGGCGTGCGCGTCTACGACATCGTGGGCGACAATCTGCTCCTGGCGGGCACGTACGAGCCCGCCGGTTCGTCCGCGGTCTATGGGCTGGCGGTCGACTGGCCGATCGTCTATGCGACCTTTGAGGATGAGGTCCGTGTCGTTGACTTCACGCTTCCGGGCGCGCCGATCACGGCCGGTTCGTTCACCGGGTCGTACGCGGGCGTGGGGCTGAACGGGAGCACGCTGCTGGTCGAGGCGCGATACGGCACGGATCGGCTCGTGTCGCTCGACGTCTCGGATGCGACGGACATCAACGAGCTCGACTCGCTCACGCTCGGCAGTTTCGGGGGCGGAGTCGGCTCGCGGGTGCGGATGCTGGGCGGATACGCGTATGTCGCGCCGGAGTACTCCGGCGTTGTCTCCATTGTCGATACCAGCAACCCGGGCAATCTGGTCTTGCTGGGGAGCTTCGGTTCCGGCGGGTCCGTGCACGACCTCTCGCTGAACTACCCCTACCTCTATGTGGCGGCGGGGGTCTCGGGGCTGGAAACCTGGAACATGACCGCGCCGGAGTTTCCCACCAAGGTCGGCACGATCAACACAAGCGGCTACGCGAAGGACCTCTCGGTGCTCGGGACGCGCTTGTACCTCTCCGATCGCGAGGGTGGATTCCGCGTGTACACGCTCTCGAATCCGGCGTCGCCGGCGGCGGCGGGCACGCGTCTGACGGCGCCGGGCTATGCCCGCGACGTGGCGATCACGGGCTCGACGCTGCTGGTGGCCGACGGGCAGGCGGGCCTGCGGTTCTTCAACAACAGCACGCCCAGCGCGCCCACGCTCATCACCACGGTCGACACCGGCGACGAGGCGCAGCGCGTCGTCATCGCCGGGACGCTGGCGCTGGTCGCCGACGGGAGGGGCGGGCTGGTGGTGGTCGACATTTCCAACATCAACGCCCCGTTCATCCGGGGCATCTACGACGACCTCACGATCGACGCGTGGGACCTGGCGGTGAACGGGAACACGGTGTGCGTGGTGGGCGGGCACGGCGGGCGCGTCATCGACATCACGAGCCCCGGCGCGCCGACCAAGCGATCGGACATCGCGATCAGCGACTACATGTTCGGCGTGGTGAACAGCGGGAGCACGTTTTATATCGCCGCCAGCTACGCGGGCATGAACGTGTACAACCTGGCGAACCCGTCCGCGCCGGCGCTGCTCTCGACGACCAACCTGCACCCCGGGAGGCAGGCGCGGAGCATCGCGCGCTCGGGCACGACGATCTACCTCGGGCAGAACGGCGTGAACGTGCTGGGCGTGGCCAACCCCTCGGCTCCGTCATGGCTCGGCTTTCTCGACCAGAGCCTCGCGGGCAGCCCCGATGCGCTGGGCGTCTCCGGCTCGCTGCTCTACGCCGGGGACTTCGCGTTCACGAGCGTGATCGACGTGGCGACGCCGGCGTTCCCGAGCGTCAAGTTCAAGCTGGATACCGAGCTGGGGGTGTTTTTCGATTCGCCCTTCGCCAACCTGCGAGTGATCGGGTCGCGCCTGTATATCTGCGACACGACGGGCGGGGTCCATGAGTATCCGATCACGTCGCAGCTCCCGCCGTATATCTGGGCCCAGCCGCAGAGCGTGGTGGCGGGGCTTCATTGCAGCGCCACGGTGAGCGTGAGCGCGTCTTCGGCGACCCTGATCGGGTACCAGTGGTATCGCAACGACCAGCTGATTCCCGGCGCGATTCAGAGCTCGTACGTCATCGGCGACCTGACCGACCAGACCGCGGGCGTGTATCAGTGCGTGGTGTCCAACACGACGTGCGGCGGGGTGCTGTCCGAGAAGGCGCTCGTGAGGCTGTGCCTGGCGGACGTCGATTGCAACGGGTTCATCAACGGCGATGACTACGACGTTTTCGCCGATTTCTTTGAGTCCGGCTCGACCGACGGTGACCTGAACGGGGACGGCTTTCTGAACGGCGACGACTTTGACATTTTCGCGGGCGCGTTCGAGGGCGGGTGCTGAGACCGTCGGGTTGGAGGGTTGGACGTTGCGGCGATGGATTCGCGGGCGTTCGTGTCGAGCCCGTGTGTGATCGGACCGGGCGGGCTTGATGTTGCCCGGGTTTGCCGGCGGTTTTCGCTTCGCGCGGCGCGGCTCCCCCACTACACTTTGGGACTATGAGCCACACTGTTTCGCCGTCGGTCCTTGTCGCCCTTGCGCTCGCGTTGGCGGGCACGACCTCGTGCCTGGGTCAATCGTCGATCGACATTGACGGCGTGTTCGATGACTGGGACGGGGTGGCGGTGCTGGCCACGGACCCGGCGGGCGATTCGTCGGGGGAGCTCGACGTGCTCGCGCTCTCGGCGCGTTCCGCGGGCACGGTGTTGTCGCTGAAGCTTGACTTGAGGAACCCGGTGAACCTTTCGACCGGATCGACCGCGAACGCGACGCTCCGGCTGGTGGTCACCGCGCCCAGCGGGCGGACGCTGACGGTCGATTTCCGGGGGCGGAAGGCCTATTTCGACGGGCAATCGAGCAGCGTGGTCCCCTGGCCGAATATCAGCTTCGAGTGTCTGCCCACGGCGTCGTCGACGAGCTGGGAAATGCGGATGGACCTGTCGCCGATCGGCGTGCAGGTGGGGCAGACGGTGTCGATGAACTTCAGCACGGCGGATTCGCTGGCCAGCGCGGCCAGCTACACGCTGGTTGATCCGGTGTCGGACGTGACGCGCCGGGTCATCGACCGCCGCCCCTGCACCGACCTGCGCGTGGCCAGCCTGAACACGGAGCAGACGGGGTTCAACGACGCCACGCGGCGTCCGAAGCTGTTGCGGATCGTCGATGCCGCCAACGCGGATGTGTACTGCTTCCAGGAGGAGTACAGCGGGAACACGGCGAACCTGATCTCGCACCTGAACGGCACGGACCCGTTGGAGAACGGCGCGTCGTGGAACGTGGTGCGTCAGACGGAGCTGTTCATCGCGAGCCACTACCCGCTGATCGCGGTGGCGATGGGCGACCAGCACTTCGGGGCGGTGGTGCTCAACCCCGGGCGCGAGGTTCTGGTCGTGACCAACCATCCCAAGTGCTGCGGTTATCAGGGGACGAGCGAGGACGTGAAGCGGATCACGCAGGCGACGGACGCGATCAACAACCTGGCGTTGTTCCGGGCGGGACAGAAGGGCGCGAATCTGGTTGCGTACAAGGATGTCCCGGTGGTGGTGGTGGGCGACTGGAATCTCGTGGGATCGACCACGCCGCTGGATTTGTGGCTTGCGCCCAACGCGCCGGACATGAAGCGAGAGTTGGTGGTGAACCAGATCGGCGACGAGGCGTCGACATGGAAGTCGGGTGACGGGCTTGATTTCTGGCCGGGCGCGCTGGACCTCTTGGTGTGCTCACGGGCGACGCTCTTTGCGCGGCAGGTGGTGGGGCTGCACACGTCGGAGCTGAACGCGGGCGAACTGGCGGCGCTGGGCCTGCAGGCGGGCGACTCGGACGCGACGGACCATCGCATGGTCATCGCGGACCTGGGGCTGTTTCCCTCGGCCGAGATGAACGGCGACGGGTTTGTGAACGGGGACGATTACGACGCGTTCGCGTCGTACTTCGAGAGCGGCGACTTGGCGGCGGACCTGAACCGGGACGGCTTTGTCAACGGCGACGACTACGACGCGTTCGCGTCGGCGTTCGAGGTGGGGTGCTGAGAGCGGGCACTGGGATTAGGCACTGGGCATTGGGCATTGGGCATTGGGCATTGGGCCGTGGGTCGGCGAGAGTGCGAACGGATGACGCGCGCCGGATGCCGATCGGCGTTGTGATTGGATTGATCGCGCGCGGATGGCGGTTGGCGGGCGCGGATGGTCGTGGCGCTGCTCGATCGTGCCGCGACGGAGCTGGCGTGAGATCGGACGCGTCAGGAGTGTCGCGCGGCCGGCGCGCGTGGCGCCGTCGCTTGTCAAGCGTGACTACTTGGTGCGACGGCGGCGCGACGCGATCAGACCGGCGAGCCCGACCGATGCCGGGGCGCCCGGTGCGGGGACTTCGAGAATCTGCCCGCGGATCTCGCCGTCGGCGTAGGCGTTGGTGTGGATGTCGATGTACAAAAGGCCGTCGTAGAGCGCGTTCTGGTTGTCAATGAAATCGGACCAGAGTTGGCCCTGCTCGCCTCCGATGAACACGCCTCGCCAGTGGGCGAACAGGCGCTTGGGCTCGTACTCGACGAGGGTGGTGGTCGACCACCAGCCCAGGTCGACGACGAGAGGTCCGTTCTCGCCGAGCGGCGCTTTGTGGATATGAATCGAGGTGTCGTTGGGACCGTCGCCCGCAAGGTCGTCAAGCCCGATCCCCTCCAAATACAGCTTCACCTCGACCGAGAACCCGTGGTGGTCGTAGCCGATCGAAGCCGCTCCGGTCGCCAGGCTTTCCGTGGGATCAACGACCTGCGGTCCGTCCAGCACAGCGAAGTACGGCAAGATGTGTGCGTTGGCGGCGACGCCGGTGGCGGCGAGGGTCGTGGCGGCGATGAGGGCGTAGGTTTTGGGGGGGATCATCGAGTTCTCCCGTGCGGACCGACCAATGACCAAACAGCGACGGCGCTCCGTGGGCGCGGCATCGCTCTGATCGAAGATGCCTCAGGATCGGCGTCGCGGCCAGCAAAATCGCGCCAGACGGGACAAACGGACCCCGCGGCGGATCGGCCGTGGATTCGGGAGGGGTGGTGATGTCCGGGGCTGGCCCGAAGTTCAGTCCTTGGCGTCGCGGCGGTGGTTGCCCTTGCGCTTGTCGCGGGACTTGCTTTTCTGGCTGCGGCGTTGGGAGCCGGTCCTTTGGGAGAACTTGTCGAAGCCCGCGCCGCCGCCGTGCGACATGCCGCCGCCCAGTTCGAGCGCCGGTTTCTTGGACTTGCCGATCGCGCGTCCCTCGGCATCGTCGATCACCAGCTCGAGCTGACGGCGGGCGAGGTCGACGGAGGCGATCTTGGCCGTCACGGTGTCGCCCATGTTGAAGCTGCGCCCGGAGCGTTGATCGACGAGGGCGCCGGAGCGCGGCTCGATCTTCCAGATGGGCGGGAGGTTGCTGCGGGTCACGTCGCCGGGGAGGTCGGAGGACTTGACGAAGCCGTCGGCGAGGTACTTGTCGAGTTGGACGAACACACCGCGGTTGTTGACGCCGGTGACCACGCCGCGGAACGACTCGCCGATGTGCTTTTCAAGGAGCTGGAGGACGAGGAACTTTCGGAGGGAGTGCTCGGCGTCCTCGGCGTTGGTCTCGCGCATGGTGGCGTGACGCCCGATCTCGATGAGATCGACCTCGGGCGGGCAGAGGTTGGAATCTCGGAGGCGTCGCCCCAGAGCGGCGCCTTCCTCGTCGGTGGCGGGGCGGAGTCGGCCGTTCTCGGTCTCGTGGAGGTACGCCGCCAGAGCGCGGTGAACCGTGAGGTCGGCGTAGCGACGGATCGGGCTGGTGAAGTGGGCGTAGGCCGCGCTGGCGAGGGCGAAGTGGCCGACGAGCGCGGGCGAGTATTCCGCCTTGGTGAGCGTGCGGAGCACGGCCATGTGAACGGCCCGGGCCGCTGGCGTGCCGCGGGTGGCGTTCACAAGGCCCTGGAGTTCCTCGCGCGTCGGGTTCTTTGGGATCTTGAAGCCCGCGACCATGGCGCTGCGGCGGAGATCATCGGTGTCGCCCGGCGTGGGCTCGGGGTGGACGCGACGGAGCAGAGGCACGTTCAGACGCTCGAACAAGCGTGCCAGCACTTCGTTGGCCTCGACCATGAACATCTCGATGAGCGTGTGCGTGAAGGCATCGTCCTCGCGCTCGGCGTCGACGACATGCCCGTGCTCGTCGAAGATCAGAACGACATCGGGGAGCTCGAGCGAGATCATGCCCTGGCGCTGGCGACGTCCCTGGATCGCGCGCGCCAAGTTGTTCATTTCCTGGAGCGTTTCGAGGAGTTGGTCGGTGTACTTGGGGGGCGTCTTGGCGTGGCGGCGTGCTTCTTCGATGTTGCCGTCGATCAGCGCCTGGGCTTCGAGGTAGGTGAGGCGCTTGGACGACTTGATGAGCGTCTGGCCCACGCCCTCGGCGACGATGGTGCCGTCGCGGTCGTAACGCATGAACGAGGACTTGCAGAAGCGGTGCACGCCTTCCTGCAGCGAGCAGATGCCGTTGGAGAGCAGCTCGGGGATCATGGGGATGACGAGGCGCGGGAGGTAGACGGAGTTGGCGCGGTCCTTGGCCTCGGTGTCGATGGCGGAGCCGGGCGGGATGAAGTGGGCGACGTCGGCGATGTGAACCGCCAATTCCCAGCCGCGTTCGGTCTTCTTGATCGAGATCGCGTCGTCATAGTCCTTGGCGTCGGGCGGATCGATGGTGATGATGAAATCGCCGGTGAGATCCTTTCGGCCGGGGAGGGCCGCGATGCCGCGCGTCGCGTAATCGGCCATCTGGCGCTCGTATTCGCGCGTGACCTCGCGGGCTTGCTCCAAGCACTCCTCGGGGAACTCACCGGGCAGGTTGTACGCCGCGATCGTCGCCTGGGTCTCAACGTCGGGGCGTCCGGCTTCACCCAGCAGGCGGACGATCACGCCCTCGGCCAGCATGCCGCCCTCTGGGTAGGCGACGATCTCCACGACCGCCTTGTCGCCTTCCTTGGCGTTTTTGCTCTCGGCGTCGCGGACGACGATGGGCTCGGTGATTTCGCGGCCGTCGGGGAAGACCAGCCACTGCGAGCCGCGCTTGGCGACCACGCCGGTGAAGTTGGCGCGCTTGCGCTTGAGCACCTCGACGATCTCGCCCTCGAAGCCGGACTCGCCGGGGCGGCCCTGGCTCCGATAGACCGTGACGCGCACCGTGTCGCCCGAGAGGGCATCGCCGGTCGCGTCGGCGGGGATAAAGATCGAGCCCTCGCGCACGGGCGGCTCGGGTTTGACGAAGCCGAAGCCCTTCATCGCCTTGCGGAACACGCCGGAGATCTGCCCGCCGCGCGACGTGATCGAGGGGAGCTGCACCAATCCCGACGCGGACATCGCCAGGACGCCCTTCTCGATCTCGTCGCGCACACCGGCCTCAAACTCGGCGTGCTCGTCGGCAGGCACGCGCAGGTCCACGGCAAGGTCCTCGATGCGGCGCGGTGTGTAGCCCTCGTGCCCGACGTGGTCCAGCAAGCGACGGCGGTATTTCAGAGACATGGATGAATCCTTGAAGAGGGCACTAGGCACTGGGCACGAGGAAATGCAAGAGGAAGGGGCATCGGGCATCAGGCATCAGGCATCGGGAAAGGGCAAGTGAATGAGGCGCATGACGTGAGGCGGCCGGCACAGGAATGGGAGGATGAGAGACAAGCAGCAGCAGAAGAAGAAGAAGAAGAAGAAGAAGAATGGAATTGAGTTTTCAGAATGCGATTTGATCGAGTGTCGATGCGGGCACATGCACGACACCCCGCGTGCCGAGTTCGCACCGCCACACCCTTCCCTTCCGTGGCTCCTCGTGTCCCTCCGTGGTGAATTGTCTCGTCGGGCAAACTTCGTGCGATCTCAGCTCAGTGCGCCTCGACCGGCGCGTAGGCTCGCATGGCGGTGCGGAACGGGGCGAAGGTGACGCCCAGGTGCTCGGCGGCCTTGTCGAGGGTCGCGGTCGCGTCCTGGCCGCCCATGAGCGCCATTCCGTCGTCGAAGGGGAGCATGTCGCCCAGGCCGACCAGATTCATGGCGTGGAACTTGAGGGCCGCCAGCTTTGAGGGGACGCCGAACGGCTCGAGTCGATCGTTGCCGCCCGGGAGCGTGTCGCGGATGAAGCGGAGCATGTCGGGCCAGGAGAGGGTCTCGCTGCCGACGAGGTTGTAGGATTCGCCGATCGCGCGTTCGTTGTTGAGGGCCGCGACAAAGGCGCGGGCGACGTCGGTCACGAGCACCGGGGCGACGAGGGGATCGATCACGGTGTCGCCGCCCATGGGGACGCTCGGGTCCGCGACGCCGCGAGTGAAATACGGCATGAAGAACCAGGGCAACTCGTGCCCGCTGACGAGCCCTTCGGCGACGTCCATGAAGTGGCTGCCCTCGCCGTGGATCAGGCCGGGGCGGAAAATGGTCCAGTCGATCGCGCTGTCGCGGACGAGTTGTTCGGCGGCCCACTTGGTCCGCTGGTAGGCGCACACGCCGTCGTCGCACACGCCCAGGGCGGACATGTGCATGAAGCGTCCGACGCCGGCGTCGCGGCAGGCGGCGAGGATGTTCCTGGTGGCGTCGACGTGGGCACGCTGGAAGGTGACGCCGTCGCGCGGATGCTCGCGCAGGATGCCGATGAGGTGGATGCAGGCGTCGGCGCCGGCGCACGCGGCCCGCGCGTCGCGCGCGTCGAGAGCGTCGCCCACGATGATCTCGATTGGCGTGCCTGCGGCCCGGGGCGGGAGCGTCTGGGCGGCCTTGGCGCGATCGCGGACCAGGGCGCGGACGGAGAACCCCCGGGTCAAGAGCTCGCGGACGACGTGACGACCCACGAAGCCGGAGGCGCCGGTGACCGTGACGACTTTTTGCTGTGCCATTCGCTGCATCCTTCATGGGCGGGCGATTGTTCGCCCCCGCGAGTCGGCATCGTAGAGCCACCAAACCCGCGCCGTCCGAACAGACGCCGGGCCCGAGCAACCCCCGGCCTGTCGCCCGTCCCCGCCCAGCGCCCGTTCACGCGTTTGCCCGGCCGCCGGTACCATCGACCGCGTGAGTCCATCGTCTCCAACCGCGAACACGTCGCTCGCCGCCCGGGGCGTGACGTTTTCATATGCGCCGGGCGCGCCAGCGGTGCTGAGCGAGGTCTCGGCGGAGTTCTACGCCGGCGCGATCACCGCGATCGTCGGGCCCAACGGTGCGGGCAAGTCGACCCTGCTCCGGGTGCTGCTGGGGCTCGTCCGGCCACAATCGGGCGTGGCAGCATGGCCAGAGCCGGCCTCGGTGCCCGCACAGACCGTCGCGGACATGCCCGCCGGGGCGCGGGCCAGGAGTCTGGTCTACATCCCGCAGCGCCTATCGCCCGCCTTTGGGTTCACGGTGCGCGAACTCGTAGAAATGGGGCGGCACGCGGCCGGCGCCGGGCCGGATTCAGGCGCGATCGCCCGCGCGATGGAGCGCGCCCGCGTCGGCGGGCTTGCCGCGCGATCCTTTGATGAACTCAGCGTTGGCCAGCAGCAGCGCGTGGGCCTGGCGCGGGCCTTGGCGCAGCTCGACGCGATCGAGGGGCCGGCGGCGTTGCTCGCGGACGAACCGGCCGCGGCGATGGACCCGCTGGAAGCCACGCACGCGCTGACCACCCTGCTCGCGGTGGCGCGGGCGGGGCGGGTGGTGGTGGTGGTGCTCCATGATTTGTCGCAGGTTTTGGCGTTTTGCGCGCGGACGCTGCTGCTGGATGCGCGCGGGCGGGTGTCGGCGATGGGCCCGACCGGCGAGGTGCTGTCGCCCCGGGCGCTGGAATCGCTGCTGGGCCTACCCTTTGATCCGGCCAGCGTGGGCGGGCGTGTCGTGACGCTCGTGGCTCGCGTGACGCTTTCGGCACGGGACGAATCGGCGGCTTCACCATGAACAACATTCAGCTCTATGTCGTTCTGTTCATGGTGGTGGTGAGCATCCTGAGCTCGATCGCCAAGAAGGCCAAGGAGGCCGCGGAACAGCGCCGGGTGCAGCAGGAGATCGAGCGGCGTCGTCTTGAAGCGCTGCGGACGGGGCGAAGCGAGGACGACGCGCGCGAGGAAGACCCCGCGGCGACGCTGGCGAAGCGACGCGAGGCGCAGCTCGAGGAACTCCGGCGCGTGCAACGCGAACGGGCGCGGGCGCAGGCCTCAGGCCAGACGGGCGGCGCGACCGTTCGAACCACGCCCGGGCGGATGCAGCAGCCCAGGACGCAGCAGTTCCCGCAGCCCCAGTCGATCCCGCAGCCTCAGCAGCAGGGGCGCCCGCAGCGCCAGCAACCCCAGCGGCCGCAACCTCAGCGCCAGCAGCCTCAGGCTCGCCCGCAGGTCCGCCCCCAGGAATCGCGGTCGTCGCGGCAGACCGGAGCCCAAACAACCGCCGAGATGTTCGCGGCAATGGAGCGCCAGCGTCTGCAGGACACCGGCGAATCCACCACGCACCGGATCGTGCGCGACGCGACGCCAGCTCCCGCCGCGGCCGCGAAGGTGCTGCCGCCCTCGAGCGGCAACCCCTGGCGTGACGCGTTCCTTCTGCAGGAATTGCTGAGCCCGCCGCTCTCGATGCGCGAGGCTCGCACGCCGGGCCTTGATTCGCTCTAATACACCTCCCCGGGGCGTCGCCCCGGCGGCGAGGTACCCCGCGTGAAGTCTCTTCCTGGAGTCTGTTGCATGGCCGCGCGTCTTTTCAGCGTGCTTGCGCTCGTCCTGTCGTCCGCCTGTGCCGCGCTTGCCCAGACCGGCGCGCCCACGCCACCCGAGCAGTTGACGGTCGCGGAGAAATCCGACTTCAAGGCGACGGCCCGGTACGACGAGGTCGTGTCGCTCCTCGACACGCTCGCCCAGGCTTCGCCCAAGGCGCGCCGCCTGGACATGGGCAAGACAGGTGAGGGTCGCACGATCCCCGTGCTCACGCTCGCCGACCCGCCCGTGGCCAGTGCACGCGAGGCCCGGGCCCAGGCCGACGCGGGCAAGCTCGTCGTGCTCATGATCGGCAACATCCACGCCGGTGAGGTCGACGGCAAGGAAGGCCTGCCGATGCTCGCGCGAGAGATCATCAATCAGCCCGATCACCCGCTCCTCAAGAACATGGTGCTGGTCTTTGCGCCGATCTTCAACTGCGACGGCAACGAGCGCGTCTCAAAGGACAACCGCCCCGGGCAGCACGGCCCGGACGAGGGCATGGGCATCCGCGAGAACGCCGCGGGCCTGGACCTCAACCGCGACTTCGTCAAGCTCGAATCGCCCGAGGTTCGCGCGCTGGTGAAGTTCATCAACGAATGGGACCCCGCGATCTTCGTCGACACGCACACGACCAACGGGTCGTATCACCAGTACGGCGTCACCTATGAAGGCCCGCGTCATCCCGCGGGCGATCAGGCCCTGATCGAGTACGTGCGCGACACGATGTTCCCCGGCGTGTCCAAAGACCTCGAGGCGAAGACGGGTCTCAAGACCTTTTACTACGGCGATTTCAGCAAGGAGCACACGCGCTGGGAGAGCTTCCCGCTCCAGCCGCGTTTCACGACCAACTACGTGGGCCTGCGCGGGCGGGTTTCGATCCTCTCCGAGGGCTACTCGTACTCGTCGTACAAGGAGCGCGTGCTGGGAACGCGCGACTTTGTCCGCGCGTGCCTCGAGTTTGCGTCGGGCAACAAGGAGCAGATCAGGAAGCTGCTCGCGGACGCGGATCGGCGCACGATCGATCTTGGGCGCAACCCGCCCAAGGACCCGAGCCCCGCGCAGCAGTTGTCGGTGCGATCCAAGGCCGCCAAGGCGCCGGAGACCATGAAGGCCGCCGGCTTTGTTGAGGAGGCGCGCGACGGGAAGACGGTGTCGACCGGCGAGAAGAAGGACTACGACGTCGAGGTGTGGAACCGCGGCGAGGCGGACATGCTCGTGCCGCGGGCCTACGCCTACATCATCCCGCAGCCGCTGGTCTCGGGGCTCAAGAACGCGGTCGAGACCCTGCAGCGTCACGGTATCGAGGTCGAGGAGCTTCGAGAGGACATCGAGCTCGACATCGAGGCGTGCAAGGTCACGCAGATGGCCCGTTCGCCCCAGGAATTCCAGAAGCACAACACGGCTCGCGTCGACGCCGAGCGGCGCTCCGAGTCGCGGATGATCCCGGCCGGCTCGATCGTCGTGCGCGCCGGGCAGAAGCTCGGGCACCTTGTCTCGATCCTGCTCGAGCCCGCGTCGGACGACGGCCTGGTCACCTGGAACTTCTTTGACGACCAGCTCGCGCTCGGGCAGGACTTCCCCGTCCTGCGCGTCCCCTTCAGCACCCACCTGCACACCACCTCGATCCGCCCGCTGCGCGACGAGTCCTTCGTCCAAGAGTCGCTCAGCTACAAGCGCGTCAACGAGAGCGATCGCGGCGTGAACCTGAACGGCAGCCCGAGCGGCGGCGGCGCGTGGATCGACGACGAAACGTGGCGCGTGAACCGCAACGGCGGATGGTTCAAGGTCAACGCCAAGACCGGGCGCGCCGAGAAGCTCACCTTCGACAACGAGGCGATCGTCAAGGCCCTCGCCACGCTCCCGTCGCTGGGCGAGAAGGGCGCGGGAGAACTGGCCCGCACGCCGTTCCTCCGCACCGACGCGGGGCGGACCGGCGCGCTCTTCGAGCGCGACAACGACCTCTACTACGCCAGGCTCGACGGCTCGCTCGCCCTCCGCCTCACCAGCACCCCGGAGCCTGAGGAGTTGAGCGAGTTCAGCCCCGACGGAAAGTTCGTCGCGTTTGTCCGCAACTTTGATCTCTACGTCGTCGACACGGTCACGGGCGCCGAACGCCGCCTCACGACCGACGGCAACGACCTCCTCCGCAACGGCAAGCACGACTGGGTCTATTTCGAGGAGCTCTTCAACCGGAGCTGGAAGGGCTATTGGTGGAGCCCCGATTCGACGCGGCTGGCGTTCTATCGCACCGACGCGTCGATGGTGCCCGAGTACACGCTGGTCGACGACCTGCCCCAGAAGCAGCGCGTCGAGCGCGTCCGCTACCCGCGCGTGGGCGAGGCAAACCCGCAGGTGAAGCTCGGCATCGTCCGCGTCGCGGGTGGCACGCCCGTGTTTGCCGATCTCTCCGACTACGACGCCCAGAACATGCTGATCGCAGGCGTCGCGTGGTGGCCCGATTCCTCCAGCGTCTTTGCCGGAATCCAGAACCGCTATCAGACCTGGATGGACTGCGTGGCCGTCTCACCCAACGGCGGCAAGCCCGCCCGACTCTTCCGCGAGACCACACAGGCCTGGGTCGAGTTCCTCGCCGATCCGGCCTTCCTCTCCGACGGCTCGTTCCTCTGGCAATCCGAACGCTCCGGCTGGCGACACCTCTACCACTACACCAAGGACGGCACGCTCAAGGGCCCCGTCACCACCGGCGAGTACGAGGTCCGCTCCGTCGTCAAGGTCGACGAAAAGAACAACGTCGTCTTCTTCAACGGCACGAAAGACTCGCACATCGCGTCGAACTTCTATCGCACGCCGCTCTCGCCCGCGGGCACGCCAACCCGCCTCACGACCGAGCCCGGCTCGCACAGCACCAGCCTCAACCCCGGCGGCACACTGTTCGTCGACAACTGGTCGAGCTTCAACTCGCCGGGCAAGGTCGCGCTCCGCTCCGCGACCGACGGTTCGCTCGTCCGCACGCTCGACACCAACCCCGTCTACGCGATCGAGGAGTTCAAGCTCGGCAAGTCGGAGCTCGTGCAGATCCCCGCGGCGGACGGCTTCGTCCTCGAGGGATACCTCGTCTATCCGCCCGATTTTGACCCGGCGAAGAAGTACCCCGTGTGGATCACGACCTATGCCGGCCCGCACGCGCCGACGGTCAGCGACACATGGGGCGGCGGGCGCGTGGGCCAGCATGTCTACGCGCACGACGGCTTCATCATGTTCGGCGTCGATCCGCGCTCCGCCAGCGGCAAGGGGGCGGTCTCGGCCTGGGCCTGCTACAAGCAGCTCGGCGTGCCCGAGCTCAAGGACCTCGAGGACGCGGTCCGCTGGATCACGTCCAAGCCCTACGCCGATCCTTCGCGCGTCGGGATCAGCGGCTTCAGCTACGGCGGGTTCATCGGCGCGTACGCCCTCACGCACAGCACGCTCTTCTCCGCCGCCATCGCGGGCGGCCCGCCCACCGATTGGCGCGAGTACGACACGATCTACACCGAGCGATACATGCTCACGCCGCAGGAGAACCCCGACGGCTACGACAAGACCTCGGTCGTGAAGGCCGCGGGGAATCTGGTCGGAAAGCTGATGCTGGTGCATGGCACGCTGGACGACAACGTACACCCGGCCAACTCGTGGAAGCTCGCCAAGGCGCTGCAGGACGCGGGCAAGCAGTTCGAGATGGCGATGTACCCGGGCTGGCGTCACGGCATCGGCGGGCGTCAGTACCAGCGGATGAACTATGAGTTCATGCTGCGGACCATGAATCTGACGGAGAAGAGCGAGGAAGCCGCGAAGTAGCACCAGGTCGTGCCCGCGTCGCCTTGGCGGCCCGGCGGTCCCGCTCGGTGTGTGATGCTGCGTCCAGCGAGCACGCCGATCCGCGCACCGCGTGCCATACGCGAACGAATCGCTCTGTTTTCAACGCCTTTGGACGCCGGACCTGACGAGTCCGCGAGGAAGGTCCGGGTCGAAGCGCGCCGCTCCGAGCAGCTCGCCCGCCTCTCGCGGTGCGTGTGGCTCGCCCTTCGGCCGCACGTTACCCCATTCTCTTCGGCAGGTCCGCCGGCACTCCCGTCGCCTCGATCGACCTGAGGTGCTTGCGCAGGCGATCGAGCAGGTTCCAGTACATGACCAGCGCGATCAGCGGGCCGATGATGACGATCGCTCCGACCACATAGATGACCGGGAGGAGCCAGCGGTACGTCCTGGCGCGACGCACGATGAAGTCGTCGGGCACGCGCCCGCCCACCCACGCGGTGTAGTTCATGACGCCCAGGAACTGAACGACCCAGATAACAAACGAGGCCACGGGGATCAGCCATAGAACCACGATTTCTACGGCCGAGACCACGCTCCCGCCCGCCAGGTCCGCCACGAAGAACCCGAGCACGAACTGCGCCAGCGATACCGCCGCGCCGACCGCCACCGCGATCCTCACGATGTTGCGTGCGCTTGAAGGCTGCTCAAAGATCACATAGCCGGGGTCCGGCTCGGTGTAGTTCCAATAGCCCAGCAGCATCATGCAGCCGACCAGGAAGCCGACGCCGCTCGCGATGAGCTTCGGCCACGCGGCCGATCCCGCGACAAATCCGAGAAAGACCGACCCGATCATGACGACGACCAGGAGCAGGATGCCGTTGAGCACCAGCGACAAACCCAGCGTCAGCTTGCCGCGGTACTCCGCGGAAGCGTCCTGGAGCATGAAGCCCTTGATCGAGTTGGCGATCGGCTCGCCGCATTCGGGACAGTTGCCGCTCGCGGGCAGGCCGCGCAGGTTGTATGAACAGCGCACGCACGAAACATCGCGATCAAGGAACCGCGCGGCGCTTGCTTGGGCCGCGTCAGGGAGCGGGCTCACTCCAAGCTCTCCAGCATCACTCATGCCGCACACTCCGGCAGCACCAGGTCGGTCGTCTTCGCCAACGCCGGTGCGGCACCGATCTTCTCGCAGTCTACAACATCCCCGCGGAGCGAGCGCGGGCGAACACCGCCAGAGTGAACGCGTCTGTCAACGTCGCGTCCTTGATCTTCGCCTCGAAGCTCGCCAGAGATACTCGCACGACCTCATGCTCCGGCGGCGCGCCCGTCGCCGTTTCAGTCATCTCGGCCAGAAACAGCGCGACCGTTTCGGACAGAATCCCCGAATTTGGATGCAGGAGACCGAGCGACTTCAGGTGCGCGACGCGAATCCCCAACTCTTCCTCGATTTCTCGGCGCGCCGTCTGCTCGCACGATTCTCCCGCTTCCCCGAATCCGCGCGGGACCTCCTCATGCCAGCATCGCGTCGCGTGACGGAATTGGCGCACGAGAAAGACCTCGCCGGCGCGAACGCACAATGCCGCCGCCCCCATCACCCCCGGTGGCCTTGACACCATTCGAACATAGGTTCCGAGCTTGCCGTTCGAGAATTGAACCGCATCGCGTAGAAACAAGAAATACTGATCCTCTGAAACCACTCCCGTGCTTGCCCATGCTGCAGGAAGCCCGACTTTGGCGAGCTGGCTCGCCTTCGCCGCCTCCGCCTCGTCCACCTCCCGCTCGCCCGTGAGAAGACGAATGCCGTCCGTGCTCATGCGCGTAAAGAGTTCGGGCTCGGATTGTTGGAGTTGACTGTACCGGACCTTATCCGCCATCGCGACACCTCATCAAAGCGGAACGCCATGTCTCTCGATGTCCTGAAAAATCGCACCACGCATCGAGTCTGGGCGCGTCAGCGACGATCCTGCCGCGCGTCGATTCACCGCCATCTGCAACCCGATCTTCGTCCCTTCCAACGCGAATGTCTTGATGTGATGGCCGGCATCGAGCGCGTCGACGAGGAGATCGGCGGACTCCGCCATCTGAGAGGCCGTCGGCGCGCCAATCAAAGCCAGAACCGTCGGAGCCACCTCGATCGCAAGTCCTGCAATCGGCTCTCCGAACTCCAGGGCCGTTTCGATCACATCACCCTTGCCGGTCGCGTCCTGGTACGCGCGAACTCCGACTTCAATCCCCAACCCATCCATGGCCGCATCGATCACTCTTCGCCGGGCACTCATCGCCTCATCGAGCCTTCCCAGCCGTACTTCGCGGCGATGCTCGGCGACGTGCTTCCAGTAATCGCCGGCACCCTCATCCGAGAGGAGCGCGGCGAGATTGTGCCAGCCGACGCGCTGCAGCCCGACAGAGTCACGCTCGCGAGGCGGCCCCAGCCGAAGCCCCGTGGGCGCGTCGCCCAGCGACGCCTCGTTCATCGCTTCGGCTCGGTCGATCATCGCGATCTCAGCGTCGAAGGGGACGGAAGTGTGCGACTCGGTCGCCCAGATCGCATCACACTCGCCGGAGCTCCTGAGCACATCGTGATACTGAGTGTTCACCACCGAGCCCGCTACCCACACCAAGTCCGGCCGATCGGAGACCAATCCGCCCAGCATCACTATCCACGCGGACCTCGAATCAATCGAACGCGGATCGCCGGAGCCCATAAGGCTCCGGAGTACCCCGTCCATCAGCTCCGCGACCTCTCGATCGTGCTCCAACCCGCCCCTCAGCTGCTCAATCTGATCTCGCAAACGCTGCGAAAGAGAACCTTGGGGCGACTTGGCCTTCACCACCCGATCCTCCTTGAACCACTCCGGAATCGATCGCCTCCCCTTGGACTTCAGGCCCGGCGCCTCGGACCCCATCTTCTTCTCAATGATCAGACGCCCGAATCGATGCAGCCCCCGCAGGCGCCGCCCCGACGCTGCGTCCCGAAGACAACCCTCTCGCCTTCGGAGTTCGTCCTCAACATCGACCGCTTCCCCGGCAAGCCGTCGTTGAGCCGCCGATTGGAGCGCATGCGCAAACACCTCTGGATTGACGACCCATGCGGACGTCGCCCACGAGTTAACGCGCGTACCTCTACGGTCCGTCGTCATCGGCGCCATACGACCGGCCAACGAAAGACCAATCCACCACGCCGCATCGTCCAATCTCGAAGGGGACGTGGAGCACAGTTCAACCGCTTGCTTCAGCAGGTCGTAATCCTTGCCCCACAAGCAAAACCGTGTGTCGGAGAGAAGCAGCACGTCGTAGAACTGTGGATTGGCGGCCAACGCCTCGAGCAGATAGCCGTTGTCCAGATAATGCGGCTGCAGGAAGTCAATCGTCTCACCGCATAGCAGCGCGGCCTTCAGCGCGCACTCCACTGTCGGATGGAGCTCCGTTCCGACGCTCCCGTCGCTCGACATAGCCGACACCACGGAGTCAAGCTGCTGGATTAGCACGCCGCATCACTCCCGTCATTGGACCCGTCTCGCGCCGCCTGTTACCGCCCCGCCGCCTTGGCCAGCCCCGCCTCGCCGATCACGCGCTCCGCGTACTCGTTCATCGCGTCGCGCAGTTGCTCGAAGCTCTCGAGCACGTAATACACCGGCTGAAAGTGGTCGATCTCAAAGTCTGTCTCGCACACACGCTCAAGATCAAACGGACGGTACACCGGCACGGGGCGGGCCTTGCAATCGCTCACCTCGCGACCCTTCTTCTCCCACTCGCCCGACAGCGAATACGCGCTCTCCGCGTGGCTGCTGACCAGGCCGCTCCCATAGACCTTCACGCGCCCGTCCTCGCGGATCAACCCGAACTCGACGGTGAACCAGAAGAGCCGCCCCAGGCGCTTGACGTGAGCCTCGTCGTCGCACAGGAGCGCCGCCTTGCCGTAGGTCTGCAGGAAGTCCGCAAAGACGCGGAGCGTGTGGAGCGGCACGTGCCCGAAGACGTCGTGGATGATGTCGGGCTCGGGGAGATAGTCCATCACCTCGCGCGGCCTGATCAGAACGGTCGTCGGGAACTCGCGCTGCGCCAGGCACGCGAAGAACGCCTTGGCGGGCAGATAGCCCGGCACGCCGTAGCTCGCCCAGTTGCTCTGCGCGTGCAGGAACTTGTTGATGCCGTCGAGCTTCGTGCCCTTGGCGATCTTCACGCCCCCGGCGATCTCGATGTCGCGATCGAGCACGAGGTCATCGAGCAGCGGGATGCGGTCGGGCGACAGGCGGAGGATCTTCATCCCCTCGATGAACTGGCGCGACACCTGCTGCTCGAGCACGCTCCATCGCTTGACGTACATGTCGTGCCACACGTCGTGGTTGTCGCGCGTGTACTTCCAGTACTGCTGCGTGATATAGAACTTGTCGGCGTTGATGTCCGCGGCGTGCTGCGAGGGGGCGCGGTCCGCCTCGGCCTGCGCCAGTCGGGCCTCGTCGCTGTCGAGGATGTTGTTGTACCGGATGTCGGCTCGCACGGGGCACCTCCTGTACGGCGTTCGAGCGGGTCAGAATCGTCGGCAAGTATATGACCGGTGGGCCGAGCCCGATACCGGGCGGCTTTCATGGGTACCCACCGCAATTCCGCCCATTCGCGGCCGCCGTGCATGGCGTGCAAACCCGCCGGTCTTTCCGCTCGTAGTGTCTCTCGGTGCCCGATGCGTCGTCCCGCCCTCATTGGTGATCTCGTCGCCGCTTTCGTGCTCGGCCTGGGCACGTTTTATGGCATCCTTGAGATCCGCCCCGCGCCGGACTTCCTCACGGGTCTTTTCATCGCGTTTCCCGGGCTGCTCTTCTTCGCCGCCATGGCCGCGGGCGCCGCGTTCCTCGGGCACGGCTGGCCGGTGCGCCGGGGCGGGGCGCTGTACTGCGCCTCGTGCGGACACGCCGTCGCGGCGGAAGACTCGCGACTCCTCCCCTACTGCGGCGAGTGCGGCAAGCCCTGGCGGCATTTCGGGCGGCGCGTCCGCGGCCGGCTCATCACCCATCACCCGCGCCTCGTGATCGGCGCCGCGCTCCTTGCCCTCGCGATGCTCGGCATGTGGGCACGCACCTTCGCCACGCGCCAGTTGCTCGCGCAGACGCCCGACTGGCTCCTCATCCGGCAGGTCGGCGTGCTCTCGTGGGGCGACCTGCAAGAAGAATGGCGCGAGCTCGGTCGGCGCTCGCTCTCGCCGCAGGCCGATCGCCAACTCCTTGTGACGCTCCTCAACCGGCGCGCCCGCGACGGCTCGCTCCCCTCGGCCCTCGCGGTCTACATCCAGTCGCGCGCCAACTCCGCCACGCTTCCCTCCGATCTCGCGACGCGCTGGCTCGCCGAACTCTTCGACGCCAGGCTCATCACGCCAGAGTCCGTCGAGGCCGGCGAGCGCATCCCCATCGACATCATCGGGCGCTTCTCGGCCGGTTGGACCGGCGTCGCCGACGAGCCGCAGGTCCTGCTCTGCGGCGTATCAATCGACGGGCGCGAGGTCGCCCAGTCGCGCTGGGAGCGACCCGTGGCGACCTCCTTATTCGGCCTCGATCGCGCCGTGTTCGCGCACTCGCAACGCACCGAGAAGCCGGGCACGATCACCATCGAGGCCCGGGGCTGGTTCTTCGTGGGCCAACCCGACCAGCGTGTCACCTACGACGCCCTGGGCTCGCCCACGCTCCCCATGAACGTCTACGCCCGCCCGTTTTCCTTCTCGCGCACCATCGAGGTCCGCCCGGCGCTCCCGAGCGCCAAGAACGGGACGTGACTTTCGGGTCCATCCCGCCCACGATTGGGCATGACCACGCCCACCTGCACGCCGCGACTTCCCGTGATGATCGGAAGCTGGAACGCGATCCCCGCGATCGCCCACGCCGCACAACGCCTCCAAGGCAACACGCCGCTCCTCGACGCGATCGTCGACGGCATCGCGCTCGTCGAGGACGATCCCGACGAGATGTCAGTCGGGTATGGCGGCCTGCCCAACGAGGACTGCGTGGTCGAGCTCGACGCCGCCGTGATGGAAGGCGTTTCACACCGCTCGGGGGCGGTCGCGGGCCTGCGCGGCGTGCGCCACGCCGCACGCGTCGCGCTCGAGGTCATGCGCCGCACGGATCATTCGCTGCTCGTCGGCGAGGGCGCCCGCAAGTTCGCCGCGCTCCTGGGCTTCCCCGACGAGAACCTCCTCACCGATCGCGCCCGCAAGGCATGGCTCGATTGGAAGGCAAACCTCAGCGAGCGCGACGGGTGGATCGCGCCCGACCAGGCCGCGTCGTCCTTCGGCACCGCGCGATGGGCCGGACGCACCCCACACGGATTGACAGCCCCCGAGATGCTCGCGCCCGATGCCCCCCCACCCAAAGTCCCTTTCACCTACGGCACGATTCATGTCTCGGCGGTCGACGCCGCAGGCAACCTCGCCTCGTGCACCAGCACCAGCGGCCTGTCCTACAAGATCGCGGGCCGCGTCGGCGATTCGCCCGTCGTCGGCGCGGGCCTCTACACCGACAACTCGGTCGGCTCGGCGGGCGCGACGGGCCGCGGCGAATCGGTGCTGCAGGTGTGCGGCGCGCACACGATCGTGCAGCGCATGGAGGCCGGGGATTCGCCCACCGACGCGTGCTTGTTCACGCTCAAGAAGATCGCTGATCGCACGCGCCTGTCGCACCTCCGCGACGCCAAGGGCCGCCCCACGTTCAACGTCACGCTCTATGCGCTCCGCAAGGACGGCGTGTTCGGTGCGGCGTCGATGCACGAGGGCTACGAGTTCGCCGTGCTCGATGGAGTTGCACCCCGCGCCGCGTCCGCGGCTTGGCTGTATCCCAAGGACTAACGGCGCGCGCTTGACACGCGCCGCCGCCGCGATACGCTGGCCTTGTCGTTGGTGCCGCGGGTTTGCCGCGGCTGAAACGGGAAGTGCGGTGACGATCGCCCTGCGATCCAACCCGCCGCGGACGCGCCGCCGTAAGGGGTGCCGACGCGTGAACGACGGGCGAAATGCCCGGGTCCGGCCCTGTGCCGGGCGCCACTGACGCCGCGAGTGCGTCGGGAAGGCCGATCACGCCGAGCCCCGAGCCGGAAGACCGACCACGACCCCCGGGCGTGCGCTCGGGCGCTGGCTGCCCTCGCGAGATGGGGCGACCGGCGAGGCCGCGTCCGCCCCCGGCGTCGGTCCCTCGCCTTTCGCCATACCGCTCCGACGGGCCCGTCGTTCACCACGGGGGTCGTCCCGCGCGATTCGGGACGGGTCGCACGCGCGCCGCGTGCGGAAGGGCTCGTTGTGCTCCACATCTCAATGGCTGGTTGTGCGTGCTTCGTCGGCATCGCGCTGTCGCTCGTCGGCCCCAAGGCTTCGAACGCGTTCGCTTCTGATCCCTGGGCCGATCGTGTGATTTCGTTCAGCGCCGGCACGGGTGGAAGCGACGGCTATCACCTCGCATCGTCGGCGCTCGGAAGCCCTACGCGCTTCACGGGCGCTTCCTTCGGCTTTCCCTCGGCCGTCACGCCGTTCAGCCCGCCTTTCGAGCCCGGGGACATCGTGTCGCTCGGGACCGGCGGGCAGATCACGGTCGCCTTCGACGAACCCGTCACCAACGACGCCGCCAATCCGTTCGGAGTCGACCTCCTCATCTTCGGCAACAGCTTCTATTACGACGCGGATTGGCCGAGCGGGCTCGTGGGCGGATTCGCGGGCGAGGGCGGCGTGATCGAAGTCTCCGCCGACGGCCGGGCCTGGCACACCATCCCGCTCCTCGCCGCCGACGCGGGCTTCCCCACGCTCGGATACCTCGACCTCGCCACGCCGTACTCCGACACGCCCGGCTCGATCGATTCCGACTTCACGCGCCCGGTCGATCCGTCGTTCGACGCCAGCGGCAAGACCTTCGCGGAAATCGTCGCGGCGTACAACGGCGCGGGCGGCGGGCTCGGCGTCGACCTCTCCAGCGTCGGCCTCGATTCGATCTCGTTCGTGCGCGTCAGCAATCCCAGCGGCGCGGGCGGCACGCCGGAGATCGACGCGTTCGTCGACGTGTCGCCAATCCCCGCGCCGGGCTTGCTCACGCTTGTCGCGGTTGGATTGCTCGGCAGCGCTCGCGCCACGCGGATTTGCCCTGAACCCCGGGCTGTGCGGCGCTCGGGCTCGTCGGGAGTTCGGGCATGAGCACTCACCGCTCGCGTCTCGTCGCACTCGGCACGCTTGGCACAGCGGCGTGCCTCTCCCCCACCGCTCTCGCCCAATCGTGGGCGCACTTCGCGGGCGACGCGTCGCGCTCCTCCACCAACGCCGGTTCGCTCGCGCCGGGCGCGGGCGTGCTCGCTGCCCCACTCTGGACTGTGTCGCAAGACTCGCTCGGTCGCGCGATCACGTTTGTCGGGCAGTCCACGCCCGTCGTCTCGCCTTCGCATGTGCTCGCGATCGGTTCCATTCAGCTCGCGGCCAAGCAGTTCTCTCTCTATGCGGTCGATCGGCGCACCGGCGCGATTGCCTGGGCGGCCCCGATCACGTCGCCCACGCTCGATTCGTGGGCGTCGCCCACGCTGGACCTTGAGCACAACGCCGCGATCGTCGCGACGGGCGCCACGCTGGCGTCGTTCGACCTCGCGACCGGCGCCCTCAAGTGGTCGCTGGCGCTGGCGGCCCCGGTCGTCAACGCCTCGCCCGCCGTCACCACCGATCTGCTCATGCGCGACCGCGTGCTCATCACCGAGTACGACGGCTTCGCGGGCAACGCGCGCCTCGTGTGCGTCAACATCGACGCCTTCGACGGCGCGTTCAACCCGCGCCAGCCCGGCACGATCGTGTGGACCTACCCGCTCGGATTCGCCTCAGGCGACACGGTCGCGTACCACCGGGGCCGCGCGTACGTCGGCACGATGGGCGATCCGGGCTTTGCGCCCGGCTCGATCCTCTGCTTCGACGTGGTCGCGGGCCCCGCGCCGCTCTGGTCGTTCGACAACGTGATCGACGAGGGCTTCTTCGCCGCACCCGCGGTGCATCAGCCGACGGCGCGGGACCCGGGCGATCACGGCGCGTTCGTGCTCGCGGCGTCGTACGCCTTCACCGGCGGCCGCGAGTCGGCGAACCTCGTCAAGCTCGACGCGAGCACCGGCGAACTCCGCTGGTCGGTCGCGTGCAACCGCACCGGCGCCACGCCGATCGTGCTCCCCGATGGGCGCATCGCGCTCTCGGGAGGGCTCAAGGGCTACGGCACGCTCCCCACGCTTCAGCTCTTTGCCGACCATCAAACTTGGAGCGAGCGCCTGTGGGACTCCGCGCTCAACACCTGGACCGACTCCAACCACAACGGGCAGATCGAACTCGGCGAGTTCACCGTCATGGGCGGCTGGACCCATCAGCCCGCGCTGGCCTCGAAGCAGAACATCCTCTTCATCGGCGCGACGCCCACCGGCGGCAGTTCGTATTCACCCTGCACCGACCTCTATGCCATCGACATCACCAAGCTGCCCACCGGCGTTGGCAACGCCCAGCCCGGGTTCATCGCGGCCCAGCGAGCGGGAGTCGGCAGCGCGCCCGCGCTCGATACCGGCAGTCTTTACAGCATCGGCGCGGCCGGGTTGCAAGCCCTCGGCCCCGCGCCGGCGCACACCGACGTCAACGCCGACGGCGTAGCCGACACCGAGGACTTGCACTGGTGGGAGCAAGGACGCGGCGGTCGCGATGTCAACCGCGACGGCGCGATCAACGCGCTCGACCACGATGAACTCCTCCGCGTCCTCCGCGCCGATGAACAGGACGACATGGCCTCGCACCGCCCATGATCTGCTCCGCACGCCAATCCCGGCCTTCACGCGGCCCGGCGCACATGTGTTCATGTGGGCATGCGCCGATGGGCCGATGTGCCATGTCGCCCCGCGCCTTCACGCTCATCGAGCTGCTCGTCTCCATCGCCATCATCGCGGTCCTGATCTCGCTGCTCATGCCCGGGCTGCGCGGGGCGCGAGACGCCGCCCGCTCGGCCTCGTGCCTGTCAAATCAGCGTCAGCTCATCACGGCGTGGAATCTTTACGCCAACGCCAGCCGCGAGCGGGCCATGCCGCTGGCGTACTGGAGCGCCGAGGACATCGGCGACGGGCCGCAGGTCTTCTGGTGGGGAAGCTACGCCGAGGCACCCGCGCCGACCGACTACGCTCGCGGGTTTCTCGCGCCGTATCTCGACGCGACGCTCGCGCCGCGATCGGTGCTCGAATGTGCCGCCCAGCCTTGGGAGAGCTATCGACCGCAGGGCGGCTCATCGTCGCCCACCAGCACCTACGGCTACAACGGGTACTACCTCTCGCCCGCGAAGACACCCGGCTGGGGCGAGACGATCGGCTTCCGCGCGTGGAAGCGCGTGGGCGACATCGCGCACCCGTCAAAGCTTCTGGTGTTTTCGGACGCGATGGTGGTTGTCGCGGGCAAGCTGCGCAACTGCGCATTGCTCGACCCGCCGCGCATTTTTTCAGAGGATTCGTGGGTCGAAAATCCGAGCCCCACCACATCGTTCCGCCACTCGGGGATTTCCTCTATCGGTGCGACTGCCGATGGCTCGGCGCGGGTCTTCGTGCACGGGGCAAACGCGCTTGTTGATCCGCTTTTCCGCATTGGATCACTGAGCGCTGAAAACGATCCTTGGTACGTTCCAGATTGGCGTGCCTGGCGTCGATAGATGTTGTAGTATCGTGGAGTCTCCACGAACGACATGGGGCGCCCGAATGCCGATCGATCGCTGTGTGTGCAGGCAAATCCCGTTCGAGGAACTCCGCGATATCGCGGCCGAGGAGTCGCTCGGGTTCGAGGCGCTCCTCGACACCACGGGCTGCGGCTCGTCGTGCGGCCTGTGCGTCCCCTACATCCAGGCCATGCTCGCCACGGGGCGCACCACCTTCCCCGTCATGTCCCCGCGCGAGCTTGAGCGCATGTGCAAGAGCCCACAGGCGGCCGAGGTCAAGCCCGACGCGAACTCGCCTTCAGCGCCCAAGCCGGCCTAAGAAGCGAAACAGCGAGACAGAGAAGAGGCGTTCAGAGCTTCTGCCTCGCGGCACTCGCGGTGAAGCGCTTTGCCGCGACTTCACCTTTTCAGCTTGCCGCTTTGCGACCCAACCACTTCTCCTCTTCACGTCGTCTCTTTGTCTCGGCGCCACCTCTTCCATGAAAAAAGGCCGAGCTTTCGCCCGGCCCTTCGTGAATCTCGGATTTGATCACCCGGTCAACTCGCCCATCAGTTCTGCATGGGCTGCGACGGCGTGGGGTTCACGTCGCGCACCTCGACGTGCGGGATGCCCAGCACGTCGTTGCGATCCGCGCCCAGCGCCTCGGCCGCCGCGGTCGCTTCCGCCAGCATTTCCTCTTCGTCGAAATCGTCGACCGGGGCCTCGACGAGGTAGCGCACCTTGATGTCCTGGTAGGGACGGAAGCCCGTGCCCGCCGGGATGAGGTGCCCGAGCAGAACGTTCTCCTTGAGGCCCACCAGCGTGTCCTCGGCGCCGCGGAGCGACGCTTCGGTCAGCACCTTGGTGCTCTCCTGGAATGACGCGCCCGAGAGGAACGACTCGCTCATGAGCGCGCCCTTGGTGATGCCAAGGAGCAGCGTGCGCCCGGTCGCGGGCTTGGCCCGCTTGGCCTTGGCGCCGTCCTTGCCCATCGCCTCGGCCTTGGCGTTGGCCTCGCGGACTTCCTGCTTGGTCACCAGCGCGCCGACCGGAAGATCGGTGCCGCCCGAATCGCTGATGCGGACCATCTGCTCGATCTGGCGGTTCTTCTGGCGGAAGACCAGCTTGTCGACCACTTCCTGCGGGAGCAGGTCGGTGTCGCCCGGGCTCTCGATCTTCACCTTGCGGAGCATCTGGCTGAGGATCAGCTCGATGTGCTTGTCGTTGATACCCACACCCTGGGCGCGGTACACGTTCTGCACCTCGTCGAGCATGTAGGCCCACAGGGCCTCCTCGCCCTTGATCCGCAGGATGTCGTGCGGGACCAGCGGGCCTTCGGTCAAGGGATCACCCGCCTGCACGAAGTCGCCCGTGTGGACCAAGAGCGTCTTGTCCGCCGGGACATGGTGGTCCTTCTCGATGCCGCCGTCGGCCTTGACGCGGATCGTGATCTTGCTCCCGCGGCGCTTCTCGGTGAGGATCTCGACGGTGCCCGTGATCTCGGCCATGACGGCCGGGTCCTTGGGCTTGCGCGCCTCGAAGATCTCCGTGACGCGCGGGAGACCACCGACGATGTCCTGCGAGCCCGCGGCCGCACGCGGCTGACGTGCGAGCATCTGGCCCGCGTCGATCCCCTGCCCGTCCTTGACTTCGATACGCGCCTTGGCGGGCAGGTAGTGGAAGTCGAGGATGTTGCCGGTCTCGTCGATGATGTTGATCTGCGGGTGCAGATCGCCCTTGTGCTCGATGACCGTCAGCGCCTTGCGCCCGCCGCCGGCGTCTTCCTCGCGGATCGTCTGGTCCAGTTCGAGGTCGACGAACTTCA
>JADYYE010000186.1 GCA_020853815.1 Phycisphaerales bacterium
CGTCGTATCTTTGCTTCCATACTAAACTTTTGAACGTATGAAATTTAACTGGGGTACCGGCATCTCTATGTTTTTTATCGTTTTTGCCGTTTCTATGATTTCTTTGGTGGTGGCTACTACCAAGCACCCGCCTCAAATGGTGAGCGACAAATATTACGACCTCGATATCCATTACGAGGCGCACATGAAAAAAAAGCAAAACGCCGCGGCTTTGAGCGCTCAACCCACCGTACGCGTCGTGGATGACCATGTCAATGTGGCCTGGCCCGGCGATATGAAAGTCGATAAAGGTCAAATTAAATGCTTCCGTTCTCAAACGACCAAAGACGACCAACTGCTCGAAGTTTCCGGCATCAACAGCATTGACATACCGATCGAAAAGTTTGCCTCTGGCCTCTGGCATTTCGAACTGGATTGGGAATCTGCAGGGACGCCGTATTTTTCCGAAAATTCGGTGATGATCAATCGATGAATTTTTTTGCGGATGCAACCGGTTTTTTTACGCCATTTTTAGTCGGATTGGCGGGTAGTTTGCACTGCGCGGGCATGTGTGGCCCGCTGTTATTGGCCGTTAATCCGCCCGGTAAAACCTGGCAGGATACCCTGACGCGTTCGGCGACATACCATGCCGGCCGCATCTTGATTTACGCGGCGTTGGGGCTGTTTTTCGGCTATGTCGGTAAGGGATTTGCCGTGGCCGGATTTCAAAAAATCATATCGATCGCCGGCGGCGGCGTCATGATCGTAATGGCGTTGGCAACCTGGCGTTTTGAGCAAATTGTGCGCGCTTTGCCGGGAATGAATCGTTTTTTCGAATGGGTGCAAACCCAAATAGGCCGCACCCTTCGTCGTCAATCGCATTCGGCTTCCTTTTCATTGGGCGCGCTTAACGGGCTACTGCCCTGCGGCCTGGTGTATGCCGCGTTGGCGGGCGCTATTTCGACTACCGAGGGCGTCGAAGGCGCCGCGTTTATGATCTTGTTCGGTTTAGGTACGCTCCCCTTGTTGTTGGCGACCAGTTTGCTGGGAAAAACGGCCCGTACTTTCCGAGCCCGACTGCGGTGGGTACAGCCCGTACTGCTGCTC
>JADYYE010000187.1 GCA_020853815.1 Phycisphaerales bacterium
GGCTTGCTGAGTTGGTAACCTGCGATGGCAAAGAGCAAGGCGAACGGGATGAGCAGAATCCGCCACAGCGTAGACTTCGTTCCCCGTAGCGGCATCCAGGCGAAGGTCCCGGCAAGAAGCGCGGTGGTGGCGAGATTGGTCCCGCAGCCCGGGTGGACCGCCAATCCGCTTTCACCGGAATTGAGTCGCGTATGCGCTTCGGTTGCAGATTCCCAGATTTCCTGCGCCGTCAGGTCGCCGAGCAGAAAAAAGCCGGTCGGGTTGGAATGGCCCGCCATGCGTTTGCCCGGATGTTTATGCGCGAGCAAATGGATGGTGGCATGTTCGAGCGCATGGTTGCGCCGGGTTTCGAGAATGAGGGGGAGGTCGAGAAGCATGAGGGGTTAGAAAGGTAAAATTCGTACTCGCGACTTATCTTCATCCACAGTAATCAATGCGCCTTTTTCAAGCGCGTCTTCATACTGCCGGAATATTTGCATGATCTTGTTGCCAATCGTTTGAGGAAAAACATCCTGGGTTCTTATTTGAATAACGCTTGGACCTTTTGCCTGTGTTGTTGCCAGCAGAATTCCAAAATCAAGATCATGTGTAAAGACGACATATCCATTGGTTTGCGCCCAACTCATAATGGCGTGGTCCGGCGCATGAATGTCGCCTATTTCAGACCAGTGAACGGTTTCCCACCCGCCCTGTTCGAGAAGTCCCACCCAATCGGGAGATAGATTCATATCGAGCAGGATTTTCATTACAAAGCCAACGGCAGTTCAATTTCTTCGACCCGCCATGCGGCGTATGCCAATGCTTCGCGAATATCCGCTTCTTCAAGATAGGGGTATGCTTTGAGGATATCAGAATTAGCATGACCCGACGCGACGAGACCAACGATCGTACCGACCGTGACGCGCATCCCTCGAATACAAGGCTTTCCACCCATGATGTTGGGGTCAAAAGTAATTCGTGGCAGATTTTTCATCATCGAACTCCTGTTTGTATTTTACTCCGAAAGAGGAATGAAATCAGATTTCCGCCATCGCAGGCGAGTCGTAAATCTTTTCGAGCAATTCCAGAAATTCGGCGGACGGGCGCGAGCGCAAAATCTCGCGGCGTTCGTCGCGGGTGAGGTGATTCATCATCACGTATTGGACGGCGTTCTTGCGGAAGAGACGCGAGCCGTCTTCGTCGCCATAAAACTCGACACTTCTTGCAAGATGTTTGCGGATGGTTTCCTTGACCATCTCCGGCGGGACCTGGTCGCGGTCGAGACGGGAAAATATCCACGGGTTGGGGATCGCGCCGCGCCCGATCATGACCGCGTCCACGTTTGAATGTTGTTTGAGGCGGTCAATATCGGCGACAGTTTTGATGTCGCCGCTGCCAATGACGGGAATCTTGACCAGCGATTTGACTTCGGCAATCGCGTCCCAATCGGCGTTGCCTGCATAACGTTGTTCTTTTGTCCGCCCATGCACTGCCACCAATGAGCCGCCTTCCTCTTCGATAATGCGGGCGATGAGTTTGTAGTTCTTGTTTCGATCCCAGCCGAGGCGGATCTTGCCCGTGACCGGCACGCGCACATGCTTGACGAGTTTGCGAAATGTCCGCGCGATCCTTAAAGGAGAAGGCATCATGCCCACGCCCGCGCCGCGGTCTGCAATCGTCTTGGCGGGACAGCCCATGTTGAGGTCTATCACATCGGGATCGTTCTCCTGGATCTTTAGCGCGGCTTGCAGGATGAGGTCCGGGTCTTCGCCGTAGATTTGAAATGTGATCGGACGCTCCGGTTCGGTGAAGTACATCCGCTTGGCAGGCTGCTTGGATTTGCTGAGAATTTTTTCGACCTTGATGAACTCGGTGTAACTCATCGCCGAGCCAAGTTCGCGGCAGATCGAGCGGAAGGGCCAGTCGGAATACCCGTCCATGGGCGCGAGGATCGCGTCGCCGTAGATGGGTACATCGCGGATATGGAAGTTTGGCGTCTTGTTCTCAATCATAAGTTTAGAAAGTATAACAAACTATTTTCCCCATAATTCAGGTGACAGTCACTTTCAAAGTGACTGTCAC
>JADYYE010000005.1 GCA_020853815.1 Phycisphaerales bacterium
CCGAAGCCGCCATATTTCAGTGGTGTCTACGGCAAGATCGGTGACTGGGACGAAGTCGTAACAAGGTAGCCGTAGGAGAACCTGCGGCTGGATCACCTCCTTTCTAAGGGATTTCCTTAGACATGGCGTGCCCCTCGCGGACCTGATCCGGTCCAGTCGATCGAAAGATCGATCAGAGGTGCGAAGAGAGATCTTCACCATGTTTGTCAATGCATCCTCGCCCGTCGTCGCTTCGGCGACTCGGATAGCGTGGTGGTAACACCACGCCAAGCGGCCCCGACTGTTTCTTGATATACCCGGAAGTTCCGGCGCAGCACCCACGTTCACGCGTGGGTGTTGTTGTTTTTGAGACTCATAGGGTCGCAAGGCCGCGAACTCGGGGAGCTTTGTGCTTGCGGAGTGCAGGACGCGTCATCACGAGATCGCAAGTCAGGTGGGGAAGCCCCGAGCATCGGGATTCGGGAATCGAGCGTGGTGGGGTGTCGGCCGGCCCAAGACCACCGCACCGGCGGCGAGGTGCTTGCTCATCGCCAATTGGGTCCATCGCCAAATGGCCGACAGACCGATGGACCACTTGACCGCTTCGGCCCTGCCTACGCCTGGCGGCTGCGTCTCCGCTGCTGCTTCTCAACGTGGCGGATGATGTCTCCCGTCGCCAGGTACACGATGTCCTCGGCCACATTCGTCATCAGGTCGCCGATCCGTTCCAGCTCGCGCCCGGCCCGGTAGATCAAGAGCCCATTGGCCAGCTGCTCCCGCCGCGTCGGCGAAAGCAGCATGTGATCGATCGTCTCGTCGAACAGCCTCTTATCCAATTGGTCGATGGTCTCGTCGGCCTGCACCAGTTCGCGGGCCGCCCCGACGTTTTCGTCAAGCACGGCCCGCATCAGGTCGTGGCACATCATCGGCACCCGATCGCCCAGCTCGCGGAGCGACGTCGGCCAGTTCGGCACGGCGTCGCCCTGGATCTTCCGCACGATCTTCGCGATCGAGCACGCGTGGTCCGCCACCCGCTCGATGTCCGCGTTGACCCGCAGGATAAACGTTACCACCCGAAAATCGCGGGCAAAGACATGGTGCAGCGCCAGGATCGAGTTGCACTCCGCCTCGATCGAGACTTCCTCCCGATCGATGCGGTCGTCCAGCCGCGTCACTTCCTTGGCCGACTGGCGGTCCAGCCGCCACAACGCGTCGAGGGCCGTCTCGAGCATCCCGATCGCCATGGTCGCCTCGCGCACCAGGCGGCGCTTGAGCTGAATTAGCCGCCGATCAAACGCCAGCGGCGGGCGGGGCTCGTTCGGGTCGGGCAGATTGTTGCTCAGGCTCGACATGGGCGGCGATCATCCTCCTCGCGTGGCCTCGCGCCCGGCCCGCGACCCATCGAAAATGATAGACGACTCCCCGCATTCGTGCCGGTCCGATGTCGGTTCGGAACCGCCTACCCTTGGTCCGGGGCCCAGCCCGCGACTTTGCCACGCGGTCGAGCCCGCCACGGAAGAGAAAGGTCGGTGCCCTTGATGCAAGCTCTGAAGCGCCGCGTCAAACACATGCTGTCGAAGGCTGTCGAGCCCCAGATGGTCGAGCTGAAAACCAAGCTCGAGTCGCAGACGAGCGAACTGGCTGCCAAGCTTGACCACATCGAACGCATCGTTTCCACGCCTTTGCAGGCCGCCCACCATTCCTCCGTCGGCGCGATCTGGCGCGGAGGGGTGGGTGGTAAGGCCGTTGACGCCGCCGGCAACGAATCCCCCGCGATGACCGTGAAGTACCGCGACGAGCTCGCGTTCTGGCATCATTCCATCAAGCACGACCCGATCAGCGCCTTCCACGGCCCGTACGAGGACATCTACGGCGGGTGGCAACGCGGCCGCCTCGAAGAGCTCCGAGAGTTCCTGGGCCTTGCCACCTGGGCCGATCTCGAGGTCTGGGCCGCCTCGCGTTCCGCAATCGAGATCGGCCCCGGGCCGTATCCCTCCATCTCGCTTCTGCAGTGGAGGCGAGGCATCGCCGTCGACCCGCTGGTGGACGCCTACGTCGCCGAGGACCTCCTGCCCAAACGCGGCCACTGCGACAAGCTCGTGCTCCTCGCCTCCGCCGCCGAGCGCATTCCCCTTCCCGGCAACTCCTTTGACATCATGGTCGCCGAGAACTGCCTCGATCACGTCGACGATCCCGGCGCCGTCGTCGCCGAGGTCAAGCGCGTCCTCGCGCCGGGCGGCCTGTTCTGGCTACTCGTCGATCTCATGGAATACCGCGACCACATGCACCCCAACCCCTTCAGCGAGCAGTCGCTCACCGCGCTCTTGAAGCAGCACGGCTTTGAGATCGTCCGCCACCGCGTCAACGACCACAAGAGCCACCCCAACGCCTACGGCGAGTTCCGCGGCCTGCTCCGCAAGCCGTGATGGACGTTTCCTCCGTGGCACGGACCAGAATTCAGGTCCGTGCGATCGCCGTGTCACCCAGGTTTGTTTCGACTTCGGTGCTCTGCGACGGGGCCATGAGCGGTGACGGAGCGGTGACGCTCTGAGTGCGTCTTGCCTATGCCCTTGCCCGCGACCGAGCCGACCACTCTTGCCTACCCGGAGAACGCCCTTGCCCGCGCGTGATGCCTTCGAGACCATCTCCCAACGGCTCGACGCGATCGCCCGAATTGCCGCCGATCGCGCCGCCAGCGGTGGGGCAGCGCCGAATTCGCTCGAATCTCCCGTCGCGTGGCGCGGCGGAATCAATGGGCACGCGGTCGCCGCCGACGGGCGTGTCGATGATCGCCTGACCCGCAAGCTCCGCGGCGAGCTTTCGTTCTGGGTCGACGATGCCGCCACCCCGGGCTCCGACAAACGCCGCGATTTCGACGATCGATGGACCTTCTACCAGCGGCAGCGCCTGGGCGAACTCGCGTGGACGCTCCGCCTCGAAAGCTCCGCGGCCCTTGCTTCCTGGATGCGCGATCGATCGGTCGTCGAGGTCGGCGGCGGCCCTTTCCCCGGTGTGTCGCTGCTCAGCGTGAAGCGGGCGATCGCGGTCGATCCGCTGGCCGACGCGTATGTCAGCGCGGGCCTGGTTCCCGCGCGGGCCTCGCGCGTCGTTCATGTCGCCGCGCCCGCCGAGCGGATCCCGCTGGCGCGGGCCAGCGCCGACCTGGTCATCTGCGAGAATTGCCTCGACCACGTCGAGGACCCCACGCTCGCGATGCGCGAGATGTCGCGCCTGCTCGTGCCCGGCGGCCTGGTCTGGCTGCTCGTCGACCTCATGGACTACCGCGACCAGATGCACCCCAACCCCATGAGCCACGAGCGCCTGGCCTCGATCCTCCGCGATGCCGGCGTCGAAGTTCTCTACCAGGCCACCTGGGACGGCGCGTCACACCCCGAGGCCAAACGCCAAACCCGGCTGCTCGCGTGGAAGCCAAGCGGCGAGAAACCCGCGGTGCGCACCGAGCCCGGGCGGATCGCAGATTCCTCCGGCATCGGCACGCCGTGACAACCCGTGCCATCTGCCATCTGTCATGCGCAGCGCGCCGAGTCGTTTCCGGTTAGTGCTCGCTTATCACCGCGTCTGTGCGCACCAAAGTGTCCGTCTTTTTCGCCTTCTTCCAGATTTCCGAAAAATATCTTCGCGCGATCTCTCCCCTCGCGCAACCCGTTCCGCGGCCTTGCTTTCCTGCATTTCCGAGTGCCCAGTGCCGAGTGGCTAGTGCCTGCTTATCACCGCATCTGTGCGCACCAGAGTGTCCGTCCGCCCCCTCTTGTGGAGAGCGCGTGTGTTGCCCGCGCCCTCACCTGGGCCAGGCCTCGGTCGAGATTGCCCGAGGAGCAACCCCGGCGTCTTTGACAAGTGAATAAATCTGCCGGGACCGGGCTCCGGGTGACGTGGCCAACGTGCCGGCCGCGCGCCTCGCCCGGCGCCTCCTCACGCTCGCTGCTTTTCGACGCGGGGAGGACCGCTACTTCCTCGGCGCATCCGGCGCATCGGGAGTCGCGGGAGATGTCGCCGGCGCGCTCGGTGTCGGCGTCACGCCCTGCGTGCGCTGCAGGTAGCGCCGGAAGACCCGGCGGACGTAGTCGCCCTGCTGCGGCGGCACCACCTGCTGCTCGATCGATCGCTCCGCGCCCTGTGCCGCGCGACGCACGACCTCCGCGCCCGAGCCAGAGCGGCCTGACGCCGCACGTTCGCCAGGTTTGCCCGATGGATCGAACCAATCAGAAATCACGCGATCGTCGGGCGTCGGCGCCTCGCCCTTCGAGCGGTCGCGCATGTCAACCGTCTTCTCTTCCGCGTCTCCGAACGCACGCGGCGACCCACGATCGCGCCCCGGCCCGTCGCCCGCCTGATCTCCCGGCCCATCTCTTGGCCCGCGCGGGTTCGGGCGATCCAGCCCAAGCGACCGGGCCAAATCCTGGAGTTGCTTCTTCTCCTCGGGCGATGCGTTCTTCATGAACTGTTCGGCCGCTCGGCGTGCCGCATCCTGCGATTGCTCTTGGCCGTTCTTGCGGTCGCCCGTGTTCTCGCCCTCGTCCTTGTTGTTGTTGTTGTCCGGCATTCCCTCGGCCATCTTCCGCGCGAGCTGTTGCAGCTTCTGCTTCTGCTCGGGCGTCGCGTTCTTCATCAACTGCTCGGCCTGCTCCAGCATCCTGCGAGTCGTTTCCGGCGAGACCGAGTTCGGATCGGGCTTGGGCGCACGCTTGGCCAACTCGCGGGCCGCCTCCGCGGCCTTCTCGATCTGCTCGGGCGACGCATCCTCGAGCGTCTTCATCGCCTGCTCACGCAGACGATCCGCGAGCTTCGAATCGCGCGAGGCGTTCTTCTGCGCTTCCTCCGCGTCGCGCAGCGTGTCGGCAAGCTTCTGCAGACCGGGCGAGTCCGGCCGCGGCGACTTCTCGCCATGCGGTGATTCGTCCGGCTTGCCCGCATCTGTCTTGCTGGCCTCAGGCTTGGTCGCATCCGGCTCGTTTGCTTCGCCGGCTTGGGAGTCCGACTTCTGCTCGCCATGATCTGCGACGTTCGGCTCGTTCGTCCTCTCTCCCCGAGCGTCGGGGCGCGGCTCGGGCCTGCTTTCTGTCGTTGGTGGACGCTGTGAGTCGTTCGCGCGATCAGCGGGCGTCGGCTGCTTCTGCGGCGAATCCGATCTCCGCGGTGTGCCTTCGCGATTGTTCTTGTCGCCGGATGCTCCTTCGCCGGGCTTGCTCTCGTTCGACTTGTTTTCGCTCGACTTGCTTTCGCTCGGCCTGTTCTCGCGCGATTGATCGCTGAATTGTCCGGGCTGGCGCTGCGATTCTCCCTCGCGCCGATCGGTGTCGCGGGGCTTGTCGGGATCGGCGAGGTCGCGTGCCGCGTCCTCCATCGCCCGGCGCAATTGCTCCTTGCGCTGCTCGGCGGTCGAGGGCTTGGGCTTGTCCTTTGGCTCCTGCTCGTTCTGCGGCTTGCGCTCACCCGCATCCGTCTGCTTGGTGTCAGTTTTCTCACTCGGCGTTCCGCTGGGCAGCGCCGGCTTCGCCGATGGATCAGGCTTCGCGGAGTCCGCCTTCTTGCCAGTCGGCGTGGACTGCCCGCTCGTCGGCGCGGGATTCTGTGCATCCTGCTTCGAATCTTCAGGCGTGGTCTCGTTGCGCGTCGACTGATCCGGCGTGCTGGCGTCGGGCTTTGCGTTTTCGGGCTTGTTGTCGGTGCCGGTTGGCGTCTCGGAGTTGGCGGGCTCCGTGCCTTTCGGCTGGTTGCTCTTGAGATCGGCGGTGTTCGGCACGCCCTGCGTCGACGGCTCGTCCGCTCTTGCTGAATCCGCTTCGCGCGAGTTGTCTCGTATGTTGTCTTGATCGTTCTTCGCGGCGTCCCCGTCGTGATCACGCGTGCCGCCGCTGCTTGCATTGCTTCCTGAATCACCCGGGTTTGCGGCGTCCTGCTTGGCCATCTGGCTCGAGAGATCGCGCAGTTCCTTTGCGAGGGCCGCACGCTCGTCCGCCGACATGGAGGGCATGCGTTCCAAGAGCTCTCGCGCCGCGTCCTGGGCCGCCGCAAGATCGCCCCGCTTGAGCGCCCCGGCCAGTTCGGACGACCCGTTGCTGCTCGCATCGGGCGTGCCGGCGTCCTTGGCCCGTCCGGCCGAGAGCAGCGAATCGCGCAGCGCATCCTGGGCCGAGAGCTCGCGGTCGGCGTTGTCCTTGAGCGACTGCGCGAGCCGCTCGAGCGCCTTGGCGGATTGCGTTCGTGCGTCCGCGGGGAGCGTCTGGCCTGCGGCCAGCTCGCGCTCGACTTCGGCGATCGCGTCGAGCTGGCGCTGCACGTCGGGGCTGGCGAGCGCCGGCTCGCTCTTGATCGTCTCGATCACCTTCGCGGCGGCGCGCACCTGCTCGCTGGCCTGCTTGGCTTCCTCTTTCGTCACCTGCGGCACAACGACCACCGAGGGCGGACGCGCGCGCACGAACACTCCCGCGCCGATCGCCAGCACCACCAGCGACGGCCACACCGCCCACGCGCGATCGACGCGGATCGGTACGGCGTCGTCCGGCCTCACCGCGCGGGCCATTTCCTCGGCCCGGCGCACCGCAAGCTCCGCGAACGAGGCGTCGACGCCCGGCGGCGTTCGATCGTGCAGGTCGATCGCGGATGTCAGACGATCCTTGAGCGCGAGGTTCTCGTCAAGCGTCATCGCGCCGCGGCGTGGCCGCACCGGTCGTGCCAGCGCGAATGCGCCGGGCGCCGCCGCGATGAGCATCGGAGCCGCGACCAGCCACCACCACCCGATCGCGCGAAGCCACGGCGAGGCAACAAACTTCCACGCGAGCACCAGCGCGATCGCGACAAGAGCCGCGCCCGAGAGCCAGCGCCCGGCGAGCGACAGCGCGCGGGCTCGGATGGCCCGGCGGTCGGTCGACGTCGCGATGCGACGGGTCTGGGCCGGATCGGAAATCGCGGGTTTGCCGGGTTCGGCGTGGCTCACACCAGATGGTACGTCGCGAGCGGCGGGGGATGTTCGGCACGCGAATCGTGGTTACACGGGCGTGATGGTGGCGTGGGCAGGATGCCGCATCAAACGAGAGCAGACGCCTTGCATGCCGCCGGCGGTGACCGCCGCGTCACGCCAACGGCCGCACGGTCATACCCTCCGCCATGCCCATCAACGCCACCCACGACGCGAGCATCCAGAGCTGGGTTGAGTCCGCCAACGACCCGGCGACCGACTTTCCCATCCAGAATCTGCCGCTCTGCGCCTTTGAGATTTCGCACGGCGAGCACACGCACGAGCACATCGGCGTCCTGATCGGCGACCAGGTGCTGGACATCGGCGCGCTCCTGGAGGCCAACGCGTTCAACCGCGAGGAGCACGAGGACATCGCGTACGTGCTGGGGTCGATGAACTGGGCGCTGGTCGCGAGCATCCCGGGAATGATGACCAAGGCGCGCGGGCTCCTGCAGTGGTTCCTCCGCGCCGACACCCAAATGGGTCAGCAACTCAAACGGATCCGTCAGAAAGCGCTGATGCCGGCCCGCGAGGTCAAGTTCGTGCCCGCGATGCACATCGGCAATTACACCGACTTCTACGCGTCGGTGCATCACGCGACCAACGTCGGCTCGATGTTCCGCCCCGACAATCCCCTCCTCCCGAACTACAAGCACGTGCCCATCGGATATCACGGGCGGTCGTCGTCGATCGTCGTCAGCGGCACGGAGATCAGGCGCCCGCGCGGGCAGCAGTCTCCGCTCGAGAGCGAGCCCGGCGCGGCGCCCTCGTTCGGCCCGTGCAAGATGCTCGATTACGAGCTCGAGATCGGCGCGTTCGTCGCGCCGGGCAACCGCCTGGGAGAGCCGATCGACATCAAGGAAGCCCGCTCGCACATCGCGGGCCTGTGCCTGCTGAACGACTGGTCGGCGCGCGACATTCAGAAGTGGGAGTACCAGCCGCTCGGGCCCTTCCTCGCGAAGAACTTCGCGACGACGCTGTCGCCCTCGATCGTGACGCTGGAGGCGCTCGAGCCGTTCCGAGCGCGCGGGTACGAACGAACGCAGGGCGATCCCACGCCGCTCGAGTATCTGCGCGACGAGGACGACGCCAGGAGCGGCGGGTTCGACATCAGGCTGGAGGTGCTGCTGCGCTCGCGCGAGATGGCGACGCGCGGCTTGCCAGCCGTTCGTCTCAGCATCGGCGACTTTGGGTCGATGTTCTGGTCGTTTGCGCAGATGCTCACGCACCACGCGAGCAACGGGTGCAATCTCGAGCCGGGCGACCTGCTCGGCAGCGGCACGATCTCAGGGCGCGAGGCCTCGTCGCGCGGGTGCCTGCTCGAACTCACATGGCAGGGGTTCGGCCCGGACAAAAAGCCGCTCGCGCGCAGGGCGATCGAACTGCCGACGGGCGAGACACGCACGTTCCTGGCCGACGGTGATGAGGTGATCTTCCGCGGCTGGTGCGAGCGCGAGGGATACCGCCGGATCGGATTCGGCGAATGCCGCGGTGTGATCACGCCGGCCGTGTGAGGAAGAGACGAAGAGACGAAGTGGCGAAGTGGCGAAGTGGCGAAGTGGCGAAGTCGAGACCTATTCACTTGACCTGAGCCTGTCCATGCTTTGACGATTGGCCTGTCTCGCTGTCTCGCTGTCTCGCTGTCTCGCTGCCTCGCTGCCTCGCTGCCTCGCTTCACAGCCGCACGGCGATCTGCGTGACGTTCTGCGCGCGCCAGCTGCCGAAGAACTCTTGTTTCCAGTAGTAGCGCACGAGTTCGCCGGAGTTGTTGACGCCCATGACGGAGAGCCCGCCGTCGCTGCTGGCGACGCCGCGGAGTTCGTTGACGGGGAGTGTCATGCCGTTCCCGCCCTCCGCGATGTCGGAGAGGATGGTGGCCTGCCAGCCGACGCCGACGTTGGTGGGCGACCACCAGTAGACGCAGGTTTTCCCGGTGGTGTCGTCGATGCCGACGACGTTTAAGCCGTCCCACGTCGAGACATAGCTGGTGATGGAGCCGGCGCGGAGGGCGGGGGCGTTGATGGTGACGGTGAGGTTGTCCTGCTTCCATGTGCCGGCGAAGCTGGGCACCCACCAGGTAACCTGCATGTGCCCGTGGTCGTCGAGCCCGGCGATGTTGATGCCATCCCAGCTGGTGAGGTAGACCGTGAGCCCGCCGCGGACCGGCACGCCGCCGAGCGTTTGCGTGAGGTTGCTGACCGACCACGCGGCGCGGCCCGGGGCCCACCACACGCTCCAGACGTTGCCGGATGAATCGATGCCCGCGATGTTCAGGCCGTTCCATCGCGTGGCGTAGGCGGTGAGGCCGCCGACGAAGGCGGGCGTGGTTTGCCCGTTCGGCGCGAGGTCCGCGGTGCTGATGTTCTCGAAGTTCCAGCCGGGGCGGCCCGTTGCGTCCTGATCCCCGGATTGCCAGTAGCGCACGACGCTGCCGTTGGCCGCGAGGCCGACGATCGACACCGTGCCATCGGGCGAGGTCATCATCGACAGGCCGCGCGCGATCGCGGCCGCGCCCGCGACGTCGCTGGTGAGGTTGCGGAAGGTCCATCGCGAGCGCGACGAGCCGATGAACTCGATCACGCCGCCGCTCGCCAGTCCCACGGCGTGGTGACGCCCGTCCTTGGTGTCGTACCACGAGACGAGGTTGCCGGTGATCGAGGGCGAGCCCGAAGCGCGGACGAGGTCGACGCCCGCCCATGTGCCGTCCGCGCCGAGCTGATAGAGCGTGGGGCGGCCGAAGTTGTCGGGCGTGCCGGAGGTGAAGCTCAGCGGCGCGTCGGACCATGTGTCCTGGGGGCCGGCGACGCGCGTGCCAAGGCCCAGCGCCGGACCGTCGTTCTCATAGTCATCGTCGTACTGGAGCGGGAGGAGCGTGGTGCGATTCCGCCCGATCGCAAAGATGAACTCGCCGGAGGAGCGATCCTCATCAAGCGTGAGCCGATCGCCCGAGACGTGCCAGAAGCCGCGCGAGATGACGTGACGCCCGCCCGAGTCGTAGTCGTCGAGGTCATAGACCTTGTAATCGCCGTCGGATTCGAGCGAGAGGAGCCATTGCGACGATTCCATCTCCGAACCGCGTGCCAGCGCATAGTCGTCGGTCGCGACGTCGGCGAAGAGGTACGCGCCGACGAGGTCCTGGGGCGCGGCGGCGGAGCCGTTGCGCACCGCGACGCCGATGAACAACTCGTCGCCCCGCGTCATGTCGGCGAAGATCAGCGTGTTCTTGTCCTTGCTGAGGTAGAAGTACTCGCCGTGCGAGCCGGTAGCGCGCCCCGCGATCGTCATGCCCGTGATGGTCGTGCTGGTGCGCGGGGCAGCCCCCTTGACGGCATTGAAACGCACGAGCGAGTCATTGATGGTCATGGTGCCCGAGCTGCCGCGTCCTTCGCCCTCCGTGCCGTCCGGGTTGTTGGGGAAGTTGTCGTCGAACGCGACGCCCGCGAGCGTGTAGGTCCATGTGCCGGAGAGGTCCGAGGGCGACGCGGCGGTGGGCTGCTCGACGGTGAATTCGAGCTCGCGCGTGCCGTTGGTGTATTCGGCGTACCACCAGCCCGCGTTGTAGCCGGACACGGAATCGAAGCGGGCCGCGTTGAACTCGCGGGGCGAGCCGTTGTACCCGCGCGAGGGGTTGCGGAGCAGGCGGCCGTCGGCGAGGCGCGTGATGGAGGAGTAGGGGAGACCGCCGACGAGGTGCGCGCCTGCGTCGCGCGCCACGGACCAGGTGCCCGTGGCGATGCCGAGGTCGGAGATCGTGCCCTCGGACATGTAGGCCTCGGCCTGAGAGTTGTTGTGCCGCCCGCCGATGAACCCCAGGCCGACCGAGGCGAACGCGGTGTCGAAGAGTGAGCGTGGTTCAAGATGCTCGAACGCGGGTGCCGCGCCGAAGGGCGAGCGCCGAGCGTCGAAGGACGAGCGCGAAGCGCCGAACGACGTTTGTGATCCGCGTCTTTGGACGCCGGACCTGAGCGAGTCCGCGAGTGAAGGTCCGGGTTCCTGCATCACGAGCTTCAGCAGATCGAATGGGCGGGGACGCATCCGAGGTCTCCAGTTTCGAACCAGGCGGCCCGAGCAAGGGCGGAGCGCGCTGGGTCGGGCCCGACGCGCTCTCCCGTGCTGGCCGCGCGCCGGTTCGTGGCGCGCAAGTTTGCACTCACCAACATTATTGTTGGTCGGATGGAGCGGCGAGAAGTTCCGCGCGTGGGGGATTCCTGCAGGCCACAGGAACGGAAGGAATCGGACACGTCCGGGCAGAGATCAACGGCGTCGGGAATGACCAAAGATGGTCACCCGTGCTCTCACGAGAACGCCGTTTCAGGCCGGCGTCCGATGGCTTCCGCCGCGATGCGTTCAACCCCCTGCGCTGCCCTCGCCGCCGGGGAGGGTCATGGACCACGGATCGAGGTACTTGTCGATGTCGCCCTGGGTGATGATGTTGCCGGCGTTGTCCTTCTGCCCGACGACCGTTTCGTACGCGAGCTGACGCACGGTCTTGCCGTGCTTGAAGGCGTCCTTGGCCAGGGCGGCGGACTTGTCATAGCCGATCACGGGCACGAGGCTGGTGCACATCGCCAGCGAGCCCTCGATCAGTTCGGCGCAGCGTTTCTCGTTGGGCTGCAATCCCGGCGAGGGCGGCAGGCCGGTGGATGGATCACCGTTGTGCGTCTGAAGCAGGTTCTTCGTGAACGTCTTGCAGCCGCTCGCGAGCAGGCCGATCGAATCGAGCAGGTTGGCGGCCATCATGGGCATGGCGACGTTGAGGTCCAGCAGCGAGCCGATGCCGCCCAGGCCGCCGATGGTGACGGCGGCGTCGTTGCCCACCACCTGGCAGCAGACCATCATGAGCGATTCGCAGATGACGGGATTGACCTTGCCGGGCATGATGGACGAGCCGGGCTGGACGGCGGGGAGCACGAGCTCGCCGATGCCGCAGCGGGGCCCGGAGCCCATCCAGCGGATGTCGTTGGCGATCTTGGTGAGGCTGACGGCGAGTGTGCGCAGGTGCCCGGACGCCTCGACGTAGCAATCGCGGGCGTGCTGGGCCTCGAAGTGGTTGGTCGCTTCGCGGAAGTGGATGCCGGTGCGATGGGTGAGTTCGGCGGCGACGAGCGTGCCGAACTCCTCGTGGCAGTTGATGCCCGTGCCGACCGCGGTGCCGCCGAGCGCGAGTTCGCCGAGCGTCAGCAGCGAGCGCTGGAGTCGTTCCTCGGCGTGGCGGAGCTGCGACGCGTAGCCGCTGAACTCCTGGCCCAGGCGGATGGGCGTGGCGTCGGCCAGGTGCGTGCGCCCGATCTTCACGATCTTGTCCCAGGCCTTGGCCTTGGCTTCAAGCTCGGCGGCCATCGCCTGCACCGCGGGGAGCAGGTGGTTCTTGATCGCGACGGCGGCGGCGATGTTCATCGAGGTGGGGAAGGTGTCGTTGCTCGACTGGCCCATGTTGACGTGGTCGTTGGGGTGGACGCCGCCCTTCTTGATGTACTCGGGGTCCTTGCTCTTGCCGATGGGGTTGCCCGATCGGATGGCGGTGAGGTTGGCGATGACCTCGTTGGCGTTCATGTTGGTGGAGGTGCCCGAGCCCGTCTGGTAGATATCGATGGGGAAGTGCTTGGCGAGCCCGCCGCGCTCGGGGAGACCGGCTTCGATCTCGGCGCAGGCGTCGACGATCGCCTTGGTGCGTGCGTCATCGAGGCGGCCGAGCTTGTGGTTCATGCGGGCGCAGGCGGCCTTGAGCGTGCCGTAGGCCCTGAGCACGCCCTCGGGGACGATTCGCCCGGAAACGGGGAAGTTGAGGACGGCGCGCTGCGTTGAAGCGCCGTAGAGGACGTCGGCGGGGACGGGCATCTCGCCCATGGTGTCCTTTTCGACGCGGGTTCCTCCGCCGCCGGCGGTGGGTGAGAAGAGCGGACGGGAAGAAGACGGGAAGAGGTGGCTGGTCATGCGCGATGGTACGGCGGGCGATCGGGCGGTCTCCAATGGGAAAATCCCAAGCCGCGGACGGACCTTGGCCGTATTCTCATGCGTCTGACTGTCATGCCGCACAAGCCCCGACCCGAGCAGGGATCGGGGCCGGAGTGTTCAGGACATGCGACGCCTCTGTGCCTTGATTTCGTTGGCCTTGGTTCTGGGCATCGGTTGTGGGGAGGTGTTGGCGCAGGATTCCAATCCAGCTCCAGCCCCGCGTCAGCGGCCCAAGCCGGCCGAGCCGAGCCCACCCTCGGAGAACCCGAGCGACACGAAGGACCAGCCGCCGGGAGACTCCAAACCATCGGACACACCCGCGGACAAGCCGTCGGACGGCAAAGCCCCGGCGAAGCAGCCGGCGAAGCCCGCGATGAAACCCGGAACCAGGCCCAAGACGCCGACGCCGCCGAACGCGCCGGCTCGTCCGGTCATCCAGGTCGCCGATGTCCAATGCACCGAGCCGGGACCGTACCTGAAACGTGAGAAGCCCAGGGACTGGTTGTTCACTGTCAACGTGGATGTTCGTTCGTCCCGGAGCGATCTGCCAGACCCGAGGAACCCGGACCTCCCGGACACTCGGAGCTTCAAGTTTGACACGCTCTCGGTGGTGTTTCCGCTGCTCCCGCCCACCGCGTCGGCCGTCCCGGACCGGAGCACCCTCAAGACCATCCTCCGACTTCAGAACATCCCGATCGTCGGGCAGAAGGCCACGATCCTGGACAAGCAGATCACGGGCCAGCCGTACCAGAGCGGCGTGAGCCTCGTCAAAATCGCGGCGGAGAATGGCGAGTGTCGAGAGATCAGCTTCGAGGTTTCGTACAAGACAACGTCGTACAACACGGTCTACGACGAGGAGTCCGCGACGAAGGTGAAATGGCCCGAGAACGGCTGGCCCGTGGTGGTGGCCTCGACCTTCGGGCCGCAGATGTTCATCGACTATGCGATGTTCCGTGAGCAGGGGTCGGGCGTGGCCCGACGCGATTTTTCAACCGAGTCGCTCCAACAGTGGATCAACGACCAGACCAACGGAAACCCCAGGGGTGTCCCGCCCGCGACGCTCGCGAAGTGGCTGGCCGGACAGATGATGGCACGCCTGCAACCGACCGGACAGGGCCTCACCTTTCTGAACACCGGCCAACTGCAGGGTATCGGCGTCGTCGGACCGGAAGTCACGTTCAAGAACGGGCGCGGGTCCGACTTTGACATCGCGGCGACTTTGGTTGCGGCCTACCGGCTCGCGGGACTCCCGGCACGCCTGGTCATCGGATGGGACACCGGAACGGGCTCCGACAAAGGAGAGGATTTTCTGGGCAAGGCCAGGGGCGCCAAGGAAGGTCTTCGGCCTTGGGTCGAATGGGCCTTGTACGACGAGGCCAAGGCCACACTCAACTGGGTGCCCGTGGATCTCGAAAAGATGCGCAAGCAAGGTTCACGCGCCCAGCCGATCGAAAGGCCCTGGAAGTACTTCGGCACCCACGAGGAACTACAAGGGGTCGTGCCCATCGCGTTTCATTTCCACCCGCCCACCACGGTCGAGAGCTACGGCTCGCCCGCCATGTGGGGCTGGATGATGACGCCGGACCACCTTGGCGTGGGCTACCAGGCCCTCCGATTCCGAACGGATCGCCCCTCGACCACCTCGGACGAGCAAAGGAAGAAACGCGAGAAAAAGGAATGACGGGGATCGCGCGACGCGCCCGTCGCCCGCGCATTGCTCCGGGGAGCGGGCCGCCGCCGTGGCGTGCTCAGGGCAGAAACGTGTAATCGTCGGTCGTGTTCACCACACCCCGCGGAACGTTCACGCGCAGTTTCACATGCATGTCGAGCATCAGAAGGTTGGCCTGCACCTGGTCCTGCTTGAACCAGTACATCCGCCGGTTATCGTCCGATTGGTAGTTGTAGATCGTGTGGGTTCCGATGACCCAGGTCTTGGCGGGCTGGGTGACGAAGGGCATCCGCCCGCCGCCCTGCGGCACCAGCGTCGCCTTCTCGTCCCCCTCCACCGAATGGTCGTTCAGGGTGTAGCTGGCGCCGATCAAATCGTACATCGAATCGGTCTTGTCGAAGGGCGGGTACGGAATGCCCGTGTTCTGCGCGCCCTTGTCCACCGGTGATTGGAACTCCGGGAGCTCCACCACCCCGGTCGAATCGTCCGGCGGGATCGCCCGCGAGACCAGGTACTTGTTGAGCGGTCGGCGCTCGGCCCCGATCTTCTCGATGTCGTAAAATGGCAGCTGGCCCTTCTTGCCGGCAAAGAGCGCGCCGATGACGGCTTCCTGATTCTCCGACACATGCCCCTTGGCTTGCGGCAGGCGGTCGGGGAACTCGTTGAGGTACATCGTCAGGCCCACGCCCATCTGCTGAAGGCGGGCGCCGCACGCGGCCGTGCGCCCCGACAGGCGAGCGGCCCCGAGCGCGGGGAGCAGGATTCCGACCAGCAACGCGATGATCGCGATGACAACCAGAAGCTCGATCAGCGTGAAAGCGCGACGGTTCATGGAGCGAAAATGTAGCAGCTACGCGAACTCCGTGCTCTTCGCCGCCAGCCCGCATCAGGCCGGACGCTCAACAAACGCCCCGCGCGCCTTTCGCGCCCCGCCGACCGTCCCATCCCGTTTGCTCCGCTCGCCGCGGCGGACCCTACTTCGCCCACGGGGACGTTGAGCGCCAGGCCATCCGCCGTCCGGGCCACGACCGGATTACGATTGCCCATGAGCGCGAAGCCTCGGACGCTGGTGATTCGGACCGCGGGAACCAACTGCGACGCGGAACTCTGCCGCGCCTTTGAGATGGCGGGCTCCGTTGTCGAGCTCGTGCATGTCGACGCGCTGATCGCCGCGCCGTCGCGCCTCGACGCCTTCGACCTCATCGGGTTCCCCGGCGGATTCAGCTATGGCGACGACATCGCCTCCGGGCGGATCATGGCGATGAAACTCCGCGAGAAGCTCTACCCCGCCCTGCGGAGCGCCGCCGCCCGCGGGTGCCTCATGATCGGCGTGTGCAACGGGTTCCAGACGCTGGTGCAGTGCGGGCTGCTGCCCGGCCCTCGCGCGGGCGAGAGCTGGCCCCCCGAGCCGCCCGAGCAACGCTGCTCGCTCACCGACAACGCCGGCGGGCGCTTCGTGGATCGCTGGGTCGGGATCGAGGCGCCGTCGTCCAGCGCGTGCCTCTGGACACGCGGCCTGTCAGAGGTCGGCGAGAACGCGGGCGAGCGAGCCGATCTGCTCCAGCTCCCCGCGGCCCACGGCGAGGGACGCTTCGTCTGCCGCACGCCCGCCGACCTCGCGGAGTTCGAACGCACCGGGCAGGTCGCGCTGCGCTACACCGACAACTACAACGGCTCGGAGAACGCGATCGCCGGGATCTGCGATCCCTCGGGGCGCATCTTCGGGCTCATGCCTCACCCGGAGCGCTACCTCGATTGGACGCGCCATCCATACTGGACGCGCCTCCCCGCGAGCCTCAAAGCGAGCGCGACGCCCGGCGCGATGTTCTTCCGCAACGCGGTCGAAGCCGCCGTCGGTGTGAGCGCGTAACGATCCGCCGCCCCGACGATCCGGCGCGTGTCTTGGTCCGTCGTTCGATAGCTCGCACGCATGCCCGAACCCGACGCACAGAGCCCGCCACCCACCTGCGCTTCCTGCGGCACGGATATCTCCGGGCTGTCGCGCGAGGATCGCTGCCCGAACTGCGGCGTGAAGATCGCGCACTTGGGCGACATGCCGTCGCCCGAGAGGCCGCCGCTGATCCCGTTGCACGCGCCGGACGATGCGACCATCGATCAAGAGCTCGATCCGCTCGCTTGCCCGCGGTGCAAGTACGACCGCGTGGGCCTGTCGCGCGGCGCGCCCTGCCCCGAATGCGGCAAGGTGCCCGGCGTCCCCGACAACTTCCCGGTCTATCAGCCGCTCACGCGGGCGCGACCGATCGAGCACGCCATCGGATGTTCGAATTGCGGCTACAACCTGCGCGGGCTCATGAGCGACGGCGCGTGCCCCGAGTGCGGGAGCGCGATCGCTCCCTCGCTGCGCCCGGCGTATCTCAGGCTCTCGCCGCCGGAATCGCTCAGGCGCATCAGCAGGTCGCTGTCGCTCCTGATCTGGGTGATGCTCGCGGCGTGGGGCGTGATGGCCATCGGCGGCGTGTTCTCGGCGTTTGTGTTCGGGAAGAGCCGCGAGGGGCCCGAGGTCCTGCGTTCGATCCTGGCGTTCGGGTGCCTGGTGATCTTTGCGATCGGCGTTTGGCTCCTGTCGGAGCCTGACTTCAAGGGGCGGAGCGGTCGCGGCGCGCGCAAGGGCACGCTCGGACGTTCGCAGCGCTTCCGCCGCATCTTCGCACGCACCGCTGCCGTGTTCGCGCCCGTCGCCGGGCTCGCGTGGATCCTGGTTGTTGTCCTCAGGCTCGGGCGGCCTGACATCGTTGAGATCGCCCGCGGCGTCGTGTGGCTGGGGCTCGCGGGCCTGACCGCCACGACCGCGTCGATGGTCCACATTCTTGCGTATCGATCCGACAGCCCGCGTCTCAACAAGATCGCGCGAGTCGCCGAGGGAACCTGCGGCGCGCTCCTCGCGCTCGAGGTCATGCTGCTCGCCGCGGCGGTGCTGATTTCGAGACTGGGAGGGTCCACGATCGGCTGTCTCGTGATCGCGCGCCTCTTCGGCGTGGTCGCGGTCAGCCTGCTGATCGGCGCGATGATCGAACTCCGCCAGCAGGTTTCGCTCTACCTCCGCGCTCCCGGGCCGCCCGAGTCGATCGGGGCCTGATCTTTCCCGCGGTTTTCCGGGTGTGGGAAACCCGCCACCGCATTCTTGTCCGTCGGTACACTGTGGTGTGCCCTGCATCATGGGCCACGATTGTTCCGCGCGCCCCGCACCGGACCGGGGCCTGATTCGGAGGGCGTGCCGAATGGCCCGCACACACAAAGGTGATCTTGCCCCTCCCGACTGGACGTGCCTGAAGTGCGACTACAGCCTGGCCGGCCTGCGCGTCGGGGGCAAGTGCCCGGAGTGCGGCACGATCATCGCGCCGCCCAAGTCCTCCGCGACCCGCGACGACCACATGACCGACGCGCCGATCCCCTACCTCAAGGGCATGGCCGCCGGGTATTTGTTCATGATGCTCGGCGGCGTGGGGATGATCGGCTTCTCGATCGCGGCGCGGCACTTCGCCGAGCCGTGGCTGATGGTCGCGGGAACGCTCGCCGCGGGCGCCTGGTGGGCCGGCGTGTTCGTCGTGACCCAGCCGCGCCGCTCGGCGATTCGGCCGTACGCGGAGATGGTCGCGGAATGGAAGCGAACGCGCCTGGCCAATCGGATTTCGCAGGCGGTCTGGCCGCTAACCTTCGCGGTCGGCGCGACGGCGATGTTCGTGCATCAGGCCTCCATCAACGCGGCGCTGGCGTCGGGGACGTTGCCGGTGGGGATGATGGGCGCGATGTCCAAGGGGGTGATCGCGCTGTACTCGCTGGCGGGGCTGTGCGTGCTGGCGGCGTCGCTGGGGCTCGTGCCCCTGTGCGTGCAGCTCTCCGACATCGCGGATTGGTCGGGGGATACGGGGCTTGGCAATCGCCTTCGCGTGGCGGCGTGGGGGCTGGCGTTCGGGGTGCCGACGGTCACGCTGGGCCCGCTGGCGGCGTCGATCGCCGGGGTGCCGAGCCCGATCCTGTTCTTTCTAAATACTATGATCGTGCTTGCGTTTATTACGTTGATCGGCTGCTCGCTCGTGTTCCTCACGTGTCTCTTCAGCCAGTGCGGCATGGCGTTCTGGGCGGTGAGGAACTCGATCACGGGGCGTGAGCGGGACATCCGGGTGGCGACGCGCAGGGCCGAGCGGTACGACGAGATCGTAAGCCGGCAGTTGGCCAACGCTCCCGTTGATCCGCCCGTGTCCATGGCGTTGAAGGAGGAGCCGCCGGTGACGAGGTACGGGCGCCCGCCGGGTGCGAAGCCCAAAGGGCCGTATGTCGAGCCGGCCAAGCCGGGCGAGATCTATCGCATCGCGGAGAACGACGGTGCCCCGCCCCAATAGCCGCCCAACCTCCCCCGTCCTCGTGCCCGCCCTTTTCCTCTTCTCCTTCTCTCCTCCCCTGCTTGCCCTTCTCTTCTCACCCTCTGCGGCCTCCGCGTCCTCCGCGGCCTCTGCGTTCAACCGCATCTCGTTCCCATTCCTCTCTTCTCCGCGTCCCGCCGCTCTCCTTCGATTCCTCTGCGTTCCGCTCTCTTCCGAATGCCGAATCACGAATGCCGAATGCCGCGGATCACCTTCGCGCCCTTCGAGTTCCCTCTTCTCCTGCCATACCATTCTTCTCTGTGTTCCCTCTGTGCTTCGGCGCCTCTGTGGTGAGGGCCGCGCTCGTCCTACATTCGCCGCCTCTCCTCTCCCCATTCCCCATTACCCATTACCGACTCCCGCTCTTCCACGGTTAGTGCCCACTTACCACCGCCTTGGTGCGCACCAAAGTGTCCGTCCGCCCCCAGTGTGGAGGACGTGTCTGCAA
>JADYYE010000006.1 GCA_020853815.1 Phycisphaerales bacterium
GCAACCTGTTGCGCCATTTGCGCGACTTCATCCTCTCCAACCTCGGCTTCGGCGACTTCATTTTCCGCGACCCCCACGGCTTCGAGGTCGGCCGCGCCCGCGACCTGCGCGACCTCGAGGAAACCCTCGCCCGCGTGCCCGCCGAATCCGTCGCCTTCCACGCCCAGCATAACCATTTCAGCAACTGGCTGATGGCCCGCACCGAGTTCGAACTCGCGGCGCGCATCCAGCCGGTCAAGGTGACGGATTTCCCGGACCTCGAGGCGATCCGCCGCTACCTCATCAGCTCGCTCGGCGAGTTCCGCGACAAACACCAGGCCGGCGTCATCACCGATTTCTCGCCCGCCAAGTTCGACGTGGTCAACGCTTTCACCCGCATCGGCAGCGGCTCGATCGGCGGCAAGGCCCGCGGCCTCGCATTCATCAATGCGCTCATGCGCCACCACAACCTGCGCAACCGCATCCCCGGCGTGGACATCTTCGTGCCCAACAGCGCATCGCTCGGCACCGACGTCTTCGACCGCTTCCTCGACGACAACGGCCTCCGCGGTTTTGCGGTCGAGGACGTGCCCGACGACCGCATCACCCAGTTGTTTCTGGCCGCCAAACTCCCCCGCGAAATCACCCACGATCTCGCCGCCTTCCTGCGCTTCGTGCGCTATCCGCTCGCGGTGCGCTCCAGCAGCCTGCTCGAAGATTCCCAAGGCCAGCCCTTTGCCGGCATCTACGTCACGCACATGCTGCCCAACAACCACCCCGATCTGGCGGTGCGCCTCGACCAGCTCGGCGACGCCATCAAACGCGTGTACGCCTCCACCTTCCACCAGGCCGCCAAGCGCTACCTCGACGCCACCGGGCGGCACGTCGAGGAGGAGAAGATGGCCGTCATCCTGCAACAGCTCGTCGGCAGCCATCACGACACCCGGTTCTATCCGACGTTTTCCGGCGTGGCCCGCTCGTACAATTTCTATCCCACGGGCAATATGGCCCCCGAGGAGGGCGTAGCCTGCGTCGCCCTGGGCCTCGGCAAAATGGTGGTCGAGGGTGGACAGGCACTGATGTTTTCCCCAAATCATCCCGAGGTTCTGCCGCAGTTCGCCACCACCCGCGAATTGCTCACCAACTCGCAGCGCAACTTCTGGGCCCTCGACACGAGCCGCCCCGAGGTCTATCCCACCGCCAACGCCGAGGCCAACCACCTGCTGCTCGATCTTGACGAGGCGGAACGCGATGGCACGCTGGCCTACATCGGCGGCGTCTACTCCGCTCAGAACGACACCCTCTACGACGGCATCGAACGCCCCGGCGCCCGACTGGTCACGTTCGCCCATGTGCTCAAGAGCAACCTCTTTCCGCTCGCTGACGTGCTGCGCCTGCTCCTCGATCTGAGCCAGGAAGGCACCGCCGGCCCCGTCGAAATCGAGTTCGCGGTGGATATGACCACCAAACCCATGAGTTTCGGGTTTCTCCAGATCCGCCCGATCATCCTCAATGAGGCATACGAAAGCGTCCGCCTCGACGACGTCGACCCGCAGCAGACCGTCTGCTTCAGCGAGCGGGCCCTGGGCAACGGCCGCATCCGCGGCATCGGCGACATCCTCTACGTCGATCCGCGCACCTTCGACTCGGCCCTCACCCGCGAGATCGCCGCCGAGATCTCCCAGCACAACCTGCGGCTCGTCGCGGAAAAACGCCCCAGCCTCATGATCGGCCCCGGACGCTGGGGCACCGCGGACCGCTGGCTGGGTATTCCCGTGTCCTGGGACCAGATCTCCAGCGCCCGCGTGATCGTCGAAACCTCGCTCGCCGACTTTCGTGTAACGCTCTCCCAGGGCACGCACTTCTTCCAGAACCTCACCTCGCTCGGTGTGGGCTATTTCACGGTCGATCCCAACATCCGCCAGGGCCGCGTCGACTGGGCGTGGCTGGCCGCCCAGCCCGTCGTTGCCGAAACCCCGCATGTCCGCCATATCCGCCTCGCCGAGCCGCTCGAAATCCGCATCGATGGCCGCCACCAGTGCGGAGCGGTCTTCAAACCGCGAACCTCGCCTGGATAAACCCGCCAACTATCGGGCGAATTAAGATTTCACCAATCCGGGAGGCTGCACCGACGCGCACGGCCGAGCCGCCGCAGATGACTTACTCACCGAGCCCTTCAATCCCGGGGAACTGCGCGTCCGGGCCGCCGAGCGCGTGCTTGCACTCGAAACGGGCGACCGAACACGCCGAAGAACTGATTGGGGCGGATGCCTGATACGCCCGTTCGCCCGCGAGCACCGTCGAGTGCCGCGCTCCGGCAGCATCGCGCCCCGGCCCGCGCACCACCCGAAGGACCGGGAAGGACCGCGACGAGATCGTGACGTGAGGCCCGAGACCTCGGATCGGTGGCAGCCGCCGGCTCACCCGCCGGCGCCGTCCCTGTCGGCAGCCCCTCGGACGACCCTGCCGATGCCGCAACCGCGCGCCCGCCGGCGCCCCCGCATTCCTTGCCCGCCCGCGCCGAACCGGATAACTTAACACCCCAGCCAGCCGAGGTCGTCCACCGCTCTGCGGCCCGACCCTCTGCCGGCGGCAGGAGAGATGTCCGAGTGGCTGAAGGAGCACGCTTGGAAAGCGTGTGTGCGGGTAACCGTACCGGGGGTTCGAATCCCCCTCTCTCCGGTTTTTCC
>JADYYE010000007.1 GCA_020853815.1 Phycisphaerales bacterium
CCGCCCTTGAGCCCGACCATGACGATCCCGCGCGGGCCCAGGAACGCATCCTGCAGCATCAGGCGGGACGCGAGCCAGCGCTTGGACTGCTTGGCCTGGCGGTCGAGGAACATCGCCAGCATGGCGGCCTCGCCGTGGAGCATCGCATCGTCGGTCTCAACCTCGTGGAGCGGCGCGCCCGATGCGATGCGGCGGATGAACGTTGATCCGGTTCGGTTGACCAGGTTGATGTGCCGCTTCTTGCCGTCGTCCTGAAAAGCGAACCGACCCGCGTACTCCTGCTGCGCCTGGCGATACATCGCGCGCAGACCAGCCATGCGCCGATACCCGGCGTCAACATGCTCTCTGAGCTTGATGGGATCGATGTCCGTCGGCACGCGAGAAGTCCCGCGCGTCGGCCATCCAGACGTAGACTATTCGCCCCGTCGCGCCGGTCAAGCAATCCGCTTCCCGTGCCGCTGGGCCATCTCCATCGGTGAACCGACTGGCGCGACACGCCCGGGCGGGCGACAGCGACCCGAGAACTTGGCGATGCTCTTGGCGATCGCCGCGGCAATCACGCGGTCTCCGTGCGTCTTGCGTGCCATCTGCGACTCGACCTCAAGCTGGCCCGGTCCCACGCCGCCATCGTCCATCCAGACGTAGGACCGGCATTCGCGGATCAGGCGCTCGCTGCGGGGGATGAACTCCGAGCGATTCAGCGCGCCGGAGAACTCGCCCAGGAGGTCGATTTTGGCCTGGGTGGTGCTGTTCCAGCCGTAGCGATCGCCCTGGACGTTTCCGCCGCGCACGGTGTCATCCACCCGGAAGTAGACCCACGGGTAATGCAGGCGATGCACCAGCGTCTTGGTGACGAGGTTTCCGACGCCGTTGGCCTCCCAGCCGATGAACGCGCACCCGCGCGGGCCGCCGAACCAGAATCCGGCGATCGCCATCAGCCGCGAGAACTGCTCGGGCGTCACGTTGCCCGACGCAAACTCCCCAACCTGCTCCCAGGTGTCGGCGTCGAGCACGCAGATCGTGGAGTTGGCCGCGGACGTGCCGAGCGCCACGTCAGAGCCGAAGACGTACATGCGGTCCTGGGGCGGGCGCCAGAGCCCGGACGAGTCGCGCTTGAGATCCAGCCAGAGCTTCCACGGGCCTGATTGCTCGTCATCGAAGAACTCGAAGTGCCGCGTGACGCGATCCTTGATCGCACGATCCTCCAGGCCGGAGCCTGAGAACTCGATCGCCCCGGTGAGGAACGCCGGGCGAACGCTGGTGGCCGCGTGGATCGCCAGAGTCGTCGGCACGAAGAACACCTGTCCGGCGCCCATGTGGTCGCGGTCCAGCTCCTGCGAGATTTCCCGCGGGTCTTTGGCGATCGCCTTCTTCGCCTCATAGAACGGGCTGGTTACTCCGGTTTTCCCGTGCTTGTCCGTCGTCTTTCGCCGCCCGCGTCCCTTGATCGGGTGGTCCCACCACGACAATTCGATGAGGTCGAGCCCGCCGCCGAGAACCAGGTCTGAGTAGAAGCACGGGCCCTGGGGCGTGCTGTTGACGATCCTACAGGACGTGGACGCCGAGAACCCGACCCACAGAGACCGCAGCTCCTTGATGAGCCCGGCTTCGTCGAACATGACGGCCAGCACGCGCGAGCCTGCGCCCTTCTTGGCCGTCGTGGAACGCCCGACGATGGTCGACCCGTTGGCCGGGTTCGCCAGCAGTTCCGCGACCTGCTTCTCCTTGTCGAATCCGTCGGGGCGCATCCACGTCGGGAGCCGTTCCAGCAGGTATTCCATCTTCCAGAACAGCGTGTCGGGGTCGCCCTTCTTGAACACCAGCTCGGCGGCGCGCGACATGACGATGAAGTGAGACCCCGGACGGAACAGCCAGAACCAGAGAAACACGGCGAGGATCACCCACGTCGCGCCCATGTCGCGGGATTTGTCGATCGCCAGGTCCCGGCCCTCGGTGATGTTGCGGTAGAGCTTGGCGATCGCCACGTCCTGCACGGGCCAAGTGATGAACGGCTGGTGCTGATCCTTGCTGCCGACGGGCTTCTCCGATCCGTCCGCCTGCACGCGCTTGACCTGGTAGGTGCAGCAGAACAGGTTGAACCACAGGAGCATCCCCGGCAATCCCGCCCCGCACATGGCGCGCAGGGCGTGCTGGCGCTCGGGGTTTTCGCGCGCGGCGTCCAGCATGCGCCGCCGCCATTGGCGGTTGAGCATCGGCTTCTTCGGGATCGGGATCGTGAACCGGCTGGTCTTGCCACCCTTGAGCGGGAGTTCGATTTCGACCGAGTATCCCGGAGGATGCTCGAGCGGGTGCTCCCAGCGTTCGGCCTTGACGGGCATGATCGCCCCTCTCAGGCTTGCGAGTCCTCGTCCGGCTGCTCATCGCCCTGTCCGCCCGTGACGATCGCCTCGATTTCTTCGGACATGGCGATCAGGTTGGACACCTGCATCTGGACTTGCTGGAACAGCGCCTGGAGCTGTTGCTGGTGCATCAGCGACGGATCGACCGGCTTGACCGATCCGGCGTGAAGTCTGCCCGCAACCCCGTTGGCCTGTGGATTTAGGAGCATGATCGGCGACGGAGGGTGCGCCTGCGAATACATGAACGCGCCAAGCATGTTGCACGCTTCATCGGCGGCCTTGCGGGCGTTCGTCGTCGCCACCAGCAGCTTGTTCAGGTCCGGTCCTTGTGGTGCTTGCATGTGCTTCCTCGATCAACTGGGACGTTTCTTGCTGGATGCTGACAACCTCGTGGTCATCGCTCAGGAGCTCCAGCGTGAAGTCGTGCGTGTGCTTGATGTCCACCCGCACGGGTGCTTTGCCGAACTTCTGGTCCAGGACCCACCGAGCGGCGTGAAACTTGATCGTTGGGTCCGCGTGATTCAGGCACGCGATCATCGCTTTCTTGGCTTGCGCGAGCAGGCCGTCGATGAAGTCGCGTTTCGCCTGGGCAACCGGCGCGGCCTTGCGCCCGCAGTTGGCGCGAGCCCCGCCCTTGGACCGCCGATTTCCCTTGGCGAACTGCGTGCTCATACACGAACGGCCCTGGCGCTGCGTGACTTGCGCGAATACTGGAAGGTGAACGCCGCCGATTCGCAGATGTTCCAGATCGCTCCGGCCATCACGTCACACCCGTCGGCAATCTGGTGGATGTTGTCTCCTGACAGCAGGGGCAC
>JADYYE010000008.1 GCA_020853815.1 Phycisphaerales bacterium
AGGGAGCGCCGCGTGGTGCTCTCGGTGACGCCGCCGCCACCGAAGCCCGCGCCCGTCCACAGGCCCGCCAAGGTGGCCCAGATGCTCGCCCTCGCGCACCACCTGCAGCGGGCCATCGACCGGGGCGACGTCGCTGACCGCGCTGCGGTGGCGCGCAGGCTGGGACTCACGCGGGCTCGGGTTACGCAGCTCCTCGATCTGCTCCTCCTCGCGCCCGACCTCCAAATGGCCGTCCTCCGGCTCGACGCCGTAGACGGCGCCGAGCCGATGGCCGAGCGCATGCTCCGAGCGCTGGCTCACGCGGGAACGTGGGCCGAGCAGCGGGTGGCGTGGAGTGACTGGGTCTGTCACGCCCTGCGGTCCAGGCGCCTAGACGGGTAGGCGGCCGATGTGGCTGCCCAGGAGTTCAGACCATGTCCCACCCCAAGCTCATTCCCGTTTTCGCTGTGCTTTTCGCCGTTGCCGCGGCATCCGTGCCGTCCACTTCGTTTGCGGGCACGCCGCCCTCGCAGGACTGCCTCCTGCGCGCGCACCGGATCACCTCGGTGACGCCCTACCGCGCCGAAGAGCGGATCGGCAGGAGCGCAATCCTTCGACTTCGTGGAGCAGAAGTCTTCGTTCAAGCCGAGCCCGGCCTCACCGCGGAGTGGCTCCAGCTGACGCTCGCTCGACACATCGCTCAGATGCGCGGGCCTGCAGCCATGCCGGACTGCGCCTTCGACGTAGACGACGTAGCGGTTCGTGTCGAATCGGGTGGCACCGGCTTCCGCGTGCGGATCATCGCGCGTGACACCGACAAGGCGGAAGAGGTGTTGCGTCGTGCGCGGCTGCTCCTTTCATGACCACCATGGAGGTAACGTTCCGACTCCCGGGTTCATGACGGGATCCGGGAGTCCAAACGATGCGAACCGAATTGAACACCCTCGACGCCCTCATGGCGCGTCTCGCCGACGGCGACCGTGCCGTGTTCGCGCGCGTGTTCGAGCTTCTATGGGGACCGATTCATCGATTGTGCATCACGTTGCTCAAGAACGACGCCGACGCGGCTGACGCCGCCCAGGAAGCCATGCAGAAGATCCTCGAGCGCGCATCAGACTACGACAAGAACCGACCGGCGATGCCGTGGGCGATGGCGATCGCTGGCTGGGAATGCAGGACCTTGTCGCGCAAGCGCGGGCGTCGGCGAGAGGTGGACGACGCGGGTCACGAGCGAGCCGGGGAACACCTCGAGGATGAGGTCGTTCAGCGCAACCTGGCCGCGGCTGCCATCGCCGCGCTCGGCGAGCTCTCGGAGGCCGATCGCGAAACGCTCATCGCCACGTTCTGGGACGAGGCCGCGTCCGTCTCGGGCGCCACGCTGCGCAAGCGACGCGAGCGTGCTCTGGACCGGCTCAAGAAGACGTTCAGGAGGCTCTATGGACTCGACTGATCTCTCGCAGCTACAGCGACGAGTGCGGTGGGCCTACGAGCTGGGGCGGTTGCGGCGCTCCCTCCTCGGCGTGGCGCCGGTGCTCGTCATCGTCGCCGTCGCCGCGTGCGTCGCGCATCGTCCGATCTCGACGCTTTGGTTCGGTTTGGCGACGGTCTTCGTCGGGGCCGCGATGCTCTGGTACGGGCGAGATCCGCAGAAGGCAGTGCTCCCTGGAATCGCGGCTGGCATAGTGCCTCTGGTGTTCGCGCTGTGCGCCAACCACATGCACGCGTGCGGCGCCGACGGTTGCAGCTCCTTGTGCGTCCCCGCGTGCGCCCTGGGCGGGGTGGTCGCGGGCCTCGCGGTCGCGAGCGTGGGCAACCAGCGGAAGGCCGGGCCTTGGTTTTGGGTATCGGCGTCGTCGCTCGCGCTCCTCACCGGAGCGATGGGGTGTGCTTGTATCGGCTACTCCGGCGTCCTTGGTCTGGGCATCGGGTTCGGCGCTGGCATGGTCCCTGGTCTGCTTCGCCGGGCGTTCGGCGGAAAAGCAACCTAGCCCTGTCACGCTCGGCGGCCCGGGTGCCTACACGGGCGATGAGGCCCACAAGATGAGCTGCCCCGATTGCCGCCCGAACGGGCGCGGAAGGCTGTTGTGGCTCGGCATCGCAGTCGCAGCGCTGCTTGCGTTCGCGTACCTCGAAGGCGCGGTCGGGAAGGAAGCATCCGAGCCCGCGTCCACTTCCCAGCAGGAGACCCACCGATGACTCGACCACTTCACTTCGCACTCGCAACCGCTGTCATCTCGCTCACGGGCGCGTGTAGCGGCATGGACATGGACGGCATGGGGGGCATGGACGGCGGAATGATGATCCCCGAGGTCATCGAGGTGGACGCCTCCGAAGGAACGTTCGAACCGAGCGCTGCTCCGGATCTCGATTCCGCGCCCAACGTGGTGGAGGTCACGCTCGAGGCGAAGGTCTCGGACATTGAGATCGCGCCCGGTCGCACTGTATCGATGTGGACGTACAACGGTCAGCTTCCGGGACCTCGCATCGAAGCCCGCGCAGGTGACACCGTCCGCGTACGGTTCAAGAACTCCCTGCCGGAGGCGACCACGATTCATTGGCACGGCGTGCGCGTGCCCGCAGCGATGGATGGCGTGCCGGCGGTGCAATCGCCCATCGCCGCAGGAGCCGAGTTTACCTACGAGTTCGTGGTCCCGGACGCGGGGACCTTCTGGTACCACCCGCACGTCCGCTCGGACGAACAGGTCGAGCGGGGCCTCTACGGCGCCTTCGTCGTGCGTGACGCAGCCGAGCCCACCACGACCACTGACCGAACCGTCGTGCTGGACGACGTGCTGGTCGACTCGAACTGGCAGCTGAGCGACTTCGACCCGATGATGCAGGCGATGGTCGGTCGCCAGGGGAACGTGATCCTGGCGAACGGCTGGGCACATCCGATCGCGGGGGTTGCGCGCGGTGGCCTCCACCGCTTCCGCTTCATCAACGCGGCCAACGCGCGCTACTTCAGGCTCGCGCTCCCTGGCCACCGCCTGATTCAGATCGGCACGGACGGCGGCTTCCTCCCCGCGCCGCGCGAGGTCGACGAGCTACTTCTCGTGCCAGGAGAGCGCGCTGACGTGCTCGTTGTCGCAGGCGGCGAGGCCAACGAGACGATGGAGTGGACGTCGCTGCGCTACGACCGCGGGCACGGCACCGGCGATCTTCCCGACGCGATCGTCTTCCAGATGAAGCATGGCAGCGACGCGCCGATCGCTACGCCAGCGACCCCGTCCGCGTTTGCGCCGATCGCAGAGTTGCCGGCGGCTACCCTGCAGCGTGAGATCAAGCTGGAAGAGTCCATGGCAATGGGCGGAGGCGACCACGGTGCCGGGCACGGCTCGTCCACGACCGACATGGCGCCCGTCTTCTCAATCAACGGCGAGGTCTTCCCTGACGTGACGCCCTTGGCGGCGACCCTGGAGACCGTCGAGGAGTGGTCGATCGTGAACACCACCGAGATGGACCACCCGTTTCACCTTCATGGGTTCCGCTTCCAGGTCGTCTCCGTCGATGGGACGGCCCCGAATGTCGTCGCCTGGCGAGACTCGATCAACATCCCCGCGGAGAAGACGGTGAAGTTCCGAGTCCGGCTCGAGGACAACCCGGGGACGTGGATGTTTCACTGCCACATCCTCGAGCACGCTGAGCGCGGGATGATGGGCGAGCTCGAGGTTGCGGCGCCATGAGCAGGGGGCTCGCTCGGCCCGAGCGCGGCCTTCCGTTCGCAGGTGCGATCCTGCTCCTGGTCGGCTGCGCCTCGGCGCCTACCGTGGCGCCACACCAGCACGATTCTCGTGCGTCATCCGACGCGAGACCCGGCGAAGGACGCGACGATCATCCTCCGATGGTGCGCGCCGCAGGGGCCGCCGCGCCGCCAGCAGAGGAAGCTCCGCATGAGCATGGGCTGGCAGCATCGGAGCCCACCGAACAGGAGGCGTACGAGCGCGCTCGCCCCGTGTTCGAGCGGTACTGCGCAAGCTGCCACACGCGCGGCGCCGGCAAGCGCGCTGCGCTGCGACACTTCACGATGGACCGGTATCCCTTCGGCGGGCACCACGCCGACCAGATCTCATCGACGATTCGAGAGGTGCTCGGCGCGGACGGACAACCCGCGACGATGCCCAAGGATCGCCCCGGCGCCGTTCAGGGAGATGAGCTCCGCATCGTGTTGGATTGGGCGGAGGCGTTCGATCGAGCGCATGCCGCGGCCGACCACAGCGAGCATCGCCATGAGCATTGACTTGA
>JADYYE010000188.1 GCA_020853815.1 Phycisphaerales bacterium
GTATCCGTCCTCCGGAATCATTGACCTGGGCATATTTCAAGAAACAACTTAAGTGTTTTATTTAAATTCTGTTTGCTTAATAAAATTCAATAACCATTTGCTTACACTGATAAATAGTCAAAAAATTTCTGGAAAACATGAATTTTATTTTCTATCGGTTTCATTTGGAATATTGATTTGATTGAGAAAAATTTAGAAGGATATTGGGGAATTATTTTAAAACCTCACAATGAAATCGATACTAAATTAAACAAAATGAATCAAGAGTTTACTCGAGATGATTTTACACTTATTGCATTAGGCGATATTCAATATAAAATCGGTAATACATATAAAGCAGAATGGTTTTCATCGAGAAATCTTAAGAAATAAATAGATGATTAATCAAATATGTGCTTGTTTACATGCAAAAATTGGTCTAATACGAAAAGAAAAAGGAGAGGATTCCGTAGCACTTGAAGAATTCAACAAAGCCATAGACGGTTTTCAATTGATAGAAAATTCATCGATAGAACAACTTCCACCTAACCTACATAATAATGATTTTCAACCATCAACTCTTTTCATGATTCATTATAATTATAATAAAGCATATGTACCGCAACGAGTTCGCAGAAATTTTGATGCGCTTAATTCTTACAGACAGGCACTTCAAACGGCAGATATCACCGTTCAACAAAGAGCCAAAGTGCATTATCTTATGTGTATTCTATTTTATCATGATGGCTGTCTTTTACAATCCTTAAAGGGATTCATTATAGTAATTAAACTACTCAAGGATAATGGTGTTTCATTGTTACATTATGAACGTTCTTGTAATATGGCACACGACAAATGCAATGATGCTATAGCAAAAGGTAAAAGAAATAAAATAGAGTTAACAACGTATTTTATAGACGATATCAGATAGGTCAAGTTAAATAAAAGATCAAACTTTTATATGAAAGTTGAAATATTTCGAATCAATTCGTAACATACATGTAAATCATGTTCTTCTTTTTACACTTTATCATGTATAGATTAGAAATAAAACAAACATAAGAGAGGATCTTTAAATGATTCATGTTTGTTAAAACATAAAAAACAACTTATAATGACTATTGATTGAACAAATCTATTTGTTTTGTTTTTCGTCTGATGAGGTGGATCTTGTGGAAATCGAGATAGCGCAATTTTCTCTAATGAATAGTCATTAATAAATATCTCAATTAGACTAAAATTGTTTTCTGAAGATATTCGATCGTCATAAAAATAACAAAGATTTATAGAGATGCAACGGTGAC
>JADYYE010000189.1 GCA_020853815.1 Phycisphaerales bacterium
ATGATGGTTATTGTAATGGATAAAAAATTAGTTACTTCATTAGCATTTAAAAACATTGGTGATAAAATTTATTTAATTGGAGAATCTGTTAACTATATAAACTCATCAGAATATGTTTATTCGTATCATAAAATAAAAAATACACCTGCTCCATATTTTAATTTAGATACAGAATTTGATGTGCAAAATTCAATTAAAGAGCTAATTAAAAAAGGTATTATCTCTTCAGCACACGATTGCGCAGATGGAGGTTTATTTATTACTTTATTAGAATCTGCAATGCATAAAAATTTCGGTTTTGAAATTGCAACCGATACATCAATAAGAAAAGATGCCTTTTTGTTTGGAGAAGCACAAAGCAGAGTTTTAGTAAGTGTTAGCGAAAATAATAATACTACTTTTTTAGAAGAAATTAAAAAACATTCTGTAAAAGCAACTTTATTAGGAAAAGTAAATAGTGAAGATATTATTATAGATAATAAAAACTATGGTAAAACTCAAGAGTTTAAACAAACATACACTAATACATTAGGTAACTATTTTAATAATTAAATTTAACTAAAAAAGTTTTTCCAATAAATAAAACTAAATACTATTTACATCAATATTGCATTACATATAGTAACTACCATATCATAATAAAAAATATAAAGTATAAAATTTAAGTTACATGTTGATAAAATTGAAGTGTGTTTTAAATTTGAATTCTATTTTATATAAATATTTCAAAATATTTCTTTTAATACTTTTAATTATTTTCAATTCATGTAATAACAAAAATGAAGATAAAACATTTCCTGAAAAATTAAATTTCAATATTGATACATACACCAAAGCTTTAAAAAACAGATTTGATAGTAGCAACGATACATTTAATATTTGTCATTCAAATTTTATTTTTTTTGACACACTAAGTTATTTTTACAAAAAAAATAATTACAAAGCTATTTTTACATCATCAATTTCTCAGCTTGAAAATTCAAAAAACATCGTTAATGCACTTTCTGAAAGTTGGAAAAATGGATTAAATTCAAATCATTATTTAATTGAATTTATTAAAGAAAATATATATCAAATAAATAAAAACAACTCTCTAAATACAATAAATTATTCGTTAAATGCAACTACAGA
>JADYYE010000190.1 GCA_020853815.1 Phycisphaerales bacterium
CCGCAGAATCCCGAAGTCCGGGCTTCGGACGCGGAGGGGAGCGTCACGGACGGATTCGGCTCACGCAACGGCGCGACGGCGCGAAGAGGAAGAGGAGACAGGATTACAGGTTTGGCAGGTTGGGGAGGGGGACGTGTGGGGCCATGGGGATATGGAAACAGGGGAGAGGTTCGACCGCAATGTGGATTCGGTAGACTGGTTGTTGACCCGGGTGCGTAGAGGGCGGGGGTTCCTTCGGCGTTCTGCGGTTCGGTATTCTTCGGTTCTGCGGTTCGCCTGACGGCAGTGGAGGCGGGGGATTGGGGAGAAGGAGAGAACAGCAGAATATCGAATACTGAATTTCGAATGTCGAAGGACCTCCGACCTCTGACCTCCGACCTCCGGCTTCTGATCTCTGACCTCCGACTTCCGCGTTATCTGGGGCTTGCCGGCGCATTGGGATCAGGGGAGGTGGGGGCGGGCCGGGTGGAGGGGGACAGGATGTTGAGTTTCCGGGCGGCGCTGCGCTGGGCGGGGGATTTCCAGAACTCGCGGAAGTCGGCGCCGATCCGGTCAACGTCGATGTCCTTGAACGCGGCGTCGGGCGGGAGTTCCGACGCCTTCGCGTTGTCCTTCAGGATTTCGCGGCAGCGATCGAGCACGTTGGCATACGGCCGGTCCGGCGGGGTGGCCTTGCGGAGGAAGTAGATCAGCGCCCATGCGGTCGAGCAGTTCCGGCCCCACCTCTCGTGGGTGCCGCTGCGGAACTTCGAGTACGACATCTTAAGGATCGGCGCGAAGTACGGGCCGCCTTCCGCGACGACCTTGTCGATCGTCTCCGCATGGCGCGCCGATTCGCCGATCTCGATGCCGGTCTTGCCGACCTCGGCGCCCTCGAAGAACGTCGCATGGCCCTCGTTGTACCAGCACGGCGTCAACGCCGCGCGGTAGGCGTAATGGAGGTACTGCTGGAGGCATGCGTGGTGGACGACGCCGATGATCCAGTCCTTGCGCTCGCGGACGGAGCCGAATTCGATCGGGCTGATGATCAGCTCGCGCTTCGACGGCACCCACGCGCCGCCGCCCCCTTGGGCTTCGGGGCCGAGGTGTTTCAGGTAGTCCTGACGCGTGTTGAAGACGCGGATGACGCTGATGTCGCGAATCGGCTCGAAAGGGGGGCAAAGGGCGGCGTAGGCGCCGCGCAGCGTTTCGACATCGCCTTGGAGCTGGCGAACGAGCGAGGCGCGGACGCCGGGCAAGTCGGACACGAAGACGAAGTTGGTGGTCTCCACGTGCCACCAGCCCTTGAGTCCTTCGATGCTCCGCAGCGCCGCCGAGCGGCTGATCTCCGCCTCGGCGCTCCGCTCCGCGACCAGGGCGGTCGCGTCGTTCTGGAACCGCTTGTCCGCGGACGCCTGCGTGCGCCGCGGGATCGGCGTGATGGCCGGCAGCGCGTCGCGCTCGACCGCCGCCCGGCAGGCGGGGACCGCCGCACCGTCCTTGAACTCGTACAGGACGAAGAAGTGCACTCCGGTGTGGGTGATGGTCGGGCCGGGACGCAGGTGGAATGCGTAGCCGACGGCCGTTCCCTTCCCGCCGACGGCGAATGCGAACCCCCGCAC
>JADYYE010000174.1 GCA_020853815.1 Phycisphaerales bacterium
AATCGTCCCTCGTCTGCGGCGCCAGCCCGCTCGTCACCCTGCGCCGCATCATCGTGCCGCTGCTGGTGCCCGGCATCGTCGCCGGCTGGATCCTGCTGGCCTCGATGTTCGTGCGCGAGCTGACCCTCTCGGTCGTGCTCTCGCGCCCGGGCACGGAAGTCCTCGCCATCCAGATCCTGCGCTACAGCGAAGACGGCCTATGGGGCCGGCTGTCCGCGCTCGGCATCGTCATGATCCTGATCTCGACCGGCCTGGTCGTGCTGGCGACGCTGATCGGGAACCGGTTCAAGATTACTGCGGCGTGATTTGGTGGCAGCTCTGTCCGTTGGCTGATGTATCACTACCCTGTCACTTGGCGCAGGAGCAATGCGGGCAAAGAAGATGAGGAATGCATGGCGTCGTGGTGGTGGGACTGATCTTTATCTCAAGAGTGGAAATCGATGCATGTTGTACTAGCGTAGTATGCTAATAAAATAGCATTTGGTTTCCACTCAAATGAAACGCATTGAAAGTGATTGCCTCACACTTGTTATGTAAGGTCCGCCATGACGACTCATTCGCTTGATTTCGACTACGGCAATAAAACAATTCAAGAATTTGTCCTCTTATTCAAAAATGGCCAATTAAATCTTGAGCCAGGCTTTCAGCGTGACTCAGTTTGGTCAGATTCAGACCGGAAGAAGCTGATTGAATCGCTTCTACAGAATTACCCAGTTCCTTCGGTATTCCTGTACCGCCAACATGAGAACGGCAAACTCCGCTATGACGTAATAGACGGCAAGCAGCGACTGGAAACCGTACTTAGGTACCAGGGCGTTGGTTATTTGCGTGGTCATCGTTTTGGCGTAAAGATAAAAATAGATCCCGATGGTGATCTAGAAGAATGGGATTGGCAAAAGATAGTAAAAAAGGGCCATGAGCACAGGCTCATGGGCTACAAGTTCCAAACAGTAGAAATTACGGGCGAGCTATCGGACATTATTGATCTATTCGTACGTATTAACTCGACTGGCAAGCGATTGACCGGGGCTGAAAAACGTCACGCAAGGTTCTTCCGTAGCGAATTCTTAAAGCAAGCGGGGAAACTTGCCGAGCGCAAGCGCAGTTTCTTTCTAGAGAACAAAATTCTCTCTGCTGGCCAGATTAGCCGCATGAAGCATGTTGAGCTTATTTGCGAACTAATGGCCTCGGTCCAAGCAAAGACATTAATTAACAAAAAGAAGGCCCTTGATGGGGTAATTGGTGGGCAATCATCTACGCCCGCAGCAATAAGAAAGGCTGTTCAAGAAACCATCAGGATTCTGAACCTGATCAAGAAAGTATTTCCAGAAACCAAAACAACCCGCTTTGCCAACTCCGCCGACTTTTATTCGCTATTTATGTTCGTATGGGAGTTGGATCACAGTGGTTGCATTCTCTCGGACGTGAGACGTAATAAGCAGGCCCAAAAAATGTTGGTCTGGTTATCCGATGGCGTAGGGATTGTTCGCCAACAACAAAGAAAGGCAGTCGGCGCAAAGGCAGATCAAAGACTCTTCGCCGATTATGTCTTAACCATTCAGGGTGACACCGACAGTCTTGCTTCGCGTCAGCGGCGCGCCGAGATCTTGAGAAAGGTACTTGGTGGGCTGTTTGAGAAGAAGGATGAACAGCGGGGATTCACAATTGAGCAACGACGTCTCATTTGGCATTCAGACGAACGCAAACGGTGCTCAAATCCGCAGTGCGGCAAACTGCTGACTTGGTCTAACTTCACAATAGATCACATCAAGCCTCATGCCCTGGGGGGTAAATCTTCTTTATCAAATGCCGCTTTACTTTGCCGCTCCTGTAATTCGAAAAAAGGTAAAAATTAGATAGTTACCTGAACGGCACAACGTGTTCAGCTAATGCATCTAGTCCGAAAGAAGCCGAACTGTTCGCACGAAAACACCACGGATTTGACGCATTTGGGTACCGGACAAACGCTCCCCCCCCCTTGCTGCCGCGACCTTCGCTATTAATTTCCTGTCGTATTCAGGTGGTACGGTTTCCTGATCAGCGAAATGGGATCGCAAACGTTGCAATTGATCTTGATCTTCGCTTGCCAGTAGCTCTTTGCTAACTTCTAAAGCGATTTCATCAATTTCTTTGGTTGATTTTGCTTTGGCGATGGGAGGGGCGACATCTTGCTTAGCCAGTGTATTTGTAGGGATCGACCTTTCTGGAGCCGAAGGCACTTTATTTTCGAAGTGCTTTGCAAACCACGCACTGTCAAGCATGTGCACCGAGTCAGCCTCAATTTGGAGCGAATGACTTACATTGCGAGACGGATCACCGGCAGCGAGAACATGCACTCGGACACCGAAGGACTGCGCAACCTGAACGGCAATCCGCAAATCCTCATCACCAGAGATAAGCACAGCATCGGCAATTGCGCCATTCCTTGCCAAATCGATTAGATCAGTCACGATAAGCGAATCAACGCCTTTTTGCTCACCAATGTTATTGAGAGCACCAAGGCGCAATTTCACGCCGGCAACCTGAGCCAGTTCAGCTTGATCAAGTGACATTCTGGGGCCAGGCATGGCGTCATACCAGTAAATCCTTAGAGCTGGTAAGGAGCCTGATATAGCAGCGGTTGATGCCATGAGATCAGACACCAGTGCGTCCGCTTTTCTTATAGAGAGCCGGCCCCGGAAATTCGGACAGCGGGATAAGTGTTAGCCTTGCCCCCCAACGGCCGCGTAGCGGCCCTGAAATGGAGCAAGAGCATGACAAGAAGGAAGAGACGGAACCACTCACCGGCGT
>JADYYE010000191.1 GCA_020853815.1 Phycisphaerales bacterium
CCGGCGCCTTGAGCAGGACCAGTTCGTCGTTCTTCCTTTCGGCCCATTCGTGGTAGACCATGAGCAGCGTTCCGAACGCAAGGACGGGCAGCACGTACTCCATCGCGGGGCCGATCGGGCCGAACTCCGTCAGCCCCCGTGCATAGGTGCCCAGGTCCGCCAGGCTGCGAATGCGGAAAAGGATCGATCCGGCCGACGTGATCGTGAAGGTGACGAGGATCGCCACGACGCGCTTCCATCCCTTCCAGGACTCCTCGGCACCCCGGGGGATCACCAGCTGGCAGAGAACCAGCGCCGCGCCGTGGTAGGCGCCCCAGAGGACGAAGATCCAGCTGGCCCCGTGCCAGAGGCCGGCGAGCAGCATCAGGATCATCAGGTTGCGCGCCGTCTTCCACCGCCCGCACCGGCTGCCGCCGAGCGGGAAGAACAGGTAGTCCCGGAGCCATGTGGACAGGCTGAGATGCCAGCGGCGCCAGAAATCCCGCGGCGACAGCGCCAGGTAGGGACGGCGGAAGTTCATCACGAGACGGATCCCGAAGAGAAGGGCGACCCCGCGGGCGATCAGCGTGTAGCCGCAGAAATCGCCGTAGATCTGCAGGACGAACCCCAGACCGCCGGACAGCAGCGTCAGGCCGTCGAACGATCCCGGGGCGGCAAAGATCGCGTTGACCATCGGCGCGAGCGTGTCGGCCATCACCATCTTCTTTGCGTAGCCCATCAAGATCCAGTGAAATGCCGTGCGGACGTCGTCGCGGGTGACCGGATGCGGCTTCTTCAGCTGCGGCAGCAGGTTCGTCGATTGCTCGATCGGTCCGGCGACCAATTGCGGGAAGAAGGCGACGTAGAGCGCAAAATTGAGAAAGTTCCGCTCCGGTTCCGTCACGCGCCGGTAGACGTCCACCGTGTAGCTGATGGTCTGGAAGGTATAAAACGAAATCCCGACCGGGAGAATCAGCCCGACCGTCTCCCAATGGGGATTCATGCCGAGCCAGCGGAGCAGGGCGACCATCGATTCGATGCCGAAGTCGAGATACTTGAAGACGCCCAGCATGCCGAGCTGCAGGCACAGACTGATCACCAGGGCCGCCTTGCGCCGCGCCTGGGGCGCGCCGGACATCACGAGGGCGGCCACATAGTCGATGACGGTGGACAGAAGGAGCAACCCGAGGAACCGCCAGTCCCACGCGCCGTAGAAGACGTAGCTGGCCAGCAGCAGCCAGACATTCCTCGAACGGATCCCCGGCAGCAGCCGCCAGCCCCCGTACACGACGACGAGGAAAACGACGAACGTTAGACTGTTAAACAGCATCGATTGCAAAAAACGGCGCCCCGGTCACCCGACGCGCCGCCCCACGTGCCCGCACGGGCACATCCTGCGCATTCCTATCAGGGCAGCCCGGCGAACACAAGCGCGCCCGACAGCGCGCCCGGGGCCGTCGGGGCCGGGCCCGCCCGGCTTTCGGTTTGTCCCGCCTGCCCGCTTCCTCTATCGTGGCGCCGCATGTGCGGCATCTGCGGCATCGTTTCCCGCGACGCTGCCCCTCTGGGGCGGCGGCTGGCGGCCATGGCCGACGCCCAG
>JADYYE010000009.1 GCA_020853815.1 Phycisphaerales bacterium
AATACGGCGCCGCCATCAAACGACTCCCTTTCTTCCCACCAGAAAGGGAACCTACCGCATCACCACGCCTGGCGCAACCCGTCCGTGCGCCGAACAGCGCTAGATTTGGGCTCAAGGCGCTCTAGGGGATGCGCGCAGGGTGATTCCCCGGCTTGAAATGCCCGGTCGCCTGTGTTTAGTTCCGATTGCCTGACATCATGGTCAGCGCCACGATGTCATAGAACGCGTGAACGGCGACCACGATGCCGAAGCCGCGGACGACAAAGAGCCCCGCGAAATACAGCCCGGAGAGCACATAAAACGTCGCGAGGGGCAGGCCCATGGGTAATCCGGGGACGTCGTGATACCACGCAAAGGCGCCGGCGGAGATCGCCGCCGCGACCATGGAGCCGGGCACGTTTTTCATCCGCACGACATCCACAAGCAGCAAATGCAGCCCGGTGATAATCACGAGACGGAAGAGCAATTCCTCGTACAGCCCCGCGCCGACCGCGAGCGTGACCTTGGCCTCGGTCGATAACCCGGCGAGCTGGGTGGTCGCCGAAAGAGCCGCCTGGCGCTGCGTGAGCATCCCGAGCATCAGCAGAGGCATGGTGAGTACGGCGGATTCGGCGGCCATGGCGACGAGCACCGAGACCCTGACTCTCCAGCGATCCTTGAGCAAGAGGTGCCAGAGGAGCAGCACCACGACCAGCGCCACGCCGGGAAGATAAAACGCCGCCCCGCCGAAGCTCTCGAAAAGCCGGAAGAGCAGCCGATGGGCGACGATGGTTTCCACGACGCCCTTGCTCTGGTCGGCGAGATAGCGCATGGAGCCGACTTCGTAGAGCAGGATCAGCGGGAGCAGGAAGGCCAGGACGTGGAGGGGGCGCTTGGAGAGTTCCCAGTAGGACTCGCCGCGTGCTCGTGCCCCGGAATTGCTGGGCCTCTCTCCCGCCATCGGCGGCTAGCGTAGAGCGCGCGGGGCGAAGTGCAAACCCGAACCATACGAACCGTGTACGATGTGCCGATATGGCCAAGCACCCCCTCGCCGAAGTCTTTGGCTTCCCTATCGATAACCAAACCCCGGAAGCGAACCGGTGCCGCGACAACTCCCTCTGTCCTTTCGGAAACAAGGTGCCGAACTGCACAAAGGACAAAGCGAACGATCCTCTCGGGGTGTGCAGTATTCTTGATGCTGGCGAGGTGGTCATCACCTGCCCCGTTCGTTTCCGTGAGAAGTGGATCATCGCGGAGGATGCCGCGCGGTTTTTCTTTCCCAAGGGCGCGAAGTGGACCACGCTCACGGAAGTCCGGTTGAAGGACAAGTTCGGCAAGTCCGCGGGGAACATTGACGTAGTTCTGTGCTCGTACAACGAACGCGGCAAGGTCACGGACTTTGGAGCGCTGGAAGTCCAAGCCGTCTACATCTCTGGCAACGTGCGCAACCCTTTCGAGCACTTCATGGAGAACCCCGCGAAGCGGTCCAGCATGGATTGGAGCACTCGCCCGAACTACCCGAACCCCGACTACCTGTCCTCATCCCGGAAGCGCCTCGCGCCCCAGTTGATTTTCAAGGGTGGGGTCTATGATCCAGCGAAAGAAAACATCAGTCAGTTGTCCGTGCCAATCGTGTGTGCGGCGTGGGCGGTACATCGTCATCCTCGGCGCAACATGCCCCCGCGGGAAGGCAGACGTCGCAACCTTGTCGCTTGCATCGCGGGCACGTCAGAATGTCATGAGGCTGCTCAAAAAGCTTCGCACAGTAGGGACAACCGTCCCCTACATCGAGCGTTGAGCCTCGCGGAGAAGGTGGGCACCTACCACGGGGGCATCCTCGCGCCCGGCGCGACGTTCATAAAGCACGGGGAGAACGGGAAGGGGTTGAAGTCGCGTTGGTATGCGGAGACGCTCGCCAAGCGGATCACCGCCATTGGGCAAGTGCGGGAACGCTTCACGTTCATTTGTGGCGACGGGATAGAGGTCATGCGCACATACGCCCGGCGCAAACGCGCGGTGTTCTTCATTGATCCCCCATACACCGCGGGAGGGTCCAACGGGAAGCGAGCCGGGACCCGCCTCTACACCCACCACGAACTAGACCACGAGTGGCTATTCGCCTCCGCTGAGAAGTTGGCCGGAGACGTGCTCCTCACCTACGACGATGCCCCGGACGTGCGAGACCTCGCGGAGCGGCACGGGTTCAGCGTGGAAGCGGTGGCGATGAAGAACACCCACCACGCCAAAATGAACGAACTTTTGATTGCCCGTAGTCTGAGTTGGCTCTGCTGATCAGGTGCCCTGGAAGGGTGGCCCTACTCATGCTCGATGGCGTTTCACAAAACGAACATCGCCGCCCTTGCGAGCGGCGATGCGTGAACTCGAGATTGGATGTCGATCAGGCCTTGGCCGTCTTCTTGGCCTTGAGGCTGGCGGAGAGGCGGCTCTTGCGGCGGGCGGCCTGGTTCTTGTGGATCACGCCGCGCTGCGCCGCGCGATCGATCGCCTTTTGGCACTTGAGGAACGCCTCGTTGGCGGTGGCGGCGGTGCCGTGGAGCACCTGCTCCTGGAAGTCGCGGACGGCGTCGCGCATGACCTTCAGGCGCCAGCGGTTGAGGGCCCGATGCTTGGCGTTCTGACGGACGCGCTTCTGAGCCGAGAGCGAATGAGCCATGCCGAGTACCTACCCCATTCTTTGGACGGGCGAACGCCCGCCAAGACCAGTCGGATTGCAGGACGGGCCGCCCGGACAGGCCGGGACCGACCCAAGGCCCCTCGCAGGGCCGGACTGGAATAGTCCCACCCTGGCCCCGAAAATCAACTCCCGAGCCTCGCGGACTTGCCGCCCCGGCGGGAGCGGATTACGCGTGCCCAGTCCGTTTCGGGGGCCATCGGGCGTCCGGGCCGGCCGGAGCGGGCGTAGCTCAATTGGATAGAGCACCTGACTACGGATCAGGAGGTTAGGGGTTCGACTCCCTTCGCCCGTGTTCCAAACGACAACGACCGCCGGGGAAACCCGGCGGTTTGTCATTTTTGGGGGCCGAGGCACGCGGCTGTGGCACGCTCCCGTACCCGGGCCTGGCCGGGCTCGAATTGGTTCAGGCCGCCCTGGATTTTCGGACGGGCTTGGCCGACTTCTTGGTGGTTGTCTTGACCACGGGGGTGGGCCGATCCGATTTGTCGGCGGGCTTGAGAGAGACTTTTTCGGTGAGTTTGGCGGGCTTCCCGGCCGCCAGTTCGTGGCGGAGTTCCTCTCGCATGTGGGTGAGCACGTCGGCGAGCGGGCCGTGGATTTCGACGCCGTTCTTTCCCTCGATCAGCGCGCCCTTGAAGGGGCGGATGGTGGTCGAGAGTTCGTCGATCACGTCCATCACACCGCTCTCTCCCACCGCGAGCAATCGCTCGGCGCGGGTGCAGAGTTGTTCGAGGCGCGAGGTGCGGTCCTCGGCGATCCCCTCGAGCGACTGGCCGGCCTGCTCGGCCCTGGCCCGGAAGGCGTCGATCAGTTCGAGCATCTGGCTCTCGAACGAAGACAGGATGGGCGCCATGGCGCGCTCGATCTCGGCACGCGTTTCGGCGCCCGATTCGGGCTTCACGGCCAGCATCGTGGCCAGGCCGGCGACCTTGGCCGCCAGGTCCTGGCTCAGCTTCGACATGTCGTCGCCGAGCTTTTCAATCTTCTGGTCAACGCGGGCCTCGACGCCGGCGACCGCCCAGTTGATCATGTGCTGCACGTCCTCGCGTGAAAGCGCGGGCGAAGAATGGGAGCGCGCCAGCTGGTGGCGGGCCTGGTCAATCATCGCCTCGACCCGTGGGATCGCCTGTTCGAGCTCGCGGTCGCGGCGCTCGATGTCGTGTGCGGCCACGTTCAGGCTCTCGCACGCCGCGGCGGCGCGCTCGACCATCGGCAGGATCGTGTCGGCCAGGTCGTAGTGGTCGGGCGCGGAGAGGTCGAATCCATCGAACGGACGGGAATCGTTTGGTGTGGTCACGGCGGCGCTCCTGGGCGGGCGTTACAGCCCGCACAGGCGTCACCATCGACACGAATCGGTCCCGACTTCGCAAATCTTCTCGGAACTTGGCGATTCCGATGGGCGGCTCAGTCGCCGTCGAGTATTCGGCCGATGCCGCCTAGCACCGACCCCTCCTCGCGGCCTTTCCCGCCCTGGGACGGGGCCGCGGCGATGATGCGGTCGGCCAGACGCGAGAACGGGAGGGTCTGGAGCCAGACGCTTCCCGGCCCGGTCATGCGGGCGTAGAAGAGCCCCTCGCCGCCGAAGAGCTTGTTCTTGATCCCCGGGACCATCTCGATGTCGTAATCGACGCTGGTCTCGAACGCGACGAGGCACCCGGTGTCGACGCGCAGGGTTTCGCCGGGCTTGAGGTCCGCCTTCACGACCGTGCCGCCGGCGTGGCAGAAGACCTGGCCCTGCCCATTGGCGGAGGAGAGTTTCTGGAGAATGAACCCTTCGCCGCCGAAGAGGCCGGCGCCGATGCGCCGGGTGAAGGCGATGTCGACCTGCACGCCGTGGGCGGCGCAAAGGAACGAATCCTTCTGGCATAGCACCTGCCCGTTGTGCTCACCGAGTTCCAGCGGCACGATCGTGCCGGGATAGGGCGCGCTGAACGCGACGTCGCGGCGCTGCGACGCTTTGTTGCCGAAGAGCGTGATGAAGAACGAATCGCCGGTCAGGACGCGCTTCCCGGCCTCAAAGAGCTTGCCGAAGATCCCGCCCGAGTCCTTCTTCATGGAGAGCTGGGTGGCCATCTCGATGCCGTCCTGCATGTACATCATCGAGCCGGCCTCGGCGACCACGGTCTCGCCGGGATCCAGGGTGATGACGACGGCCTGGAGGTCTTCGCCGATGATGCGGTGGTCGATCACGTCGGTGGACATGGTGTGCTCCTTCGAGAGAGTTGATCGTGAGAGCGGTGGTGCGGTTTCAGAAAGCGGGAGAATACCGTGGGATGACCGCGGGTGATGACAGGACAACCGGAGACGACGCCGCACGACAGAGGAAGCCGGAAGCACTTCCACGCGCCCAAAGTGCCGAAGCACGGAGGAGACGCCGCGAGAATTACATGGGGTGCAATGGAAGCGGCGGGGAAGCGGGGTAGCCAAGTGGCCCAGCGGCGGAGCGGCGGAGTGAAGAGAACGCCGCGTCGAGCGGACTCTTGGCGAACGGGATCGCCGCATTCTTGGTTCGGCAATCGGAAAGGCTGAAGCGACAGCCTAACTCAGGGTAATCAGGAGAGATCAGAGATACGTGGAGAAGGAGGACATGGGGAAGGGTGATGAGAAACCGTCGGTCTGGACCGCGTTCGCGCTAGTGATGCACGGGCTCGTCGAGTTCTCCGACGAGGATGCAGTATCCGTCGGGGTCGTGGAGGCGGAACTCGCCGGCGGGCATGTAGGGCGGGTGATGGATCGCGAAGAGCGTGCGTGCGGCTCGGGGCGAACCTGCGGGGAGGTCCCACGCGGTGGCGTCGCCGCCGTCGCGCACGCCGGCGTCGAGGAGATGCCGGCGCAGCCCCGGGAGATCGAGCGAGTACATGTACAAGAAGATGTCTTGGTTGCCTGGAAGAATGGGGCGCCAGGTTCGGGAGAACATGAGTTGAGCGACGACGGAGCGCGAGCCGCCCGACTTGGTTTGCGCCCAGGCCCAGTTCGGGCGCCCGTCGGCGTCGCGCAGAATTTCGAGGGTCTCGAATCCCAGCAGAGCATAGAACGCACATGTTGCGTCGATGTCTGCGACGTAGATGAAGGGCACGGAGCGATGCACGCGGGGCGGAAGATGCGTGTGGTTGAGAGGCATCGTTTCAGTGTACCGCGGGAAAGGGCCGTGGCTTGGTCGGCGGTTGGGCGGAGTCGGTGCGAATGAAGACGTCGGGCCGGAGCGCCGACGTACCAAAGGAACGAAGAGAAGAGCACTTCACCGAATGAAGAAGCCACAGACCGGCGGGGACCGCCGGGCCACCCAAGCGCACCGATGTCGGAAACCGACATCGGCGGCACGGGCTACTTGTCGGCGGGTTTGTCGGTGGCGGGTTTGTCGGTGGCGGGTTCGGCGGGGGATTCGGTGGCGGCGGATTCGAGGGCGTGTTTGGTGGCGGCGGCGACATCGGCGGCGGGGAGGATGACCATGGAGGCGCCCAGGCCGCGGAGCTGAGAGCGGAGGTCTTCGTCGTTGTCCTCGTCGACTTCGGGGAGCTGGACGATGGTGACGCCGACGAGCTTTCCGGGGGCGGTGAAGACGGGGACGCCCAGGTCGTTCATGTCGCTGGGGATGACGAGGGTTCGCGGCTTCTTCACGAGGGCGGCGACGCGGCAGAAGGTGAGGATGGGTGCGTGGTCGAAGTACTTGCTGAGGCGGCCGACGCTGAGGAGTTCGTCGCCGAGGGCGGGAGTGACGGCGGAGGCGAGGTCGATGGAGGAGAGTGCGGCGCCCTTGAGGTCGGAGATCTTGACCCAGGCGAGGTCGAGCTCGCTGTCGCGCGCGATGAGCTTGGCGTCGAGGCCCTCGTCGTTGTTGTCGATGATGACCTTGATGTCGCGCGGGGTGACGGTGACGCCGGACATGCGGTCCTGCATGGAGGGGGGCACGCCGCCGGACTGGGAGTTGGAGCAGAGGACGAGGCCGGAGGGGTCGATGATGACGCCCGTGAGCTCGCGATCCTGCTCGTGCTCGCCGAAGGAGCCCTCGTATTTGAGGGACATCTTGATGGAGACGACGGACTTGGAGTTGGCGTCGGCGAGAGCGGCGGTGGGGGAGGGCTTGGGCTGTGCATCCTGGGCGAGTGCCGCGGGCGCGGCGAGGAGGATGGCGGCGGAGGCGGCGAGGAGGTGTGTGAGGCGAGAGGGTCGGGGGTTCATGGGGGGCTCCGGGGAGAGAAAAGGCACTTGGCACTAGGCACTTGGCACTAGGAAAGCAGCGAGGCAGCGAGGCAGCGAGACAGCGAGGCAGCGAGGCAGCGAGACAGCGAGGCAGCGAGACAGCGAGGCCGCGAGACAGCGAGACAGCGAGGCAGCGAGACAGCGAGGCAGCGAGACAGCGAGGCCGCGAGACAGCGAGACAGCGAGACAGGGGGAAGAGGGCTTTCCCGCAAGGCGTGTGTTGAATTGGCGGTCCAGCGCGTGGCGAGCGCGAGGCCGGGAGATGGCAAGGGAGTTTACTTCTTCGCGGGTTCTTTGGCGTCGGCGGAGGGCTTCCACTCGGGCTCGACGAACTTGTACTGGGTGCGGATGCCGCGGAGGACGACGAAGGAGATACGTTCGGGCTGGGTCTTGGCGACGTCATCCATCGCGGCGCGGTAGGAGGCAAGGTCGGTGATGGCGCGGTCGCCGATTCTTTGGATGAGGTCGCCGGAACCGAGGCCGCCGAGCCCGGCCCAGCCGGCGTCTTCGACCTGCTCGACGAGGACGCCGCTGACGGATTCGTCCCACTTGTTGTCGTCGCGGTCGAAGAAGGTGAGTTCGCGGACGGTCATTTCGAAGTCGCGGTTCTGATCGCGGCGGGCTTCATCGGGGCCCAGGCGTGTGCGTTCGAGGGTGACCTTGACGTCGAGGGGCTTGCCTTCGCGGAGGACGGCGAGCGTGGCTTCCTGATCGATGGCGAGCGAGCGGACCTTGCGTTCGAGGGTCTTGGAGTCCTGATTGCCCTTGGGCGCGATCTTTTCGTTGTTGATGGAGACGATGACGTCGCCGACGCGGAGATCGGCGGCGGCGGCCTTGGTGCCGGGGTAGACGCGGGTGATGCGGAAGCCCGTGGAATCGGGGATGTTCAGGCGCTTGGCGAGGTCCTTCAAGACGACCTGAGTGGCGACGCCGAGCCAGGCCTTTGGGACTTCGCGGGGCGGGTCCTCGGGCTTGTCGGCCTTGGGCTTGACGAGGGTGGCGAGCTGCTTCTCGTCGCGATCGAACTCGAAGAACATGAAGTCGGGGAGTTTTTCCCGTGACATGATGGACTCGTAGGCGGCGACGATGGCGGCGAGGTCGGCGATGGGTTGGTTGTCGATGGCGCGGATGATGTCGCCGGTGGAGATGGCGGGTTCGGCGGTGGAAGCGCCGGCGCCGGCGCGGACGCCGACGACGAGCACGCCGCTGGTGTCCCTCAGACGGCGGTTGCGGGCCATGACGGGGGTGATCTGCTGGACGGAGAGGCCCCAGGAGCGGAGGGCGGTGCGATCGCCGCGATCCTTGAGGAGCTTCTCGGGGACGACGGTGAGCTTGGATTCTTTGGCGTCGCGGAGGTAGAGGAGTTCGGCGGGTTTGCCGACGGGGAGATCGGCGAGGCGTTTCAAGAGCGGCGGGACTTCCTCGATGAAGCGGATGTTGAGGGGCTCGTTGTGGATGGAGAGGAGGAGGTCGCCGGCGCGGAGGCCGGCCTTGTAGGCGGGGCCTTCCTGGTCGACGGAGGTGACGAGAACGCCTTTGTCAAAGCCGGTGCGTTGGGTCTGACGGACGTTGAGTCCGAGCCAGCTTCGGGGGACTTCGGAGTTGGCGATGAGGGCGTTTGAGACTTCGCGGGCGATGTTGGCGGGGACGGCGAAGGACATGTTGGAGCCGCCCCTGGTGTTGACGCCGACGACCTGGCCGTCCATGGAGACGAGGGGGCCGCCGGAGTTTCCGGGGTTGATGCTGGCGTCGTGCTGGATCCATCGGGCGAAGAGGCCGGTGCGCTGGTCGAGGTCGAGGGACATTCCCTCGAATTCGTCGTCGCTGGCGGCGAAGACGCGTTCGGTGTTGCTGACGATTCCGAGGGTGACGGAGCGGGAGAGGCTGAAGGGGGAGCCCATGGCCATGACGCTGTCGCCGACGGTGAGGGAGTCGGAATCGCCGAGCTTGGCGAAGGCGAGCGTGCCCTTGAAGGATTTGAGGTCGAGCTTGAGGACGGCGAGGTCGGTGAGGGGGTCCTCGCCGACGAGGGTGGCGGGGATCTCGGACTTGTCGGAGAGGGTGCAGGTGAACTTCTTGCCGCTGTCGGTGACGTGGGCGTTGGTGAGGACGTAGCCGTCGGCGGAGATGATGGTGCCGCTGCCGGTGGAGCGACCTTTGGTTTCCTTGCCCTGCCAGTAGTCGACGGTGACAACGCTGATGTTGACGAGGGCGGGGAAGACCTGGTCGCGGGCGCCGGCGATGAGCTGTCGCATCTGGGCGCGGAGGGCGGGGGCATCGTGTGGTTGGGCGAGGGCTTGAGCGGGTGAGAAGAAGAGAGGGATGGAGAGGAGGGCGGGAAGGAAGGAGCGGGTGGGGGTTGGCATGGGTGGTCTCTGGATCGGAATGCGGGAGCGTGAAGAGGGACGGGAAGAGGGTAGTTACGAGTCAAAGCCGGCGGGCAGAGTTGGGTTCGGAAGGAGCCATCGATTTCGATTCGGGCGTGTCGAGTGAGACGAAGGGCACCGATGTCGCAGGGCCGACATCGGTGGCACGCCGACATGGTTGGCACGAAATCGTGCACGGATGGATCACGCGGGGGTTCCATCGAGGGGAGATGCGGAGCGTGAGTAGTTCACGCCCTTGGAGCGGTGCTGGTCGATCACCTTGGCGAGGATACCGGGTGCTTTGCCGATGAGTTCCGGCACGATGACGCCCTTCTGGCGGAATTCGCCGGAGGCGACGAGGCGCGCCATGATGGTGCAGGGGAAGGCGGTGGTGCGCGACATGCTGGTGGCGCGGCTCGGCGCGTGATAGGTGTCGTGCAGGTCCCAGGTGACGCGGGTGCGTTGGTTGTTCTTTGTGCCGTCGACGATGATGCGCATGACGGTGACGTCTTCCTCGCCCGGCTGGAAGGTCCAGAGGGGGAACATGAGCTTGGCGAGGAGATCGCGTGGGACGACCTTCACGCCGCTTACGTCGACGGGCTCTGTGGAGAAGAGGCCGGTGGCGCGGAGGACGCGCATGAGCTCGATGTGTCCGGGGTAGCGGAGGGTCTTTTCCTTCATGAAGGGGACGTTGAAGGTGCGCGCGAGGGAGCGCAGGCCGTCGGTGTTGAAGGCTTCGAGCGTGCCGACGCCGGGGAAGTTCATGAGCTCGGGCTCGGAGAGAGCTTCGCGGATGACGACCTTGCCGTGTTCGACGAGGCGGGAGGGGCGGGTGTATTCCTCGATGACATCGCCGGGTGAGAAGGGGGCCTTGTACTGGAAGGGCCAGCGCCGCTCGCGCGGCAGGCCGCCGACGTAGATCTCGATGTTGTCGCAGGAGTCCATGGCGCTGGCTTCGGCGCCGGAGATCATGTGAGACATGCCGGGCGCGACGCCGCAATCGACGACGGCGGTGACGTTGTGGTGCTTGGCGAGGTCGTCGAGGTCGATGGCGTCCTCGGCCATGAAGGTGATGTCGCAGTAGTTTTTGCCGGCCTCGATGACGGCGCGGAGGGTTTGGAGGCCGATCGAGCTGGCGATCGCGCCGAGGACGAGGTCATAGTTGGCGACGAGCTTCTTGACTTCGGCGGCGTTGGACAGATCGGCCTGGACCGTCTTGAGCTTGCCGCCCGCGCGATCCTTGGCGGCGGCGAGATTGGCGGGGCGGAGGTCGGCGACCGTGACATCAAAGGCGGGATCGGAGGCGAGGTCGGCGGCCATGACCGAGCCGACCATGCCGGCGCCGAGGACGATGGCGCGGGTTGTGGGCATGGGAACTCCTTGAGAGAAGGCACTTGGCACTGGGCACTAGGGAAGAAAGAAGAGACTGAGAGACTGAGAGACTGAGAGACGGAGAGACGGAGAGACGAAGTGAAGAAGTGAAGACGAAGAGTGGTCGGGTGGTCGGGTGAAGAAAGGGCGAAGACGAAGAAGGCAAGAGGCACGAGGCATCATGTAGTGAGGCGGAAGGCGACGGTGGTCAGGGGACGGTTGGGAGCCAGAGGAAATAGAAGCCGGAGGTTTCGGTGGCGGCGGAGAGGGCGCCCGGGCCGCCGGAGAGGTCGAGCTTGAGAAGGTTCGTGTCGGCGGAGGCGGCTCCGGGCCAGGCGGGCGCGACGGGCTCGCTGGAGGCGTACGCCGTCCGCGGCTCGTAATCGCCCACGGCGTATTTCACGAGCGTCGCGCTGGTCACGCCCGCGCGCGACTTGGCGGCGGCGAAGGCTTCGCGGATGCCGCCCAGTTCATCGACGAGCCCGAGCTCCTTGGCGCGAGCGCCGGTGACGACGCGCCCGTCGGTTGCTTCGTCTACATTCGCGGCGGCGAGGCCGGGGCGTCGCGCGACGACGAGGCCTCGGAAGCGGGCGTAGTAGTCGTTGACCATGGCTTGAAGGACCTGGTACTGCTCGTCTTTCATGGGCGAGTAGGGCCAGGCGGTGTCCTTGTTTTTGCCGGAGACGACGTTGCGGGCGACGATGCCGATCTTGGCGAGGCCCTCGCTGAAATTCATGGTGGGGACGATGACGCCGATGGAGGCGGTGACGGTGGTGGGCTGGGCGATGATGTGATCGGCGGCGAGGGAGAGGTAGTACCCGCCGCTGGCGGCGACCTCACCCATGCAGGCGACGACGGGCTTGTGTGTGGTTTCGGCGAAGCGGCGCACCTCGTGGTACATGGTGTCGCTGCCGGTGACGGTGCCGCCGGGCGAGTTGACGCGGAGGACGACGGCCTTGATGGAGGGGTCGTTGGCGGCGAGGTCGAGGCGTGCGACGAGGTCATCGACGGGGTTGGAAGCGGAGCCGATGAGGCCGGGTCGGCGTGCGTCCATGATGAGGCCGCGGACGTCGATCATGGCGATCTTGGACTCGCCGGGGTTTTCGTCGCGGAGGACGACGCGCTCGGTGAGCGAGCCGTCGGAGCCCGCGCCGAGGTTGACGGTGACTTTGGGCGTGCAGGCGGAGAGGAGGGAGAGGGCGACGGCGAGGAGGAGCGTGGAGATGGGTGTGGGCATGGGGGGCTCGGGGTGAGACCGGAGGTTTGAGAGGACACACCGGCGGGGACCGCCGGGCCACCCAAGAGCACCGATGTCGCAAGGCCGACATCGGTGGCACGAGGTTTGAGGGCGCAAGTCTACGACGCGGTGGCGGCGTACGCTCCGCGCGTGAGTGATGCCGTGCTTGGGCATGTTCCGGTGCTTCCCCGCGAGGTGGTCGGGTTGCTTGCGCCCAAAGCGGGCGAGACGTACGTCGATTGCACCGCGGGGCTGGGTGGGCACGCGTCGCTGGTCGGGCCGCTCGTCGGGGCGTCGGGGCGGGTGGTGCTGAACGATGTCGATGACGGCAACTTGGGCAAGGCGGCGGCGGCGGTGCGGCGGGCGTGCGGCGAAGGGTGCCCGGAGATCGTGACGATCCGTGGGAACTTTGCGGAGCTGCCGCACGCGCTGGGGGAGCGGGGGATTCGGGGGGACCTGGTGCTGGCGGATTTGGGTTTTTCGTCGAACCAGGTGGATGATCCGGCGCGGGGGCTGAGTTTTCGATTGGACGGGCCGCTCGACATGCGGCTGGATCCGGGGCTGAAGCTGTCGGCGGCGGAGCTTGTGAACGGGCTTCCCGAGGCGGAACTGGCGCGAATTCTGCGTGATTATGGGGAGGAGCGGCACGCGGGATTGGTGGCCCGAAAACTTGTCCAAGCTCGGAAGGAAACGCCGATCTTGACGACGGCACGGCTTGCGGAAGTTGTGCGCTCGGTGCTGTCTGGTCGGAGCGGTCCGGCGTCGATTGATCCGGCGACGCGGTCGTTTCAGGCGTTGCGGATTGCGGTCAACGACGAGTTGGGGAGCTTGCAGGCCTTGCTGGCGGCGGTTTTGCGTGGGGCGAGTGGGTCAGCGGGGCGAGGTACGGGGTCTGGTTCGTGGCTTTCGTCGGGAGCGCGCGTGGCGATCATCTCGTTCCATTCGCTGGAGGATCGGCTGGTGAAGCGGGCCATGGAGGAAGTGGCGTCGCGGGGCGTGGGCGAGGTGCTCACGCGGTCGCCCGCGATGGCCGACGAACCTGAACAGCGGGCGAATCCGAGGTCGAGGTCGGCGAAACTTCGCGCGGTTCGAATCGGCGGGGCGCTTGGCGTGTGACGGGTGCTGGTTATGATGCTCGCATCGGGGTGAAACCCGGCGTGGGAGTTTGGTGAATACGGCGTGGAGCGGCGTCATGGATGGGCGCGGCGGCCGTGTGGATGGGGAAGGCTTGGTCCGGCCCAAGGTGGGGTCGATACCGAGGAACACACCGTGAATCGCGAACTGAAGCTGGCGCTCATCATCGGTTTCTCGCTGGTCTTGTTGGTGACGGTGCTCATCAGCGACCACCTGTCGAAGGCTCGAGGCGTGAAGCTGGCGGAGCCGGACGTGACGCCGAACCTCGTGAAGGCGTCGGAGCCGATGGAGCCGATCTCGGGGCTGCCGGGGATGCCGGCGAACAAGACGGCGGTGAGCGAGCCGGTCGCGGGCGAGGTGCGTGATCGCCTGGCGATGGGGAACGAGGCGGCGGCGTTGCCGACGCCGACTCCCGAGACGTCGATCCCGAGCATTGATCAGGGGCGGACTGGCGGGGCGCTTGGTCCGGTGGACCTGAGCGGGGCCGGGCCGAGTCAGGCCGACAAGCGGCTGATGGAAGAGGCGGCCAAGCAGGGCGTGGAGCTCGCGCCGCCCCTGACGCGTGAGCCCGAGCCGATCGACATCACGCCGGGCCCGCCTCGGATGGCGGGGTCGGACGAAACCCCGAAGATGCGCGAGTACACGGTGGTCGAGGGCGACTCGATGGTGAAGATCGCCAAGAAGACGCTGGGCGACGCGAACAAATGGAACCTGATCGCGCAGGCGAATCCGAAGTTGGTGGGCAAGAAGGGCGAGGTTCGGATCGGAGCGAAGCTGCGGATCCCGGCGCTCGATTTGCCGGTGGCGAGCGGCGGGGGCGTGAAGATCATCGACCCGCTGCAGCAATCGCCGATCGACTTTGGCACGCCGGGCAAAATTGCGAGCAACCTGCCCGAGAAGAAGCCGGCCAGGCCGGTCGCCAAGCCGGACGCGAAGGGCTCGAAGGCGCCGTCGAAGGCGGAACTTGCGAAGGCGGACGCGAAGAAGCCGGCGCCGTCGACGTACACGGTGAAGCAGGGCGACACGCTGAACACGATCGCCAAGCGGCTGCTGGGTTCGGCGTCGCGGACGGAGGACTTGATCCGTGCGAATCCCGACCTGGAGAGCGAGGACGCGATCCAGGTGGGGGACGTGATCAAGGTTCCGATGTCGTGATCGGCTCGTGATGGGCGAATGAGTGGACGGAGCCGGACGTGTTCGCGAAGCTGGCGGCGATTATCCTGGCGCTGGGGATTCTGGGCTGCACGCTTCTGGCGATGCGGCAGCAGCGGTTGCAGGCCGCGCACGAGCTGGCCGAGGCGCAGCTTCGGATTCGCACGAGCGACGAGCGGTTGTGGCTTCTGCGGGCGCAGATCGCGCGGCGGCTGAACCCCGAGAACATCCGGGAGATGGCTTCGGGGGCGGGTCCGCTCCGGCCGGTGGCGTCGCCGCCGCCGCCGATCGCGCCGCCGGAGTTGATGGGTCCGCCGGCGCCGAAGCGTGCGGACGGCGGGGCGGGTTCGAGGCCTTCGCGGCCGACTTCGAGCGTTCCGCACGAGAGGCTGGCGCACGAGCCAGAGAGCACGCACTCGGAGCCGCGCTGATGTCTGTCCATCCCTCGCACCGGCGCTCGTCGAAGGTCGGGTTCATCGCGGTCTTCGTGATGACGCTGCTCTTGTGCGGCCTGCTCGCGCGGGTGGTGCAGTTGCAGGTGCGCCCGGAGGCGAAGCTGCAGGAGTATCTGAAGCCGCGTCTGGGGGTGCGGCCAGAGTTGGCGCAGCGAGCAGACATCATGGACCGGCGCGGGCGGGTGCTCTCGGCGACGCGGTTCGGCTGGCGCGTGTACGTTGATCCGGTCGAGCTTCCCAAGGACCCTTCGCCGGTGATCGTGGGGCTGGCGGGTGTTCTCGGGCTGCCTGAAGAGCAGGTGGGCGAGCGAATCCTGTCACGCATGGCGGAGAATGCCAAGCGCACGCCGGAGAAGCCGCCCGCGATGCAGCCGACGCCGGGTCAGGTGATCGGCGAGTTGCTGGGCTGGGATGACGCGAAGGTCGATCCCGGGCTGGCGGCGCACGCGGTGGAAGAGGTTGACGAGCAAGTGAAGAAGCCGATTCGGTACCTTCCGATCGGCGGCGTGATCGAGGATGAGGTCGCGGAGAAGGTGCGGGCGCTGAAGCTGGCGGGCGTGCGGCTGGAGCGGCGGCCGATTCGCGAGTATCCCGGCGGGAGCGAGGTTGCGTCGATCGTCGGCAAGGCGGGGTTCGAGGGGCAGGGATTGATCGGCTCGGAGAAGCTGCTGGATCGGCGGCTGACGGGCGAGGCGGGGAAGGTCAGCTTCGTGCGTGATTCGGCGGGGCGGCCCTTGTGGATCGAGCCCGAGCAGATCAAGCCCGCGACGCCTGGGAATGATGTCGCGATCTCGATCGACCTGGAATTGCAGCGGATCGCGTGCGAAGAGCTGATGCGCGGCGTGGAGGAATACAACGCCGCGGGCGGGCGATTGGTGAGCGTTGATCCGAGCACGGGCGAGGTTTTGGCGATGGTGGACATCGTTCGGCCGGTGCCCGAGGCGATGGCGTACCCCTGGATCGACAAGTCGGTGAAGCGGGGCGGGCACGAGGCACCGGTGCCGGCGCCGGCGGTGGGGGGCGTGCGGTTCGTGACGCTGAAGCCCGACCCGGGGCGCGCGATTCACCCGGCGCTGGCGAGGAATCGGTGCGTTGAGGACGTGTACGAGCCGGGCTCGACGTTCAAGCCGTTCGTGTGGTCGACGATCACGGACCTCGGGCTGGCGCGGGTGGATGAGGTGTTCCAGACGGGGCACGCGACGTGGTACACGTCATACGGACGCGCGGTCGCGGACGTGACGAAGCGCGACCAGATGACGTGGGGCGAGGTTCTCATCAACTCGTCGAACATCGGGATGGTGAAGTGCGGGGAGCGGCTTTCGTTCAAGCAGTTGCACGACGCGGTGGCGCGGTTCGGCTTTGGGCAGCGGACGAACATCGGTCTCTCGGGCGAGAGCCCGGGGATCGTGACGCCGATGTCGAGGTGGAGCAAGTACACGCAGACGTCGGTGTGCTTCGGGCACGAGGTGTCGGTGACGCCGCTCCAGATGGCGCGGGCTTTTTCGGCGTTTGCGCGGTCGGGCGACCTGGCGGGGACGCTGCCGACGCTGCGGATGACGGCGGTGACGGAGAATGATCCGGCGAACCGCGTGCTGTATCGCGTGCTTCCGGCGGATGTCGCGGTGCTGACGCGGGAGACGATGCGCGGCGTGACGGAGGCGATGGAGGCCAAGCTGGACGCGCGCGAGCACACCAAGCACGCGTGGAACTACGAGATTTTCGGCAAGTCGGGGACGGCGGAGATCCCGCTGGGCAAGGCGCCGACGGGCAAGCGGCGGCCGGTCGGATCGAGCGGGTATTTCGATGGGCAGTACAACTCGAGCTTCGTGGCGGGCGGGCCGGTGGACAGGCCGCGGCTGGTGACGCTGGTGGTGATCGATGATCCGGGCCCGGAACTGGCGCGGAAGAAGCTGCACTACGGGGCTTCGACGGCGGGCCCGGTGGTGCGTCGGTTCATGGAGCGCGGGCTGGCGTACCTGGGCGTGGCGCCGGCGCCCAAGGGAGTGGAAGAGGGCGAGCCGGTGCTGACGGGCCCGGCGCGGAGCACGGCGATGAACGGGGTGCAGGAATGAAGAAGGGCAATAGGCAATGGGCAATGGGAACCTCTGAACAATTCGAGCCCCGGCGACAAGATCGATTTCCTTGGCCCAGAACGCTCGCCTCGGCGAGGCGGGCCACCGAATACGCTGAGTTTTCATGTGTCTAAAGTTATAAATTTTTATTATAGTTATTAACAATTGCATACCATCTAGGTTTCTTCAATAGGAGGTGCGATGGCAAGCGGTGCATGTTTCTGGATGACGCCATGGTCTGTCTGGAGCGTTCCTGCAAGCGTAGAGAACTCTGCGACGGCCCCGTTCCCAATGTGGTGGACCGCAGCGATTGCACTGTTCCAGATGATTACGGTTGTGTGGGCGCTGGGACAGAATCGCAAACAGCGGCGACAGACAGCATTTTCGAACTCGTGGTGGCGATGGGTCGAGATCGATCGGTTCTTTGTCGATCACTCCCATCTCAAGCCCTACATTTATGAGAATCGGAACCCTCCGGATGCTACGGACAATAGTTCGATTAAACTGAAAGCCGAGATCGATTCTGTATGCGAGATGCTGACGGATCATTGGGCAGGAATCTACTACACACGAATCGATGACAATGCGTGTAGAAAAATAAAGCATAAACTCATAAATAAGATAAAATCTGAGCCATTTAATTATTCTCTTCCTGAAGTAGAAATACACCGCGCATTTGCACGTATCATATACCGTTACAAGAGTGTATCATATAATAGATGGATCCACGAGAACAGTGAGTGGTATTCAAGTGACCTGCTCGAGTGGATCACGGGTATCGACAAGGCGAAATGGCGGGATCCATCCGGCTCGCTTCGCTGCATCGAATCAGGTCCGAACAACAAAGCCGTGCTCGATTGAGCCGCAATGCGAAGCGTGTCATACGGATTCTCTTTGAATCGTGCGAGCGAACAGCGGGAAAGCGCCCACGCGGAACGTGGGGGTACCCAAGGCACGCGCCCCTTCCACAAGGAGGCGCGTGGCAAGACGCATCGGTGCGAGCAACGACGAGAGCTGAACTACGCGGCGCCGCGTTGATCGTGGGGATCGCGTGGCGGCGCGTGCGGGCCGGGCGTGGAGTTCGCTGCGTCGGATGGGGGCGCGGCGTCAACGTCGGGCGTGCTGGGCGTGCTTGGGGTCAGGCCCATTGCACGTTCGGCCTTGGCCTTGAGGGCCAGGGCTTCCTGCTTCAGTCGCTTCAGGATCTTGCGCGCCCAGATGAACTCGGTGGCCAGGAGCGCGAAGCCCAGGAACATGATGGGGATGCCCGGGACGCCGGGGAGGATGCCGACGACCAGGCCGAAGAGCACGATCGACACGCCGACGACGAAGATGACCCAGCGGCGGGCGCTCTTCCAGGTGAGCTCCGCGGTGCGGGCGAGGTCGGCCAGGGCGGTGTCGGCGGCGTCGGGGGATTCGATGGGCGTGACGGGGCGGGGCGGGACTTCCGCGTCGTGCTGGACGCTCTTGTTTTCCGGCGCGGGCCCAATCGCGGGTTCGTTCGTGGATGGTTGTGACGGGTCGCTCATCCGTTGGTCTGCCGGGCGGCGGGGGAGTCGGGCTCGGTTCGGGCGGCGTCGGGCTTCAACTCGTGTGCGCGGGCGGGATGTGTGGCGCCCGGGGCGTCGGCGGAGTCAGTGTCTGCGGCGGCGGGCTGGGCGTTTGCCTGTTCTTGGGAACCGGAGGTGAAGGATGCCACGAGCCCGACGAGCATGAGGACGGCGATGGTGGCAAGGGAGGCGTAGGGCGAGAGGTGGGTGGGCAGGCCGATGGCGCGGGTGGCCTCGAACTCGTCGAGGATGGGGAGGAGCATCTTGACGCCGATGAAGGCGAGGATGGCGATCATGCTGTACTTGAGGTAGCGGAACTTGCTGGTGAGGGCGGCGACGGCGAAGTAGAGGGAGCGCAGGCCGAGGATTGCGAAGCAGTTGGACGTGAGGACGAGGAAGGGGTCGAGGGTGGTGCCGAAGATGGCGGGGATGGAGTCGACGGCGAAGATGACGTCGGCGAACTCGACGCAGAGCAGGACGAGGAGCATGGGGGTGGCGGCGAGCGTGCCGTTGATGCGGACAAAGAAGTTCGAGCCGTGGTAGTCCTTGGTGACGTTGAGGAGGCGTCGGGCGGCGCGGACGACGACGTTTTGGTCGAGGTCGGGGGCTTCTTCCTCGCCGGCGCGGAGGAGTTTGATGGAGGAATAGACGAGGAAGGCTCCGAAGACGTAGAGGATCCAGTCGAAGCGAGAGACGAGGGCGGCGCCGGCGGCGATGAGCAGGCCGCGGAGGATGACCGCGCCGATGATGCCCCAGAAGAGCACGCGGTGCTGGAACTGCGCCGGCACGCGGAAGAAGGTCATGATCATCGCGATGACCATCATGTTGTCGAGGGAGAGCATGAACTCCAGCAGGTAGCCTTGGAAGAACATGACGGCGGCTTCGCGGCCGTTCTCGGGGAGGAGCGCGTCGTGGGGGTGCGGGTCGACGGCGGCGGCTGCGACGGGGGGCTGGCCGGGCGCGATGGGTGCGGGCGCCGGGCCGCCCAGGCCCGCGACATGGTTGTCGTAGAGGAGGAACACCCCGACGTTGAAGGCGACGGCGACGCAGAACCACATGGCGGTCTGGCGCAGGGCCTTGGCGACGCCGATGGCGTGAGCGCCGCGATTGAGGAAGAGAAGATCGAGGGCCAGCAGCACGCCCAGGAGCGAGAGGAACGTGATGTAGATGAGTGTCATGGCGTGAGCGTGGGCGGTCGGGGTGGCGAGAGACGCGGGAAAGAGGGATGGTAGGAAGGGGGCGACCGGAAGGCGGCGTGGCGCGTTACGTCACGGGCGTCGGCGGGATCTCCACTCCCTTCCAATAGCGGCGGAGTTGATCGAGCGAGAACGGATGGCCGCACTCGGGGCAGTGGCCCGCGTCGCCCAGGCCTCGGAGGTCGTGGAGACAGTTGCCGCACATGCGGCCTTGGAGTGAGCGCGCACGCTTCTGCCAGCGGTGATACTTGAACGCAAAGAGCATTGCCGATGGTGTAACGATCACAAGCGGGCCAAGTATGACAGCGCCGATCGTCACGTCGCCCCATCGAATCGACGGTTCGGTGCCGCCACTTGATATCGGGGCCGAGAGAATCCCGTTGGGGATGAACTTGATCAGCGGCAGGGCGAGACTCAGGACGGCCACGCTCCCGTGAAGCGCCAGGATGACGCGCGTCCATCGCCAGCGGATTGGCGGGAATCGGTTTCGCCATGCGATGTACCACGCGGGGGCTTGCATCACGATCATGCTACCTCAGGGCGCGGACGTCGGTGGGAGGGTGCGATGGGGCGCATCAACCCGGACCTTCACTCACAGACTCGCTCAGGTCCGGCGTCCAAATGCACGGGGGTCGCGCTCTTGACGAAGCGAGGCGTGCCTTCGCCCGAGCGTATCAATTCACCTTTCTCGGCCACGCCACCGACAGCACGGTGGCCAGCGCCAGCGTGCCGAGCACCGCGAGCAGCGACACGGTGGTGCTGATTTTGATGGATGAGGCGGGCGGCCAGTCGCGGCCGATCCAACCTCCCAGGACGTCGAGGTAGGGCGGGACGCTCATGAGCAGCAGCTTTACGCCAACGAACGCGAGGATGAGGATGAGCGCGGGCTTGAGGAAGCGGAACTTGGTGATGAGGGCGGCCAGGCAGAAGTAGAGGGCGCGCAGGCCGAGGATCGCGAAGATGTTGCTGGTGAAGACGATGAACGGATCGGGCGTGATCGCGAAGATCGCGGGGATCGAGTCGACGGCGAAGACCAGGTCGGTGATCTCGACGATGAGCAGCGCCAGGAAGAGGGGCGTGATGGCCCACGCCGCGCGGAGCGAGCCGGCGGGCGGCGGGTCCTGGACCGGCTTGCCGGTCTTGGGGTCGGGCGAGTAGGTGGGCGCGAGCGTGCGCTTGGTGAAGAACTTCTGGCCGTCGTAGAAATCGACGAAGGGGAGGAAGCGTTTGCACAGGCGCACCGCCCAGTTTTTCGAGGGGTCGTCGTGGCTCTTGATGAGCGCCATCTTGACCGCGGTGAGCACGAGGAAAGCGCCGAAGACGATCAGGACCCACTGGTAGTTCATGATGAGGGCGGAGCCGAGGAAGATCATGCCGCCGCGCATGACGAGCGCGCCGATGATGCCCCAGAAGAGGACGCGGTGCTGGTACTTGGCGGGGACGGCGAAGAAGGCGAAGACGAGGGCGATGACGAAGATGTTGTCCATCGCCAGGGACTTTTCGACGATGTAGCCGGTGAGGTACTGTTTGGCGGCGGTCAGGCCGTCGACCGTGCCGGTGATGATGACGTCGTGGGCGGCGGAGGGGCTGGGGTTGTAGATGGGTGTTTCAAGCCCGAGGTTGAGCCAGTGGCGTTCATAGGCGACGTAGACGAAGCCTGCGAAGGCGATGCCGCAGGTGAGCCAGATGACGGACCAAGTGACGGCTTCCTTCATGGCGACTTCGTGGGCGTCGCGATGGAAGACGAAGAGGTCGAGGGCGAGGAAGACCAGGACGAGGGCGAGGAAGCCGGAGTAGGCCCAGAACTTGGGTGAAAGATCGAGCCCGAGGAAGGTGGAGGGCTCGGCGGCGGCCTGAGCGAGCGTGTGGATGGTGGTGAGGTCGAGCGACGACAACGCGAGATCGAGCATGAAGACCCTCGAGCGCCCAAGGCGCACGGACCGACACGGAAGCCGGTTGGTCTTGCTCAACGCGCCGCATGGCGGCACGACGCCGAAGGAGCCGGGAAGGCCCACAGGGCCCCGTGTTGACGACTCCTACGCCCGAGCGGCCGTTTCGGATGAAGCAGGCCGGAATCGGGAGGCTACTCCCCAACGGAGAACGGGAAAACGTATTCAGATGGCGGCACGAATCAAGCCCGATCGGGGCCGCGCCGGGCTTATTCCTGTTCGTCGGTCTCGGCGGTGGTGGATTCGATCTTGGTTTCCTTGTAGACGGAGGTATCGACAAAGCCCTGGAGTTTTCGGGCCCGGACGGGGTGCTGGAGTTTGCGGATGGCCTTGGCCTCGACCTGGCGGACGCGTTCGCGGGTGACCTTGAAGATGCGCCCGACCTCTTCGAGGGTGTAGGTGTAGCCGTCGCCGATGCCGTAGCGGAGCTTGATGATCTCGCGCTCGCGGTACGTCAGGGTCTTGAGCACCTGCTCGATGCGTTGCTTGAGCATCTCGCCGGCGGCGGAGTCGCCGGGCGAGTCGGTGGCGGCGTCCTCGATGAAGTCGCCGAAGTAGCTGTCTTCGCTCTCGCCGACGGGTCGATCGAGGCTGACGGGGTGGCGGCTGATCTTCATGACGCGCCGAACTTCCTCGGCGCTCATGCTGGCGCGCTCCGCGAGTTCCTCGACGGTGGGCTCCATGCCCGTGTTCTGCAGGATGAGCTTCTGGATGTTGCGGAGCTTGGTCATCGTTTCGATCATGTGCACCGGGATGCGGATGGGGCGGGCGTGATCGGCGATGGCGCGGGTGATGGCCTGGCGGATCCACCAGGTCGCGTAGGTGCTGAACTTGTAGCCGCGCTTGTACTCGTACTTGTCGACGGCGCGCATGAGGCCGGTGTTTCCTTCCTGGATCACGTCGAGGAAGGAGAGCCCGCGGTTGCGGTACTTCTTGGCGATCGAGACGACGAGGCGGAGGTTGCCGCCCGAGAGGTCGCGCTTGGCCTGTTCGTATTCCCAGAAGACGGTGCCGAGGTCCTTGACGCGGCGCTGGAGGCCGGCGGGGTCGTCGAGGACCAGGGCGCGCAGGCCGTCGAGCTCTTCGCGCATGACGGTGACGTCGTCGGGGTCGTAGCGCTTGGGGTTGCGTTCGACCTTTCGGAGTTCGTGCTCGAGGTCGTGCATCTTCTTGGCGATCGAGCGCAGCTTTCGCATGAGCGGGATGATGCGTCCGGTGCGGAGGCTGAGTTCCTCGGTGAGGGAGGCCATGCGTCGGCGGCGGGCCGCGATGCGGGCGCGGATGATCGTCGCGCCGGGCTCGTCGCCGGCGGCGCGGGCCTTTTCGAGCGATTCCCAATCGCCGCGGTTGAGGCGCAGCAGGGCCTCGATGGTGGGGAGGTTGACGGGGATGCGCTTGGCGATCTTGTCCTTGGCGTTGGTCTCGGCGGTCGAGATGCGCATGGTGCGGTCGAAGGGGAGCTCGCCGGTGCTGACCATGCGGAGGATGTCGACGGCCTGGGCGACGACGTAATCGTTCTCCAGGCAGCGACGCCGGAAGATCATGCGCGTCGTCTCGATCTTCTTGGCCAGGCGGATCTCTTCCTCACGCGTGAGGAGTGGGATCGAGCCCATCTGCGACCGGGACATGCGCACCGGGTCGTCGATTCGCCGGGCGCTGGCGTCCTCGGCGGCGTCTTCCAGCTCGCGGCGCAGGCTCTCGGCGTCGGCGAGGTCTTCGTCGGTCGTGTCCTCGTCGCCCGCGTGCGATTGGATCTGCTCGCTGAGTTTCTGCTGGAGGGCGGCGGCTTCGGCGCGGCGTTCGCCGCCGGCGACGGTCATGGCGCGCTGCCCGCGCGTGAAGAGGGCGGGGGCGGGCTGGTTGAGCGCGCCGTCCTCCTCGCCGCGGGCGAGACGCTCGCGGTGGAGGCGGGCGCGGAGCTCGAGCTCGTCGACCATCTGGATGCCGTGACGGTCCATAAGGACCATCAGCTCGTCGAGGCGCTCGGGGTCGACCATCTCGTCGGGGAGCGTGTTGTTCAGTTCCTCGTAGCTGAGCCAGCCGCGGGTCTTGCCCAGCGAGATGAGATCGCCGACGGCGGGGTGCAGCTCGGCGGCGTGTTCGTCCTGGGGCTGGTTGGTCTGGGTGCGGGGGTCGCTCACCATGTTCAATCTTCCCTGCTTGTTGGCGTCGGTCGAGTCGTTCGTCCGATTCTGTGATTCCGTCCTGGAACTGGCGTGCCGATCCTTGGCGCGCGAGCGCTTCTTGTCCTGTTTCATTTGGGCCTCGGCATGACACGCCGGTCGGGCCCGAGCTCGCGATGCTGCTGCTGCAATCGTGCCAGCTTCGACATCGCGTCTTCCTTGCCTGTGGCGTTGGGTGCGGGTTCGCTCTGACCGGTCTCGATCGCCATGCGCTTGCGGCACTGCTCGAAATAGGTCTTCAATCGGTCCGGGTCTGATTCGGATTGCTGCTCGATCGCTTGCGACAGGGCGACGGCGGCCTGCTGGAATTCCGTGCTCTCCCCGATCGACAGCACCGCGGAGAGCCCGGGATCACGCCCCTGGGCCGCGACGCCGCTGACCGCCTGGGCGACTTCGGCCAGGGCCGAGGAACTCCACGGGCCCTCGACGAGTTTCCGCTGCTCGGGTTCGCTGAGGGCGTGCCACAGGCCGCCCTCGGCCAGAACGCACGCCAGCACATGTGCGGCCGCGGAACGATCGACGGATGTTGCGCCGGGCTTGGGCTCGACATTGGGTCGGGGCTCAAACGCGGGGCGCCGCCCGCCTCGACCGGCGGGGATCTCGGCGAGGATCGTCGCTTCGTCGACGCCCGCGATGGTGGCAAGCTGGCGCACGATGAGCTTGCGCCGGATGGGCGTCTGGTCGGCCAGGCCGAGCTCGACGAGGCGCTTGATCTCGTCGGTGATCGCGCGCGTCAACGCCGCGGGCCCCGCGGACCTGGTGCGTTCGCGCAGCTTGCGGAAGCGGAAGTCGAGGAGGTCGATCGCGCCGTCGATGACCTCCCGGAAGACGTCGGCGCCGCCCTCGCGCTTCAGGAGCTCGTCGGGGTCCTTGGCGTCGGTCCGGCTGCTCATGAGCGCGATCTTGACGTCGAGGGTCTCGGCGAAGAAGACCTCGACCGCGCGCTCGGCGGCCTTCTGGCCGGCCATGTCGCCGTCGAACAGGAGCACCACGGTGTCGCAGAGGCGGCGGAGCACGGTCGCGTGCTCGCGCGTCAGCGCGGTGCCGAGCGTGGCGACGGCGTTCGTGAACCCCGCCTGGTGGCACGCGATGGCGTCGGTGTATCCCTCGGTGATGATCGCGACGCGCGAGCTCTGGATCGTCCGCTGGGCCTGCGGGAGTGCGTAGAGCGTGGCGGACTTGTTGAACGCCGCGTGCTCGGAACTGTTGAGGTACTTGGGCTCGTCGGCCTCGTCGATCTTGCGGGCGCCGAAGGCGATGACGCGACCGGCGGCGTCCTGGATCGGGAACATCAGGCGATTGCGGAACGAGTCGTAGACGCCGTCGCCCGAATCGCGGCGCTTGAAGAGCCCGGCGTCGGTGAAGGGGCGGGTGTCGAGCGATTTGTTCTGCACCGTGAGGAGCAGGCCGTCCCAGCGCGCGGGGGCGGCTCCCAGGCCGAACTGCTGGACCATCTCGGGCGAGATGGCGCGGCGGGCGATGACGTCGCGGGCGGCCTGGCCGTGCTCGGGGTGGCGGAGGATGGCTCGGAAGAACTCGGCCGCGAACGCGCTGGCCTGAACGATCTCGGCGCGGGACGAGCGCGGGGAATCGGTCGACGGCGGCTGGGCCCGCCTGGGTGTGAGTTTGACACCCCCGCGTTCGGCGAGGAACTCGAGGGCCTCGCGGAACTCCATCTTGAAGTAGCGCTGGACGAAGGAGAAGGCGTCGCCACCGGCGCCGCAGACGAAGCAGTGGAAGATCTGCTTGCTCGGCACGACGTTCATAGAGGGGCGATGGTCGTCGTGGAACGGGCAGAGCCCGGCGTACTCACGCCCCTTGGGCTTGAGGGCCACGTGCTCGCCGACCAGACGAACGATGTCCGTCGCGGCGCGCACGCGATCACGATCGTCGTTGGACTGCCAGAGTTCGGGCACGCCTCGCGGCCTCCTGTCCGGGCTCAACCGTAAGCCCGGGCGCGACACTCCGCACGACTCCGCACCGTTGGGAATCGGGCGATTGGCCCCGGAACGCTCCGGGGGTTGGCACACGAAAACTCAGCGTCGGTCGGCTCGGGGTCTCTGAGCCCGCCAGGGCGGGCGTCGATGCACGAATTGTCCGGCCGAGGGCGCCGGGAGCCGGGACGCTGGCGGGCGGTCGCGATGCTCGCAAAGAGTGACCCGGCGATGCGGTCCTGCAACGCCCGAGGGTCCGTCGATACACGCGACAATCCCGCTGTCATGAACGCTAGCACAAGACCGGGCGCCCGACCAACAAACAGGCGGCCCGCGCGGCGTAATCGGCATACTCGGTCCTTGCCGGGGGGTTCCGAGACGCACTCTGGGCGTACCCTCCGAGCCTGGAGGCACCGGAATGATCCGTCGGGGCGTGCGGTTTATCGGTCGTGTTCAGGGCGTGGGCTTCCGGGCCACATCGAAATTCGTCGCCGACGGGTTCGACGTCTCGGGCTGGGTCCGGAACGAGCCCGACGGGAGCGTGGCGATGGAGGTTCAGGGGGCCAAGGACGAGGTCGACGCCTTCCTGAGCGCGTTGCACGACCGGATGACGGGGTACGTCGATTCGTTCCAGGCCATGGACATGCCGCCGGTCGATTGCGAGCGCGGCTTTGTGATCCGGCGCTAGGACTCCTGAGCATTCGCTCGGCGGAAGGCCAACATGCTGATCCTGTTCGATATCGATCTCACCCTGATCTCGACCTTTGGCTCCGGCATGTCGGCGCTGGAGCAGGCTGGCAAGGACCACTTCGGCCCGTCGTTTTCGATCGAGGGCGTGGAGTTCGCCGGGCGGCTCGATCCGCTCATCATCGACGACCTCCTCCGGAAGAACGGCCAGGCGCTGTCGAAGGAGCACCGCGAGGCCATGCGGCGCGGCTACGCGACCCACCTCGGGCCCCGACTCGTCCGGCCCGGAGTGAGCAAGCCGCTCCCGGGCGTAATGGCGCTGCTCGATCGAGTTCGGGCGCGGCGCGATGTCGAGATCGGCGTCCTGACCGGGAACTTCCCCGAAACAGGGGCCCTCAAGCTTCAGGCGTGCGGGATCAACCCCGCGTGGTTCAACGTCAACGCCTGGGGGAACGAGAGCCCGCACGACCCGCCGGCCCGCGAGCACCTGCCGCCGGTGGCGATGGCGAGGTACCGGGAGCGGCACGGGCGGGCGATTGAGGCGTCGCGGGTGGTGGTGATCGGCGACACGCCGCACGATGCGCACTGCGCGCTGGTGAACGGCTGCCGGGCGCTGGGCGTGGCGACGGGGCTGTCGAGCATCGAGAAGCTGCGTGCGAGCGGGTTCCACCGGGTTGTGGAGAACCTGTCGGCGACCGACGACATCGAGTCGTGGCTGCTGGATGGAGAGATCGCGCGCTGATTTTCGCGTTCGCGCGGTTATGCTTGGTGGACGCCGCACGAGGCGGCGTGACAGGAGTTCGGCCGCGATGTCTGAGAGCCTGAGAGCCCTGTGCTCCGACTTTTACGTGAATCTCAAGCTCGGGGTGAAGATGGAGCTTCCCCGCGGGCGCGAGACGGTGCTCGAATTATTCGAGCGCGTTCGGCGACAATTTCCTGCGATGAACCACTTTCGCCGGTACCGCGACGAACTCGCCTTGGAGTCGCCGCAGACCGATTCTCCACACCGCTGGGTGGCGGCCCGGGTCAACAGCGTGCGCTCCGGCACGGTCAACCCGCCCGACATGAACGAGGCGTATGCGCTGCATCGCTTGGTGCTCGAGGTGGCGCCGTATTTCATGAGCATCAGCCCGCTCGATGTCGATTTCGTGGAGCTGCTCTTCGGGTTCGACCTCTCGGCCGCGGGGAATCACGACGCGATCGTGTACGAGGCGTTGCTGGCCGACTCCCCCCTGGGCAAGCTGGCGGATTCGTCGGCGCTGGGCGTGACGGATTGCCAGCCTTCGCTCGGATTTTCGATCGGACGGCGAGGGGATATCGAGGCGGCGTTTGAGGTGAAGACGCGCACGGCCCAGCAATCGCAGAACCCCGAGGCGGCGCCGGAGCCGATCAGCGTGTATCTCACGCTGCGGAAGTTCGGGTCGGTGATGGACCTCAAGGATCTGGCCGGGATCTTTGATCGCCTGGCGGCGGTGGGTGAGGAGATGGCGGAGGCTCGGGTGGTTCCGACGTTTCTTGTGCCGCTGCGGGACGCGATCGCGTCCGGGCGCGGGTAAAGATGCCGCGGGCGAGTTGGCGCGAGTGAAAATGCGTCGCGGCGATGGACAATTCAACGTGTTGCGGGCGTGGGTCCGATGAATCGCCGGTGAGGGTTGGCGAAAGGTTGCCTATCTTCCGGGTCGACGATGAGCCACCCCGAGTTCTCCATGTTCACGCCGATGGAAACGCTGGCGCAGTCGGCACGGTCTTCGCCGAGCCAGATTTTCTTCGTCGTGGGACTTTTGATCGGGGCGGCGGTCGTACTTGGTTTGGTGATCCTGCTGGTGCGGCGGAAGATGCTGGGGAGGGAATCGGCGGGAGCTGAGCAGGCTGGGTTGATGGACCAGCTTCGGCACCTGCGGGATTCGGGCGAGATAACTCCCGAGGAGTTTGATGCGGCGCGAAAATCGATGGTGGCGCGGATGACCCGCGACACACACAAACCGCCGAAATCCAGCAGCGAATAACACAAACGGACGAAGAGGGAGCGGGCGCGAAATCTGCCGGGTGCGCGTGCAGATCGGGCGTTGGTTGGCCGATAGACTGAAGCCCGGAGCAAGGCCCGGGATCGAGCCGCCAACAGACACAAGAGGGACGAATGGCCAAGAAGACTGATGGCGTGGACGGGACGGGCGGCGGTGGCGCGAATCGCGAGGGCGAGTCGGGGAGCTTCCGCGGGCGGAAAGTGACGACGTGCTCGTTCTGCGGCAAGACCAGCCGCGAAGTGGGCCCGATGGTCGAGGGGCCCAACGAGGTCTACGTCTGCTCGAACTGCACCGACCTGTGCCAGAACATTTTCCGCCAGGAGCGACGGCGGGTGTCGTCGGTCTCCAACGCGCTGCGCCAGGTTCCGGCGCCGCGGGAGATCAAGGAGTACATGGACCAGTACGTGATCGGCCAGGACCACGCCAAGCGTGCCCTGTCGGTCGCGGTGCATAACCACTACAAGCGGCTGCTCCATCTGGAGAACGCCGAGCCGGGCTCGGTGGAACTCGACAAGAGCAACATTCTGCTGATCGGTCCGACGGGATCGGGCAAGACGCTTTTGGCCAAGACGATGGCGCGGCTGCTGAAGGTGCCGTTCGCGATCGGCGATGCGACGACGCTGACGGAGGCGGGGTACGTGGGCGAGGACGTGGAGAACCTGCTGCTGAAGCTGCTGCAGGCCGCGGACTTTGACCTCGAGGCGGCGCAGCGGGGCATCATCTACATCGATGAGGTCGACAAGATCGGCAAGACGAGCAACAACGTGTCGATCACGCGGGACGTGTCGGGCGAGGGCGTGCAGCAGAGCCTGCTGAAGATGCTCGAGGGCACGACCAGCAACGTGCCGCCGCAGGGCGGGCGCAAGCACCCCGAGCAGCAGTACATCCAGATGGACACGACGAACATCCTGTTCATCTGCGGCGGGACGTTCGTGGGGCTGGAAGAGATCATCCGGCGTCGCATCGGCAAGACGCGGATCGGCTTTGCCGCCGACGAGCAGGTCGCGCCGGACGCCGAGGCGCAGCGCGCGGAGATCCTGTCAAAGGTGACGGCGGACGACATGATCGAGTTCGGCATGATCCCCGAGTTCGTGGGTCGCCTGCCGGTGCTCGCGCCGCTCATGCCCCTGACGCTGGACGCGATGGTGTCGATCCTGACGGAGCCCAAGAACGCGCTGGTGCGTCAGTACCAGCACCTGTTCAACCTCGAGGGCGCGAAGCTGACGTTTACGGACGACGCGCTGCGCGAGGTCGCGCGGCGAGCGACCAAGCGCGAGACCGGCGCCCGCGGCCTGCGCTCGGTGATGGAAGAGATCATGCTCGGCATGATGTACGAGCTTCCCGACCTGGACGCGCGGGGCTCTGAGTTCATCATCGACCAGCGCGCGGTGCAGGAGCGCATCCCGCTGGCGCAGCTGCGCGTGGCCCGCAAGGAATCGGCTTGATCCCGGGAATCAGGACCTTGGCCCGGTCCGGGGGCTGATCTCCGCGAAGCAATCGAGAATCCAAGTGTTCAGTTCAACGGGATTCCGGCGATCGGAGTTCCGTCTTTGTTGGCGCACCACGCGTAGACGCGCACGCCGCTGTCGAGCAGGCGACGCGCCTCTCGGGGCTCGCGTGCCAGAAGGTGGCGCGTGGGCGAGGCGATTCGGACGGAGGTTGCGGCCGCCAGGAGCGGCGCATTCAGCGTCGCCCACCCGAGGGCCGCGTCGAGCTCGCACCAGGCGCGACCGACATCGCTCGCGGATTCCGATCGAGCGACCAGGTGCAAGGATCCCGCGGCGTCGCGTGCCAGCGCCACGCCGGGAGCGACCGGGCACGCCATCGAGATCGGTGACAGGCCCTCGATCAGGGCGACGAAGCTGCTCGGCGCCGCGGCCGGCACATTCGCGTACGCCGGAATGGGATTCGGCACCCGCGTGTGTGCGCCATGCGTAGCTCGGAGCGGCGTGAGCTCGGCAGAGCACTCCGGCCCGCTCCCGCTCGGCGCGGGCGCCGACATCGATGCCGTGGCGTTCGGGATCGACAGCACCGGCTCGAGTGGGCGGCGCGGCTCGCGAGACTCAAGCGAGCCGGATTCACTCCCGGGCTTCATCACGTCTCGCAGTGCGGATCGGAAGGCTTCGGTTCGCGTCACATCGCGCGAGCGATCGGGCGCGATGATCGGAGTTTCGGGCGGCGTGGGCGCGGCCTCCGCTGGCTTGGGAGCGCCGTGGCATTCCAGGAGCGACACGAGCGACTCAACCGGCGTGGACGCCGCACCGCGGAAAAGCGTTCGCGAGTTCCACGCGGAGACCCTGGTCGCGCCGGGAACAAGTTCGATCTCGCGCCCCAGGAACGTGCGCGACGCCGCGGCGAGTTTGTCGCTGGCGGCCTTGGCCTTGTCGCCCGCGGCGCCCATGATCGCGAGGCGCACGCTCTTTTCGCTCGTCTCGTCGCGCGAGCCGAGAGACTTCAGCGTGCGATAGCAGGCGACGACGGCGGCGTCATCCGAGCCGCACAGCAGCGTGAGCGAGCCGATCGATGGAAGCGAGGCGAGCGTGGGCTCGTCGGTCTCGTCGACCTGGACGAGCCAGCGCCGGGCGTGGGCGTTGGCCGCGCGGATCGCGGCTTCGATCGTCGAGCAGGGTTGAACTTCCGCGTCGGCGTCGAAGAGGTCAACGCTTGTGGTGCCCGCGCGGACTCGCAGGAGCGCCACGGCGCCGCCGGCGCTCTCGACGCTCAGCTTCGTGAACTGCCCGACCCACGCGGAGGCGAGCACGGGAAGGTGCCCGAGGATCAACGCTTCGATCCGCGGCTCGGCGAGCGCGGTTGCTTCCGCGTGTGGATCGGGAGTGATCGACCGGCCCTTTTCCACGGCGGGTGCAGGCGGGGTGGGCGGCGTGATGTCGAGCATGGACGGCGCACGTCCTGTGCCGGGTTCGCGCGCTGGTGGTCGGGCGCCGCGCTGGTCGACCGGCGATTCCGACGCGCGGGCGGGCGCGAGCGGCCCGTCGCCGAGGAATAGCTCGGCGAGGGCGTCGGTCGGCTGCGGCGCGCGATGGAAAGGGAATGGCGCGTCGTTGAGCGTGGACATCAGTCTGGCTCCCTCGTTTCCCCTCTGGGGCTCACTCGACGTTGACGACGCTGTTGTGCTCGCCGAACGGGTTGACTTCCGTGCCTGGGTTGAAGGAATCGGCGCACCAGCGGCCGTCAATGATCAGGCGGTAGGAATGGCGTCCCGGCGGCACGGGGATGCACAGTTCGAGCACGCCGAGCTGTGGATTGGCGCGGAGACGGTGGATGTCGGGCGACCAGTTGTTGAAGGTTCCCGCGACGGACACTTCGCTCCCGAGCGTGTCGGGCTGCACGAACAGCACACCCTGACGAGTGACGCGCACGCCGAACAAGCGGGCGACGCCGGAGGGCGATTTCACCGGCTCCGCGACCTCGAGCGGGTCGTGGATCAGCGTGACGCGGGTCGGCTCGGGCGTGTGATTCGGGTGGATGGGCTGGGCGGGTGTGACATTCGCCGTGGTGCTCGTCGCGGCGTTGGTCGGCGATTCGTGCTCGTGCTCGCGGCGCAGGAGCTTCTGGGCCCGGCGCGCAACGTCCTGGGCGCGGGAGATTCGTGACTCACCCAAGGGTTCGAGTGAAGGAGCGGCGTGCGCGGGCTTGGCGGAGGACGCAGCCGCGCTCGGAGTGACGGGAACGGGCGTGTCGTGCGAGCCGATACCTCCGCGAACGAGCGATGAGGCGTGCGAAGCCTGAATCTCCGCGCGGTGAATCGGGGTTGATTCCGCGTGATGGGGCTTTGCGTGAATCACCGCGTGGCTTGGCTCGTGCGGCGTGCGGATCGAGTGCCCGGATTCGACGGCGGCCAGTTCGGGAGTCGTGTCGGTGATGGCCGCCACTTCGTGCGGTCCCGGGCGGAGCGTTTCGCCGGCGCTGGCGACGCGATGGGCGACCTCCGCGGCGGTGGCGGGGCTGGTGACGACGCGGACGGGCGACGCGCCGGTGGCGGCGGAGGCCTCGGCCGACATCCCGACGATCGAGAGCAGCCAGTCCGAGAGCAGGGCATAGTCGATCGAGCCGTGGGATTCGTGGTCGTGGTCGATGATGGGGCGTCCGAACGCCGCGGCTTCCTTCAGCTTGGGGTCGCGCCGGATCGCCACGGGCGCGACGCGATCGGCGAACTGACGCCGGAGCTCGTCGAGCAGGGCCGAGGAGTGGACATCGTCGGGGTCGTGGAGCGTGCCGAAGAGGCGGACCGGCGTTTGCACGCCGATACGCCGGTTCAGGCTCTCGACGGTCTGCACCTGCTTGGCGGCGCCCTGGAGGGCGAAGTACCCGGTCTCGACGGGGATGAGGACGGTGGTGGCGGCGGTGAGGGCGTTAAAGGTGAGCAGACCGATCGAGGGAGGGCAGTCGATGATGGCGGCGTCGTAGTCGCCCGCGAACTGGTGCAGAAGATTGGCGAGCCGGCGTTCCTTGTCGGGCTTGTCGGCCAAGCCTCCGCGGGCAGCTTCGAGGCCCGCGAGTTTCATGCGGCTCGGGGCCAGGTCCAGGCCGCGTGCCACGCGCCAAAGGAGCCGGCTCTGGTCGACCGAGCGGGCGGGCGTGAGCAGCGCATCGGCGATGTCGAGGTCGATCCTCGCCTCGGGGATGCCCAGGCCCGCGGCACAGTGCGACTGCGGGTCGAGATCGACCAGGAGCGTGCGGATTCCGCGTTTGGCCCAGACCCCGGCGAGGTTGATCGCGCTGGTCGTCTTGCCGCAGCCGCCCTTTTGATTGATGATCGCGATGGTCCGCATCGCAGCCCCCGACGTCCTTGTCTGGGTAATCTCAGGAATATGACGCACATCGGGCGAGAGAAACGCAAGGCCCGCGATCGGTTATCGGTTGGGCTTTCCAATCGCCATGAAGATTGCCCAGAGCCCCGAACCCGTCGATCGCAATTCAGTGAATCGCCCCACGGGTGGCCGGTCGGAGCTTGACGAGTCGAAGCGGGAGTGACGAAGTCGCGCGGGGCGGAGCCGGAGTTCAGGCGCGGATCGAGTCGATTGCCGCCAGCACGACGGCGCGATCGGGATTGTCCACGACTTTGCATGTGCCGCCATCACGGGGAAGGACTAGGCGAAGCACGCCGCCGAGGACTTTCTTGTCGTGGCCCATGAGTTCGAGCACCCGGTCGCCCGAGGGCAGCCCCTTGACCTTGGTCGGCAGACCCAGGCGCGACAGGAGCGCACCGACGCGATCGCGGAGTGCGGCGGAGGCGAGCTTCAGCCTCGCCGCGGCGTCAAGGGCGGCCATGGTCCCGAGCGCGACCGCCTCGCCATGATGGAGCGGAGCCTCGCCCGCGTTCCCGGTGGGCGAAAGGCCCGGCAGAGTCTCGATCGCGTGCCCGAAGGTGTGTCCGAGGTTGAGCAGAGCGCGCCCGCCCGCGGCACTCTCGGCCTCTTCGCGCTCGTCGCCCGCGACGACGCGCGCCTTGATCGCGACGTTTCGCGCCACCAGCTCGGTCAGCGTGGCGTTGTCACGCGCAAGAATCGCCGATGCGATCGCCTCGATCCAAGCAAGAAGCGAGGGATCGCCAAACTCCCCCGAGAGCAGCGCGTGCTTCACGCACTCCGCGAGTCCGGCCCGGAGCTGGCGATCGGGGAGAGACGACAGCAGCGAGACATCGGCGACGACGAGACGCGGCTGGTGGAACGCGCCGACGAGGTTTTTCTTCAAGGATCCGTCGGACGTGCGGAGGTTGACGCCGGTCTTGCCGCCCACCGAGGCATCGACCAACGAGAGCAACGTGGTGGGGCACTGAATGACCGGAACGCCGCGCCGGTAACTGGCGGCGGCGAATCCGGCGACATCGCCCACGATCCCGCCGCCAAGCGCGATCACAGGGTCGCGGCGTTCGTGCCGGGATTCCGCGAGCGCAACGAGGATGCGTTCCAGGGTGCTGAGCGACTTGTCGCCTTCGGTCGGGCGGATGGTGATAGTGCTGATGCCGAACTGTCGGCGGGAAAACGCTGAACTGACGGCCGCGCCCGCGGCCTGGGGCAGGCCGGCATCGACCACGATGAACGCGCGCTTGGCGGCGGGGCAGAGGGCGCGAACGCGATCGGCGAGGGTGTCGGTGAGCGCATGGCCAACGAGGACTTCGTAGTCGCGCGTGCCGTCGAGCGAAACTTGAACGCGAGTGGGGGTCATGCGTCGTGGAGCGTGCGTCAGTGGTCGAAGGTGACTTCGCCGGCGCGCAGGCCGGCGCGGTTGCGCACGACTGCCTCGGGGCGTTCCCACTCGACGCGCTTGGCGTCGCCCCAGAGCATCTCGAGGTCGTAGTGGGCGCGGATGTTGGGCTCAAACACATGAACGATGACATCGACGAAGTCCGCCAGGAGCCAGGTCGATTGCTCGTCGGCGTCGCTGCGCCAGGCGGTGTGCCCGAGCTTGTCGCCGGTCTTCCGCACGTTCTGGATGACGGCGTGCATCTGGCGGTCGGAGGTTCCCGAGCCGATCACGACGAAATCGGTGATGGGGCTCTTGCCGCGCACGTCGAGCACGACGATGTCCGAGCATTTGTCGTCGTGCATCGAGCGGGCGAGCTCGATCGCCAACTGCGGCGTGTCGGGGCGTGAGGGGACCGTCTTGCCGGCGCGGGCGCGCGGCTTGGCGGCACCCTCCGGCGCGGCGACATCGGGCCCGCCCGCGGCGGGCGCGGCGTGGGTGTCGGCGTGGTCGGCGGACTCTCCGGCGGCGGCCTTGGTCCGGCGCGTCGAAGGCTTGCGTGTCGTCTCTCGTTTGGCCATGCAAGGCAAGGATAGGAGGCGTGTGCTAGGCTCGTGGCGGATGCTCGAACCCGCCGCTTTCCAGTGTGACTTCCCGGCTTCGCCCACGGGCCCATCCGCTCTGCTGGGTGAGACGGCGATGGACCCGACGCTCGCGACGCTCCTCATCGTCGCGGTGATCCTGGCGCCCACGATCATGTCGATCCTGCTCATCGACGCTCGGCGAAAGGCCGCCCGGGCGCTCAAGAGGCAGCGCCGCTTGGAGCGCGTGCTGGAGCAGACGCGCGTGGAGCTTGATCGCCTGCGGCGCGGCACCAGCCGCGCCGAGGCGCTGGCGGCCATGGGCAGGAAGAACGATGGAGGCTCGCTTTCGCCCGATTTTCGATCGGAGTTCGGCGAGGATTCACTCCTCTGGCAGTTGCTCGACCACCAGACGACGGGCTTCTTCATCGAGGTCGGCGCGTACGACGGCGTGACGCTCAGCGTCAGCTGCGCGTTCGAGGCGATGGGGTGGACGGGCCTGCTGATCGAGGCGATCCCGGAGCGTTTCGAGATGTGCAGGCGATCGCGCCCGGGGAGCCGCGTGGTGCATGCCGCGCTGGGCAAGCGAGGGAGCGCGGGCACGACCAGGTTCCACGTTGCACGCGGCGAGGGGCTGGAGGTGCTGTCGTACCACCACACGCCGCCGGAGCAGGAGCGCGAGGTGATGAAGCGCGGCGCCGCGATGCAGGAGGTCGAGGTGCCGCTGACGACGATGGACGCGCTGCTCGAGGGGCACACGGGCCCGATCGACTTTGCGAGTATCGATGTCGAGGGCGCGGAGCTCGATTTGCTCGACGGCTTCGACCTTGCCAGGTGGCGCCCGCGCATCATCGTGATCGAGGACATCTCCGCGGGCAAGAACCCGGTACTCGATGCGAAGCTCGAGGCGAGCGGCTACGTGCTCGTCGCGTGGCTGGGGTATAACCAGGTGCGCGTGCACCGGAGCGAGGACGCCATACTGGCGCGGGCCGCGGTGCTCCCGAAGGGCGCACCGATGTTCGCCGAGGACGCGGGCGGCGCATGACGCGGTTCGACGTGGTGATCCCGACGTTCAACGCGCCGGCGGCGCGCTTGGCGGCCGCGGTGAAGTCGGCGCGGGCGTGTGACGGCATCTCGCGCGTCATCGTGATCGACGACGGATCACAGCCCCCGACCGCCGCGTGCGAGGGGTGCGAGCTGATCCGGCAGGGCAACGCCGGTCCGAGCGCGGCCCGGAATCGCGGGCTCGAAGCGAGCGTTTCGGCTTGGGTCGTGTTCCTCGATGACGACGACGAGCTGATTCCGGCGGGCGTGGCTGCGATGATCGCGCTGTCGGAAAGGCTGAACGCGGTCGCGGGCGTCGCGGCACGATTCGAGCGGCGCGGCGGGCTTGTACGCCCCAAGAACCCGCCGGGCGAGTGGGCGGGAAGGGCGCTGCCTCATTGGTCGGACGTGCTGCGCCCGATCGCGATCTTTGGCGCGTCGGGGCTTCTGGTGTCACGCCGCGTGGTGGCGGCTGGGTTGCGATTCGATCCCGGTCTTCGCATCGGCGAGGATCGCGAGTTTCTGGCGCGTGTCGGGCAAGAGGGGGCGATCGCGGTTTCGGCGGAGCCGGCGCTCACGGTGGCGCTGCGCGACGAGGGGAACCTGACGTCGGCGTCGCACCTGGCCAGACGCATCCGGGATCATGTCGTCATCGCCGAGCGATTCCGCGAGCCCACATGCGATGGTTACCTGCGCGAGGCCACGACGTGGCTGGTGAATGCGGCGGCGAAATCGGGCGTGGACGCAGAGTCGTGGCGGGCGATTCTCGGGCTGATGCGGGCGCGAGGCTGGCCCGTGCCGCTCAAGGCGAGGGTGCGAAGGATGTTCCGCGGAACGAAATGAGCGACTGTTGATAGGGCGAGGCGGGTCGGCGATCTGTCAATGTGCAAATGACCGAGCAACCGGGGCCAAACTCGAGCGCTGATATTCTCTCCGCGACCTTCGGAGCAGGAGCGCCCGCGCCCGCGTCCGGTCGCGAGGGGCGCGGCACGCTTGCGATCGGCGTCTGCACCTACAACCGGGGCGAGGCGATCGCCCGCACGCTGGAGACCCTGGCTTCCATGGATCGTGTCGGCGGGCGTGTATCAAGATTCATCATCATCGACAATCGATCGAGCGACGGCACGGCGAGCGCGATCGATCGGTTCATCGCGAACCATGCGGACGTGCCGATGGTGCGCTGGCACGAGGCAACGCCCGGCAAGTCGGCCGCCCTGACGAAGCTGTTCCGCGAGACCAGCGAGGAGTTCATCGGCGCGATCGACGACGACGTGCTCGCGAGCCCGAACTGGGCGCGCGCCATGCTCTCGCTCATGGGCGACCAGGCGCGCTGCGGCGGCGCGGGCGGCCCGGTCGAGAATGTCTGGGAAAATGGCATCACGCGGATCGCGCAGATCTACCGGCGATCGCTGGGCGATCAACTGCTGGGCGAGGCGAGGGTGTGTCTCGAAGCGCCGGGGTCGTTTCTCATGGGCGCGTCCATGGTGATGCGGCGGGAGGCAATCCTGCAATCGGGCTGGCTCGATGGCCGATCGATGGACTGCCGGCGCGGCGATGTGCTCGAGGGCGGCGAGGACGCGGAATTGTGCCTGAAGATCAGGCGCGCGGGCTGGGAGCTGTGGTACGAGCCGACGGCCCGCGCCGGGCACCTGATCCCCGCGTGGCGCACGACCCACGAGTACATCGCGAAACTCCGGCGCTCGATCTGCCGGACCGAGCCCATGATCCGCTGGCTTTGGGATGGATCGCTCACGCTCGACGAGGCGAGGAAGCAGCGCTTGCGCGCAAGGCGGAAGTACCTCAAGACGCTGCTCTTTGACTGGCGGCCGACACGCCGGCGTGTGCGCGTCGCGGAGCGGTTGGGGCGCGTCGAGGGATGGAGTTCGCTGGTCGGAAAGCTGGAAGCGGGCGAGCTGAAACGCGGGGGTTGAGGTTACTTGCCGCCCGTGCGCACGCGGCGCACCGCGTTCTCGATCGACTTGCCCAGTTTCTTCAGGCCCACGTCGGGCGGGCGATAGAGCGCAAAGGGCTTGTCGAAGAAGAGTTCAACGCCGTCGCGGGCGCGGTACCGATCGCGGAGCGAGAGCAGCTTGCCGCCCGACTTGTTGAGGTGGAAGATGGTCCACTCGCGTGATTCGGGGCGCGAGAGCGTGACAAGCCCGTGGCGCTTGCAGTGCGATTGCCAGGCCCACTCGATGAGGGCGCGCCGGTACTTCTTCTCGCAGCGGATGTGGGCGGGGAACTCGGCGCGGAAATCGGAGTCGATGAACGCGCCGATCTCGCCCCGCATCGCGTTCGTAAAGCTTTCGCGCTTCATCAGTGAGAAATTGAGGCTCGCAAAGTCGTGCGAGAGATACGCCGCGTGGGTGCCCAGCGGCGGCGCGATGAGATGCCCGAGCGTGATCGCGAACACGCCGGGGTTGTCCAGCGTCCGCAGGTCTTCCTCGAGCCATATATCACGCCCCACGCGGAACGGAAGCGTGTCGGGCTTGACGAACATGACGTAGGCCTTGCTCGCGAGCAGGCCCGAGCGGTACTCCTGGATGTAGCACCGATGAAAATCGTTCTCGAAGTGCGCGGGGTTCAGAAGTTCGAGGCGATCGATCAGGCCCTCCTGCACCAGCGCGACAAGGCGCGACATGGAACCGCGGTCCGATCCGCCGTCGACGTACACGACCTCGCCGGGGCGGCCACCTAGAAACTCGAACCAATCGAGGATGACGCGGCGCGTGGCGCGGGTGGCGCCGAAGCCCGACATCGAGAGCGTGAGATCGTCGCGGGCGTTCACGCGATCGCTCCCTGCGCCGGTGGCTTGCGGACCAGCCACGCGGCGTGCGTGGAGAGCCCGGGGATCGTCCGCGTCTCCCTCGCGTCATCGTCGACGGGCGAGCCCACGATCGCGCGGGCGAGCAGATCGCGTGCGTCGATCGCGCCGAGGCCCGTGGGCGTTTCGGTCGAGAGCGGCGCGACAACCAGCAGCCAGCCGCCGGGTGCGACGAGCCGCCACCACTCGCCGACGATCCGAGTCGCGTCCTGCCCGCGCAGCGGCACGCCGCACGCCAGGACGCCGGCGAACGCCCCGTCGGTCTCGCCCATCACGCTCTCGATCCCGCCTGGCTCGAACGACACGTTTCCGAGTGGATAGCGAAGGCGCGCAAAGCGGATCGATTCGAGATCGCGGTCGAGCGCGACGACGGCGCCGCTCGGGCCGACGCGCTCCGCCAGCCACGCCGCGCCGTACCCCGTGCCGCAACTGGCGTCGAGCAGGCGCATGCCAGGCCTGATGAGCGGGTCGCACGCGAGATACGCGGGCGAGAGCAGCGCCCCGGAGAGATCGGCGTAGAGGCGATCGGGCGTGCACCGGATGCGCGTGCGCTTGCCATCGGGAAATTCGACGTCATATTCCTTCACGCCCGAACCGCGCGAGGACAGGGCGCGACGGAGCGATTCGCGCCCGCGTTCGCGGTATCGGACGCCCGAGACCACAAGCGTCGGGTGCAGGCCCAGCATGCGTCGAATGCCGTCGGAAAAGCGCGACCACGCCGAGGATTGCGGGCGCGACATCGCTAGCAGGGCGAGCGTGCCGCGCGAGTCCGCGGAACCGGGGGGCAGGGCTGGGCTGGCGTGTGGACCCATCAGTCGAACAGCGTAGCGGCAACGCGCGGGACGACGCGGGGCTGACACGACGGCGCGATCGGAATCCATGGCGTCGGCCGGTCGTGACGCGAGATCGTCAGCTGGTACGCCCGTCCCGCGTGCCCGGCGGCGGCCAGGTCGGGCGTGTTGCACTGGCGCGAGAGGTGGAGCAGGACAACATGCTCGCGCGGCGCGATCCGGCGCACCGCCTCGGCGCTTTGCTGGTTTGAGAGGTGGCCCTTCCCGCCCATCACGCGCTTCTTCAGGATGTCCGGGCGGTTCGATTCCTGCTCCATGCGGGGGCAGTAGTTGGATTCGATCGCCAGGACATCCACCGCGGCCAGGTGATTGATGAACTCGCCGGTGACGCGTCCGAGATCGGTCGCAAAGCCCAGCGTGCCGCCGCCCGCCGCCTCGAAGCGGAACGACACCGAACCAAGCTCGTCGTGCGGCACCACGTGCGGATGGATCGTGACGCGGTCGAGCACGATGGGCCCGTCGTAGGGCTCGCTCACGTTGGCGAGCACGTTTTCGCGCTCGCCGCGGCCGAGATGGCGCCGGTGCACGAGCTGCGTCATGTGACGCGGGAGTGTTCCGATCCAGCCCGTGTGAAAATGGTCCGAGTCAAAGTGCGTGAAGAGCACACGGCGCACGCGGGCAAAGTCGATCCCGATCGCTCCCAGTTCCTTGCGCGTGCGGCGCGGCGAGAGCCCCAGGTCGATCAGCACGACCTCCGCGTCGTCGCCCTCGCCGATGACGAGCGCCGAGCAGTTGCCGCTCGAGCCGCTGGCGAGCACGCACAGGCGCATGGGTCCAAAGCCGGGCGTCGTCACGCGATCTCCCTCCGTGCGAGACTCGCGCGAGTTTACATGGTTTCGTCGTCGGATTCATCCAGCGGGTTGTTCAGCCCGCCGCGACGACGCAGGTTGAGCCACGACGCGAGCAGGCGCGGCGGACGCCCCGGGCCCGGGCAGATCGCGCGCTTGGCCTCGCGCACGAACGTCAGCATCTCGCTCACCGCGGGAGACGAACGCGAGAGCTCTTCCAGCCTTGCGATCATGTCGGCCTTGGGCAGGTGGACGCGGAAGACCTCGCGGAACGCACGATCGACCGCGGTGATCTCTTCGCGTGCGAGCCCCGAGCGACGCATGCCCACGCGGTTGATGCCCGCGATGCGCTGGCGATCGGGCGCCATGCAGAAGGGCGGGACGTCCATCGAGACGCCGATCCCGCCGGAGAGGAACGCGAGGCGCCCGATGCGTGTGAACTGGTGGATGCCGCAGTGTCCGCCGATGGTGGAGTTGTCGTGCGCCTCGGAGTGCCCGCCCATCGTGGCGCCGTTGACGAGGATGACGTTGTTGCCGAGGCGCGCGTCGTGCCCGACGTGCGAGCCCACCATCATGAACACGCGGTCGCCCACGATCGTGGGGCGATCGGCCTTGGTCGCCGAGTGCACCGTCGCGTGCTCGCGGATCAGGCACTCGTTCCCGATCACCACGCCCGGCGTCGCCTGCCCGGGCTTGAACTTGTAGTCCTGCGGCTCAAAGCCAAGGCACGCGAACGGATACACGATCGTTCCCGCGCCGATCGAGCACGGACCCTGCACATACACGTTGCCGATCAGACGCACGTTGTCGCCGATCGTGACGCGCCCGGTGATCACGCAGCCCGGTCCGATCACAACGCCTAAGCCCAGTTGTGCTTCCTTGGAAACCGATGCCGTCGGATGAACTTCTGCCATGGGCGATGATAGCGGTCGAGGATTTGGGCGGCCCGATCTTTGGTGGCACTGCTCTCCAAAGCAGTGCTCATACCAAACCTGAAGCACCGAGATGGCCGGGCGGCCCCCGCCGGTACTTTGGAGGGTGAATCGCCTTCTCCGGCGTCTCGCGACCCACGACCTAGCATCCAGCGTGACGACCATGCCGTTCATCCTCGAGTTCACCGACCTCGGTCGGCTCGCATACGCGCCCGCGTTCGACCTGCAGCGTCAGACCGCCGACGGTGTGCTGGCGGCCCGCGAGGTGCGAGGCATCGATCCATCGATCCTGCCCATGGCGGGCATCATTTTTCTGGTGGAGCACGACCCCGTTGTCACCGTCAGCAACCGTGCCGGCGCGATGAGCCACCTCGTCGCCACGCCCGAACTCCTCGAGCGCGAGGGCGTCAGCGTCGAACGCACCGACCGCGGCGGCGACATCACCTACCACGGCCCGGGCCAACTGGTCGTGTATCCGATCCTCGATCTCAACCTGCTCAACCTCGGGCTCCACGATTACATGCGATTGCTGGAAGAATCCGTCGTCCGAACCTGCGCCGCGTTCGGCGTGTCCTGCACGCGCGACCCCAAGGCGACCGGAGTGTGGACCGTGCGTGAGCGCGGTGACATCCACGAGGCCGACGGAGAGGACGCGTCGACGCTCGAATCCGCCGCGACTCCCCACGCGAAAATCGCCGCGATGGGCGTGCGCGTTCGCAAGTGGGTCTCGATGCACGGCCTCGCGCTCAACGTGGCGACGAACCTCGATCACTTCCGCCTGATCGTGCCGTGCGGCTTGGTCGGTCGACCGGTGACGAGCCTCAAGGCCGAACTGGGCAAGCGGTGCCCGACCATGGACGAGGTGAAGTCGACGCTGTCGAACACGCTGCGCGAGCTGATCAACGAGGCGTATGTCCGCGCGGTCGAGGCCCGCGCCCGCGGCGGCCACTGATTACTTCAGGCCCGCGACAAAGTCCGCCAGGCGGTCCATGCCCTTGTTGATCTGATCCTCGGAGCACGCGAACGAGAAGCGCAGGTGGTTCCCACCGCAGCCGCCGAAGTCCTCGCCGGGCACGGCCGCCACCAGTTTCTCCGCCAGGAGCGCCTCGGAAAACTCCATCGCGGAACGCAGCGGCTTGCCGCCGGGCGTGGTCTTTCCGAAGAGCTTGGAGACATCTGGGAAGGCATAGAACGCGCCGGTCGCGGGGATCGGGCGCACGCCGGGAATCGCCGCCAGCCGCTTGTTGATGAGCGTGCCGCGTGCCGCGAATGCATCGCGCATCTTCTCGACCTCCGCCGCGCATTCCTTGAGCGCCGTCGGAATGGCGGCGTAGACGAAGGACGTGATGTTGGTCGACATCTGTCCCTGGAGCGTCGCCATGCCCTTGGTGAACTCCAGGCCGAACGCGCCGCTGGCGCCGGTGTATCCGACGCGCCAGCCGGTCATGGCATACGCCTTGGACAGGCCGTTGAGCGTGATGACGCGTTCGGCGATCTCCGGGATGGAGCCGATCGAGAAGTGGGGGATCCCGCCATAGACGATTTTCTCGTAGATCTCGTCGCTGAGGACGGTGAGGTTGGGTGCGATGGTGCGGCTTGCTTCCGCGACGACCTTTCCGATCGCGCGGAGTTCGTCGGGCGAGTACATGGTGCCGCACGGATTGCTGGGCGAGTTGAGGATGAGCAGACGCGAGTTGGGCGTGATTGCCTTGCGGAGTTGGTCGGGCGTCATCTTGAAGCCAGAGTCGGGCGAGGTCTGGATCTCGACGACCTTTCCGCCCGCGAGCTCCGCGATCGGGGCGTAGCTGACCCACGCAGGAACGGGGAGCAGGACTTCCTGGCGGGCGGCGCCGGGCGTGGGTTCGTCGAGGAGGACGTGCAGCGCGACGAACAGCGAGTGCTTTCCGCCCGACCCGATCGCGATGTGCTCGGGCGTGCAGTCGGGGATGCCGTTTTCTTCCGTGAGCTTCTTGGCGATCGAGCCGCGTGACGCGGGGTCGCCCAGCGTGGGCATGTACTTGGTGTTCCCGGCCCGGAGCGACGTGATCGCCGACTCCTTGATCGCGCTGGGTGTGTCAAAGTCGGGCTCGCCCGCGGCGAATGACAGGACGTCCAGTCCCTGAGCCTTCATGGCTTTGGCCCGGTTCATGAACGCGACCGTGACGGACGGCTTCAGGGACTTGACGCGCTGGGAAATGCTGAGCATGGCCCGAGCGTAGGCGGAATTATCGCGGCGTCCGCGTCCTGTTCGGGGTTTATCAATATCGGGACCGCGCGGGCGGGTTGATCGGTGGACCGGCGGGGACTAGTCTTTACCCGTTCCAAACTTTCAAGAACCACGGCCCGTTCGAGGGCCAGGAAGCCGGGTTGAGGCATGGCCATCGAACTTGAACGCCGTCAGCAGGTCGTCTCCAGCAACCGCCGTCACGACAAGGACACGGGATCGCCCGAGGTCCAGATCGCGATGCTCACCGAGAAGATCAGTTCTGTCGCGGAGCATCTGAAGTCGCACGAGATGGACAACCACAGCCGTCGCGGGCTGATCATGATGGTCGGCCGGCGCAACCGGCTTCTCCGCTACCTGGCGCGCACCGACACGCAGGCGTACCAGGCTCTGATCGCTCGCCTGGGTCTGCGTAAGTAAGACCTTTCCGGCCCGTTGCCACTCCGGCAGCGGGCCGCTTGTTTTCCGGGATGGTCGAAGGGCCTCGTGGCAGCGGGCAAGTTGCACTTCTCAACTCTCCGGAGCATGAGACGTGCGCCTTGCCTCTGCCTCCGGGTCCATGACGGGATCGAGCCGCGCCCACGTTTCTTTGTTGCGGCAAGGTTTCGCCCATTCCTCGATCCATCCCGGTTCGTTGCCGGCGTCTCCGCCCGCGAAGATCGCGAGCGCCCGCCGGTGTGCGCACCGCTCGGACCGATTGGTCCGGCATGGTCAGAGGATTCTTCCGAATGTCTGAATACAAAGTGACCCAGCTCCCGGGCGTCGTTCGCGTTTCGATGGAGCTCGGCGGGCGCGAGCTGATCTTGGAGACGGGCGTCGTCGCCCGCCAAGCCGGCGCCGCCGTCATGGCCAGCTACGCGGGCACCACGGTGCTCGCCACCGCGCTCCGGGCCGCGCCCCGCGAGGGCATCGATTTCTTCCCGCTCACCGTCGATTACCGCGAGAAGACCTCCGCCGCGGGCAAGTTTCCGGGCGGCTTCAAGAAGCGTGAAGGCCCGCCGTCGGAGAAGGAAATCCTCACGATGAGGATGATCGATCGCCCGATGCGTCCGCTCTTCCCCGATGGGTTCCTGGACGAGGTGCAGGTGCAGGTGTTCGTGATGAGCCACGACACCGAGAACGATGCCGACGTTCTGGCGGGCACCGCCGCCGCGGCCGCCCTGGCGATCTCGGACATCCCCTTCGAGGGTCCGACCGCGACCGTCCGTGTGGGCCGCATCCACACCGAGGCCGGTCCTCAGTTCGTCATCAACCCCACCATCAGCCAGCTTGATTACTCCGATCTCGACCTCGTGCTCGCCGGGCACAAGGACGGGATCAACATGATCGAGATCGGCGCCGCCGAAGTCGACGAGGCGGGCGTGTACGGCGCGATCGAGTTCGGCTACAAGCACATCAAGCAGGTGCTGGGCCTGATCGACGAACTGGCCGCCAAGGTCGGTCGTCCGAAGGTCGCGGGCGAACTCCACCTGCCCAGCGCGGAAGTCACCGCCAAGGTCAAGCAGCTCGCCGAGAGCGCGATGATCGAGGCCCGCAAGATCCCGGGCAAGCAGGCCCGCAACGAGCGCGTCGACCAGATCAAAAAGGAGATGCTCGACACGCACTTTTCCCTCAAGCTCGACGGCAACTACGGGCAATATCTCGAAACCAACAAGGCCCGCACCCAGGCCAAGGAAGCCTTCCGCCGACTCGAGGAAAAGGTCACGCGTCGACTGATCGTGGAGCAGAAGCTCCGCGCCGACGGGCGCAAGCCCCTGGAAATCCGCCCCATCACCGGCGCGGTCGGAGTCTTCGCACGTACCCACGGCTCGGCCTTCTTCCAGCGCGGCGAGACCCAGTCGCTCTGCTCCGTCACCCTCGGCACCGGCAAGGACGAGCAGATCGTCGACGGCCTGCTTCCCGAGTACTCCAAGAAGTTCCTGCTCCACTACAACTTCCCGCCCTTCTCCACGGGCGAGGTGAAGCGCATCGCCGCCCCGGGGCGGCGCGAGATCGGGCACGGCGCGCTCGCCGAGCGTTCGCTCCTGGGCGTGCTCCCCAGCCCCGATGAGTTCCCCTACACCGTCCGTGTCGTCTCCGACATCACCGAGTCCAACGGGTCCTCGTCGATGGCGTCGGTGTGCGGCGGCTGCCTGGCCCTCATGGACGCCGGCGTGCCCATCAAGGGCGTCTGCGCCGGCATCTCCGTCGGCCGCTTCGCCGATGACAACGACCAGAACGAGCTCTTCGTCACCGACATCATCGGCGAGGAGGACTTCTTCGGCGACATGGACTTCAAGGTC
>JADYYE010000192.1 GCA_020853815.1 Phycisphaerales bacterium
CGCCGACACCCTCGCCGCCGATCTGTCCGCCGAGCGCGAGAAGCGCATCCCCAAGGCCCGCACCATCATCAAGGAGGTCGTCAGATATGAAACCATCGTCCCTGCCGCTCGCCGTTGCGATCTCGATGGCGCTTGGCGCCTGCTCCACGACGCAGCAGCGACCGGCGAACCCGCCGACCCCGCCCGCATGGCTGCTGGAGACGCCGCACGAGTTGCGGACGCTGCCGCCCTCGAAACCGTCGCCGAAAACTACGCCGACTGCCGGGAGTGGCGTGCCGGCCTGATCGGGTGGCAGCGGTGGTGGCGGGAGGCCGGCCGCAAGGACTAGCCCAGCCGCCCGGCGATCTCCGTCGCTGTCGCGTTGTAATACACCATCAGAATGCGCAGGTCTCGGATGCCCACCATCCGCGCCAGGTCGAGCACATCGAGCTTCTTCGACAGGCGCGTAATCGCCTCGTGCCGCGCATCGTGGAAGTGCAAGTCTTCGATCATCGCCCGCGCCTTCGCCTTGCGGAAGAGAGCGTCGAGCAGGTCGCCCGATAGCCCGAAGACCTTGCCATCGCCGCGCGGCAGCTGGCGCAGGATGCGCAGCGCCTCGGCAGACAGCGGCACCTCGCGCGCCGTGCCGTTCTTCGTCAGCGGCAGCCGGCAGCAGCACCCCTCCGGATTCACCCGATCCCACGTCAGCCCGACGATCTCCCCCGCCCGCATCGCCGTCTCGATGGCGAAGAGCAGGGCCGCCCCCACCCGCGCCGTGGCCGTCGCCGGCGTCGCGTCGTAGTCATAGCCCAGCGCGAACAGCAGCCGCTCGATCTCGTCGTCCGATAGCCGCCGGTCCCGCGCCCGCGGCGGCGCCGGCCGGCGCACCCCGGCCAGCGGATTCTCCGCCAGCCAGCGCCACTCTTTAACCGCCACGTTCAGCGCGTGGTGCAGCAGCGTCCATTCCCGCCGCACCGAGGCCGCCGACACCGCCCGCAGCCGTCGATCGCGCCAGGCCGCGAAGTGCGAGGCATTCAGGTCCGGCAGCCGCACCCGCGCCAG
>JADYYE010000010.1 GCA_020853815.1 Phycisphaerales bacterium
GACTCCGCCCCCTGCATCATCTTCCTCGACGAGATCGACGCCGTCGGACGCCGTCGCGGCGGCGGCTTCACCAGCGGCGGACACGAGGAACGCGAGCAGACCCTCAACGCCATCCTCGTCGAGATGGACGGCTTCAACTCGACCGACGGCGTGATCGTCGTCGCCGCCACCAACCGCGGAGACGTGCTCGATCCCGCCCTCACACGCCCCGGGCGTTTCGATCGCCAGATCGTTGTGCCGCTCCCCGACGTGAAGGGCCGCCTCGAGATCCTCAAGGTCCACTGCAAGAAGGTGAAGCTCGGCCCGGACGTGAACCTCGAAAAGGTCGCGCGCGGCACGCCGATGTTCAGCGGCGCGGACCTGGCGGCGATCATCAACGAGGCCGCCATCAACGCCACCATGCACAACAAAGACTTCATCGAGCACGAGGACCTCGAAGAGGCGCGTGACAAGGTGAAGTTCGGCCGCGCCCAGCGCAGCCGCAAGCCCGACGCGATCGAGAATCGCGCGACGGCCTACCACGAGGCCGGGCACGCCGTCCTCCAGACGATGCTCCCCGACGCCGACCCGCTCCACAAGGTCACGATCATCCCGCGTGGTCAGGCGATGGGCGCGACGTTCTCGCTCCCCGAGAAGGACCGCTGGGGATACGCCCGCAAGTGGCTGCTCGCGACCATGCGAGTGCTCTGCGGCGGGCGCATCGCCGAGGAACGCGCGACCGGCGACGTCGCCTCCGGCGCCGCCATGGATATCGCGCAGGTGACCAACCTCGCCCGCAAAATGATCCTCGAATGGGGCATGAGCGACAAGCTCGGCTTCGTGCGCTACGAGGGCGCCGACACGCGCGAGATGTTCATGCCCGACAAGGAGTTCAGCGAGGACACCGCCAAGATGGTCGACTCGGAAGTCCGCCGCCTGATCGACGAGGCCTACGCCGACGCCAAGCGGATCATCGAGGCCAACTGGGACAAGGTCGTCGCGGTCGCCGAGGCGTTGCTGAAGTACGAGACGCTTACGTCCGACGACGTGTCTCGCCTCATCAAGGACGGCAAGCTCGATCGCGCCACCGTCGAGGACCTGCTTTTGGCCGAAAACAAGCGCCGTGCCGCCCAACCGCCGCCCTCGGCCCCGGACCCCGAGCCGCCGGCCGGCGCGCTCCCGAGCCCGGCCTGATTTCGCGCGGCGTTTTCGGGCCACGAACTTTTTTCAGGGCCGCGTGATACGAACGACACCGATTTTCCGGGCGCGCCGGGCGTCGGAGCCGGCCCGGAGCAGATGTTCGGGGTCGGTGAACACGCGGCCGCTCAGGTCGTGGTCATTGATGGACCGCGGAGCCGCTGACAGGGTTGAGCTCCGGGCCGTACGGCGGCGGAGGTCGGGCAAGTCCCTCTCCGCCACATCGCGACGGGTGTGATGACGATTCAACAGATGAACGATCGATGCTCGACGACGCTGTTTCCGGCGGGACGCTCGCGGCGGGCGCGATCACCCATCCGCGCACGCCCGGCGAGGCGCTCGTGTCTGGCACGCCCGAGGCGGGGATCACGGGTGATCTCGCGGCGAACTGGGGGACGGTCACGCTCACCTGCGGGGTGCCGCCCGAGACAGACGCGGATGGCGCGGTGTTCCATCTCGACGGGCGCGTCGACCTGAACGCGCACGATGATTGCGAGCCGACGATGAACGGGAAATGAGTGGCGTTCGGGGTCTATCCGAGCGTCTGGCCGCACTCGGGGCATTTGAGCCCGGCGATGGAGTAGCCGCAGCGGCAGCGCGGGGTTCGGCGCTCGAGCATGTGAAAGACGGCTTCAAGGGCGGTCCACGCGGCGAGGCAGGTGATCGCCAGAGCGGCGCCGCACAAGACGTCGGTGTCGCCGTAGGTTGCGTAGAGGGAAAGCACGAGGTTGGATCGCACGAGTCCGAAGGCATAGAGCAGGGCAGCGGCGGCCACGACGAGGAACCAGTGTCGATGTCTCATGCTCGCAGCATACCTCACCCGGCGGTTCGATCGCGTACCCTTGGCTCATGTCGAATCATTCTGCCGGCGGATCGACCGATTGCGTGACACGCTTTGCCCCGTCCCCGACGGGGCACTTGCACATCGGCGGGGCGCGTTCCGCGCTCTTCTGCTGGGCGTACGCCAAGCGGATGGGCGGGCGGTTCATGCTGCGGATCGAGGACACGGACGCGGCCCGGAGCAGCGATGAATCGGCGCGGGGCATCATGGAGGACCTGGCGTGGCTGGGGATCGAGTGGGACGACGGGCCGTCGCTCACGACGCGGGGCGGGCGGGTGATTGGCGCACAGGCGCGCGACGTGGGCGGCTACTTCCAGGCGCGGCGCGTGCCGGTGTACAACCGGTACATCGAGCAGCTCGTGCGGGCGGGGCGGGCGTACCCGGCGTTTGAGACGAGCGAAGAGATCGAGGCGCAGCGGAAGGCGGCGGTGGCGGCCAAGCAGACGTACCGGTATCCGAGGCCGACGGAGATCGAGTTCGGCGTGTTCAACGCGGCGCTGGAGGCGCGGTGGACGCGGGCGTGCGCGGGCGAATCGCATGTGATCCGCTTCGCGGCGCCGCGCGAGGAGATCGTGGTGCCCGACCAGGTGCTGGGCGACGTGAAGATCGCGGCGGGCGAGCTGGACGACTTTGTGATCCGCAAGGGCGACGGGTTCCCGACGTACCACTTCGCGGTGGTGATTGACGACCAAACAATGGGCGTGACGCATGTGATGCGGGCGCAGGAGCACCTGGCGAACACGCCGCGGCATGTTGCGCTGCAGCGGGCGCTTCGGGATGAGAAGACCGGCGAGGCGTTCCGCACGCCGGGCTATGCGCACATGCCGCTGATCTTCAACATGGACGGCTCGAAGATGTCGAAGCGCGACAAGGCGAAGTTCGCGCGCAAGGCGGCGAAGGACGCGATCGCCAAGGACGCGGCGGCGAAGGGGCGCCTCGTGGCGGGCACGGGATTGCCGGAGAAGACGATCACGGACTTCCTGGCGGCGGAGACCGACGCGGTGGAGATCGCGGAGAAGGTCGGGCGCTTCATGAACCTCACGCTCCCGGAGGTCGAGGTTCACGATTTCCGCGCCAACGGCTACATCCCCGAGGCGATCGTGAACTTCCTGGCGCTCCTGGGCTGGAATCCCGGCATGAAGACGGCGGACGGGAAGGACCTCGAGAAGTTCGACATGAAGTTCATCGCGGAGCACTTCTCGATCGAGCGCATCGGTCGGACCAACGCGAAGTTCGACCGCGCCAAGCTCTTGTCGTTCAACGGCGACGCGATCGGTGCGATGAGCGACGCGGAGTTCGCGGGGCGCTGGCGGGCGTGGTGCGAGGAGTTCGAGCCGGAGTTTGCCAAGGCGGTCCCGGCGGGCGGGTGGGAGACGCTGGGGCGGGCGGTCAAGGCGCGGGCCAAGACGCTCCGCGACGGCGTGAGGGCGTCGGCGTTCCTGATGCTCGACGACAACTCGTACCCGTTTGATCAGGCGGCGGTCGCGAAGAACCTGACGGCCAGCGATGGCGCGGGGCTGAAGATGGTGCGGACGGTGCGCGATCGATTGGCGGATGTCGAGCCATTCGAGGCGGGGATCATCCATTCGATCCTGGAGCAGTTAGCGCAGCAGTCGGGCGGCATGGGCGCTGTGGCGCAGCCGATCCGGGTGGCGATGACGGGTTCGGCGGTGAGCCCGCCCCTGGGCGAGACGCTGGCGGTGCTGGGGAAGGCGAGGACGCTGGCGCGGCTGGATCGGTGCCTGCGGACGATGAGCGTCTGACGCTATTCTTTGCCCATGGCGCTTTTGAACTATCAGACCGCGGGCGAGAGCCACGGGCCGTCGTTGGTGGTGATGCTCACGGGCGTGCCCGCAGGGCTGCTCTTGGACGTTGAGTTCATCAACGCGGAGCTTTCGCGCCGCCAGGGCGGATATGGGCGCGGCGGCCGCCAGCGGATCGAGCAGGACCGCGTGGAGTTTCTGACGGGCGTGCGTCGGGGCCGGGCAATCGGGGCACCCTTGACGATGCGGATCGTCAACAACGACTCGCGCCTGGATGACCTGCAGAAGACGCCGCCGGTGTATCGCCCGAGGCCGGGGCACGCGGACCTGGCGGGGAGCATCAAGTGGCTGACGACGGACTGCCGCGAGACGCTCGAGCGGGCCAGCGCGCGAGAGACGGCGTCGCGCGTGGCGGCGGGCGCGGTGGCTCGCTGTGTGCTGCGCGAGCTTGGGATCGAGGCGTTCGGGTTTGTGCGGTCGATCCTTGACGCGGGCACGAACGCGGACGTTCGCGAAGACAACTGGCGCGGGATGCAGAAGTTCCGCGACGAGAGCGAGACGTATTGCCCGGACGCGACGGTGACCGAGCGGCAGTGCGAGATCATCCGCCAGGCGAAGATCGACAAGGACACGGTGGGCGGGCTGGTCGAGGCGCACGTATTCGGGTGCCCGCCCGGAATCGGCAGCTCGATGGACTGGACGACCAAGCTCGACGCGCGGATCGCGTACGCGGTGATGGGGATCCAGGCGTTCAAGGCGGTGGAGATCGGGCTCGGGAAGGAGTGCGCGGCGCGGGTCGGGAGCGCGGTGCACGACGCGATCCGCTTCGACGCAGCGAAAATCGATACGCCGAACCTCGGGTTCGTGCGCGACAGCAACAACGCGGGCGGGACCGAGGGGGGCATGACCAACGGGCAGCCCATCGTGGTGCGCGGCACGATGAAGCCCATCGCGACGCTCTTGCGGGGCATGGCGAGCGTCGACCTCAACACCAAGGAAGCGGAGCACTCGGCGTATGAGCGGAGTGATGTGTGCGCGGTGAGCGCGGCGAGCGTGGTGATGGAGAACGTGGTGTCGTTCGAGGTCGCGCGGTGCGCGATGGAGAAGTTCGGCGGGGATTCGATGATCGAGGTGAGGCAGAACGTCGAGAATTACCTGCGGATGGCGCGGATGCTCCCGCTCGAGCCGCCGAGCATGACGATCGCGTGAGGGCGGGTTGGCGCGGATTGCCGGGGGGATTTCGGCGATGGATGGATGTCGATCGGTGGATGGGCGCGTGGCGTGACGGAGAGCAATGGATGATTGTCGCGGGATTCGAGCTCGATCGTGACTGGACGGCGGCGGACCCGCTCGCGGGCGTCACCGATCCGGTGCAGTTTTTTCACAATCCGTACTACTACCCCTTGAACAATCGGAGGACCGAGCACCTGGCGACGCTTGAGTTGCCTTTGCACGGGCGGCGGGTGCTGGAGGTCGGCGCGGGGATCGGGGACTTGTCGGAGTATTTCCTGGATCGCGGCTGCACGATGACGATCACGGACGGGCGGGCGGACAACCTGGAGGTGATCCGGGGGCGGTACGGGGGCCGTGCGGATGTTCGGATCGCGCGGCTGGACCTGGACGATCCGGTGGACTTGCCGGAGGCGCACGAGGTTGTGTTTTGCTATGGCGTGCTGTACCACCTGATGAGGCCGGGCGAGGCGCTCACGATGCTGGCATCGCTGACACGGGACCTATTTCTGCTGGAGACGGTGGTGCTGCGGGACGAGGACGATCGGATGGACCTGGTGCCCGAGAGCGTGACGCGGTGCTCGCAGTCGTTGCGGGGCTCGGGGGCTCGGCCGACGCGGGCGTGGTGCGTGCGCGTGCTGGGCGAGTCGTTTCCGCATGTGTACGCGGCCAAGGCGCAGCCGTGGCACGCGGAGTTTCAGCGGGACTGGAGCGTGCCCGGAATGATGGCGACCTCGCGGGCGGTGTTCGTGGCGTCGCGGCGGGAGCTGAGCTCGCCGTGGCTGACGCGGGAGCTGCCGGTGCGTCACCTGGAGACAACGCCATGAGCGGAGCGGCGAAGCCGGACCCCCGGCGTGTGTTTCACACGAACGAGCAGCTGCGGCTGAACGCGCGGCGGACCGAGCACCTGGCGTGGCTGGGGGTGGTTCGTCCGGGCAAGTCGGTGCTGGAGGTCGGGGCGGGGCTGGGCGATCTGACGATGTTCTTCACCAGCCGCGGGTGCAAGGTCGGTGTGACGGACGGGCGGGCGGATCTGGTGGAGATGACGCGGGCGGGTCAGTCGATGGCGACGTCGCGTCAGGCGTCGGTGCTGGACCTGGAGAGGTGCCCGGCGGTTCCGGGGTTCCGGGCGGAAATCGTGGTGTGCTACGGCGTGCTGCACCTGATCTCCACGCCCGGGGAGGTGCTGGGGTTTTTGCGTGCGTGTTCGGCGCCGACGGGGATGTTGCTGCTGGAAACGCGTGTGTCGGCGGGGCGCGACGAGTCGCTGAATCCGTGCGAGGAGCCGACGGATCGGCCGGATGGATCGATCTCGGGAAGGGGATGTCGGCCGACCCGGCCGTGGGTGTGGAACACGCTGAAGAAGCTGTATCCGCATGTGTATCTGCCGCGCTCCCAGCCTTGCCACGACGAGTTCCCGCTGGACTGGGCGGGCACCATCGGCACGCCGACCCCGCGGGCGGTATTCGTCGCATCGATGACGCCGCTGAACAATCCGAGGTTGGCGGGGGAGCTGCTGGACACGCAGCACGCGGCGGGAACCGAGACGTGACGAACTCAGTTGGCCGGCTTTGACTGGGCCGCCAGGCCCTTCTTCACCTCGTCGATCAGTCGCTCGACGGGGAACGGCTTGAAGAGGACCGCCTGGAGTCCTTCCTGCGACGCGCGCACGATCGAGTGGTGCGGGTCGTAGCCGAAGCCGGTCATGAGAATCACCGGCACCTCGCCCATCAGGCGGCGCACGGCGGAGAAGACCTCGTAGCCGTTGCGGTCGGGCATCTTGATGTCGGAGATGACCAATTCGTAGCGATGTCCGGCGGCGGCGTGGGCGGCGATGGCCTCGATGGCGCTGACGCCGGAGTCGCACACGGTGACCTCGCAGCCGCGGTGGCGGAGCACGTCGCCGATGATGCGACGGATCTTGGGCTCGTCGTCGGCGACCAGGACGTGGCGCCCGGCCAGGGCGGCGTCGCGGGTGCTGGAAGCCATGGCGCGCTCGACGCCCAGGAGGGTGGCAGGACCGGCGGCGACTTCGCGGATGCGTTCGCGGATGGACTCAACGTCGGCGCCGATGCGGGTGATGTGGGACTTGGTCTCGGGCTCGGCGGGGACGCTGTGGTGGAGGAGTTCGAGCTCGCGGACGATGTCGGCCAAGGGCGCGGCGAGTTCGTCCTCGACGCGCGAGCTGACGCTGCGGTTGACGGTGGAGCGCTCGACGACGAGGAGGTCGAGGGTGTGGACGGCCATGGCGATGGAGCGGGCGAAGATCTCGGCGAAGAGGCGGTCCTCGTCGGTGAAGGCCGCGGGCTGCTGGCTCTCGACGTTGAGGATGCCCAGGACGCGGTCCTGGAGTTTGAGGGGGACGGTGAGGGAGGAGCGGGCGCCCGTCAGGCCGGGCAGGAACATGGAGTCGTTGCCGGCGTCATCGCAGCGATAGCTCTGGCCGGTGGCGGCGACGTAGCCGCTGATGCCGTGGCCTTCGGGGAGGGGGTAGATGTCGATGTCGGCGTACGTGGGCGGGAGTCCGGCGGACATGACGAGTTCGAGCTTGCCGCTGCGTTCGTCGAGGAGGCGGATGCCGAAGTGATCGAAGTGGAGGAGGTCGTGGGCGTAGGCGACGACCTTTCCCTCAAGGGCTCGGAGGCGCTCGACGGCGTTGAGCTTTCGCACGGCGTCGGCGTCGAGGCGGAGGAGATCGCCGCCGGCGCGCTCGATCGCTTCCATCTTGAAGCGGCGTCGTTTGGCGGCGGTGATGTCGTGGACCACGACGACGGCGCCGGAAAACGGGGCGGCGTCGGGTGGAACGGCGGCGGGGGCGTCGGGCGCGGCGGGGCGCGAAAGGACGATCTCGAACTCGGCGGAGAGATCGGATGCGGAGACTTCGTGGCGAAGATCGGTGGCGGGGCGTCCGGTGTCGGCGTTCCAGGAGGCGACGGCCGCGGCGGCGATGGTGGCGATCTTGGACTTGGTGCCGGCATCGAGGGCGTGGAAGCGGGCGTTGGCCCACAAGACCTGTCCGGTTGCGGAGAAGAGCGCGGCGCCGTCGGGCATGGCGTCGGCGGCGAGCATGGCCAGGGGCGCGGCAGATTCGATGGCGTGGGCGGCGACGGCCAGCTCGACGCGATCGCCGAATTGTTCGGCCAGGAGGCGGCGGACCTCGTCGTTCAACGACGCGTCGCCGCCGGTCACCAGCAGCTTGGCACGGCTTTGCGTCATTGAATCGGGCAACCTCCGGCTCCTCGGGCGTCTAGCGTAGCGGCCCGGGGGGGTGGCGCACAATCGACCGCCTCGCCGATGAATGGGGTTGGCGGGGCGGGGACTGATGCAACCCGAACTTCACATCGGTTCGATGGATCGTGGTACTGTGATTCTGAAATGCTATCGGTTCAGGGCGTCCATAAATCGTTCGGGTCGATCCGGGCAGTCCGGGGGGTGTCGTTCGAGGTTCGCCCGGGGCAGGTCGTGGGTTTGCTTGGGCCCAACGGGGCGGGAAAAACCACGACGATCCGCATGGTTACGGGCTTTCTGCCCCCGGACGACGGGCGGGTGATGATCGGCGAACTGGACGTTTCGCGGGATTCCGCCCAGGCCCGCGCGAAGATCGGCTATTTGCCCGAATCGGCCCCTCACTACCCCGAAATGAAGGTGCGGGAGTTCATCGCCCATCGGGCAGCGCTTTTCGGAGTCGCGCGGCGGGACCGGAAGCAGGCGGTGGGCCAGGCGATGGACCGCTGCCAGCTCGGGGCGGTCGCGTCGCGGCGGGTGGGCGTGCTGTCCAAGGGGTTCAAGCAGCGCGTGGGACTGGCGGCCGCGATCGTCCACGGGCCGAGCGTCCTGGTGCTCGACGAACCGACCAACGGCCTGGACCCGACGCAGGTGCGCGAGGCTCGCTCGCTCATCAAGGACCTGGCCAAGGACCGCACCCTGCTCTTCTCGTCGCACGTCCTGAGCGAGGTCGAGCGCGTGTGCGACCGCGTCGTGATGATCGCGGGCGGCGAGCTTCGGGCCGACGGCACGCCGGGCGAGCTGGTGGACAAGACGTCGCTCACGCGAGCCCATGTGATCGAGTGCGCGCGGGCGCCGGACCCCTTGCCGATCCTTCGGAAGGTCGAGGGCGTGGCGGACGCGAAGTTGGAGGCGCTGGCGGACGAGGCTTGGGTGCGTGTGCGGATCACGCCGCGGGCGGGTCATCGCGACCTGCGCGAGGCGTTGTCGGCGGCGGCGCGGGGGGCGGGCCTCGCGGTGCGCGAGCTCTCGATCGATCGCCCGAGCCTGGAGCGGTTGTTCGCGGAGCTGATCGAGCGGCCGGGTGCGGTCGGGGTTGGGGGCGGGGCATGAAGGGCACGCTCACCATCGCGCAACGCGAGCTGGCGTCGTTCTTTGCGATTCCGCTGGGATGGGTGGCGATCGCGCTCTACCTGTTCCTGACGGGGGGCGTGTTTTCGCTGATGATCCTGAACCCGAGCACGGCGGCGACAATGCGGCCGTTCTTTTCGGTGAGCGCGTGGCTCATGCTCCCGGTGATCCCGGCGATCTCGATGAGGCTGTTCAGCGAGGAGTTTCGGAGCGGGACGATCGAGCCCCTGCTGACGAGCCCGGTGGGCGACGCGGCGATCGCGGTGGGCAAGTACCTGGGCGCGCTGTGGTTCATGGTGCTGATGCTGGCACCGACGCTGGCGCACGTGGGGGTGCTGGCGTGGGTGTCGACCCCCGCGCCGGACGCCGGCCCGATCGTGGCGGGCTACGCGAGCCTGGTGCTCCTGGGGATGCTGTACCTCTCGATCGGTCTCTTCATCTCGTCGCTGACGTCGAACCAGACGCTGGCGTTCCTGGGGACGCTGTTCGCGATTCTGCTGCTGCTCCTGGCGACGACGCTGGGGGCGGACCGGCTGCCGGAGGCGATGCGGCCGCTGCTCTACGCGGCGGCGCTCACGCCGCGGATCGCGGACTTTGCCAAGGGCGTGATCGACACGTCGCACATCGTATTCTTCGTGTCGTGCTCGGCGTGGTTTGTGCTGCTGACGATCGTGGCGTTGCAATCGCGGAGGTGGTCATGAAGACCTCTTCGCCGCGCCGATTCCGTGCGGGGTTGCTCGGCGCGATCGCGCTGGCGTGCGCGACCAGCTCGCTCATCATGGCGAACATCCTGGGCGAGCGCTTCTCGCAGCGCTACGACGTGACGGCGACCGGCGAGCACAAGCTCTCGCCGCGGACGGCGGCGATGCTGGGATCGCTCACGCACGACTATCGCCTGGTGGTTGCGACGGACCTGTCGCGGATCGACGCGCGGGCGCGCGAACGCGTGGTCGACGTGATGGACCAGCTCCGCCGCGCCTCGGCGCGGATCACCAGCGACGTGATCGACACGGGACGCGCCGACGGCCCGCGGGCGCTCAACGCCCTGGTCCAGCAGCTCGCGAACGCGGAGCACGACACGCTGCAGGCGCAGGTCAACACGATCAACGGGGCGGCGGGCGCGATGAAGACGTTGGCGGCGTTCCTTGAGAAGGAACTAGCGCCGGAAATGGAGAGGCTGCGCCAGGCGACCCCCGCGGACAAGGAATTGTTCCGCACCTTCTTTGACCAGCGGGCGGCGGCGGCGCGCCTGGCGGCGCAGGACCTTTCGCACGCGGTTGAAGCGCTGGGCGAGCCGCTCTCGGCCACGATCGGCGAGGTGCCGGTGCCCGCGACCGACAAGGCGTCTCAGATGGTGCGCGATGCGTGCAAGCCGATCTTTGACCAGCTCGCGGAACTGACGCGCCAGCTTCGTTTGATTACGACCAACGAGGCGGCCCCAGCGGCGACGCGCGAGGCGGTGGGCACGCTCCCCGATCGGGTGCAGGCGGCCAAGGACGCGGCGGGCGCGGGCGTGGACGCGGCGCGGTCGCTGTCGCGGCTCGACCTGCAGCGCGTCGGCGAGGCGCTCCGCTCTGGCTCGTGCGTGCTGGTGATCGCGCCGGGGGCGGGGATCCGCGCCGTGGAGTTCCGGGCGCTCTTTCCCGACGAGGCCAACGCCGCGGGACGCGCCGACACACGCCGGCACGCGGAGGAACTGTTCGCCAGCGCGATCGGATCGATCGAGAACCCGGTGCGGCCGATCGTGGTCATCGCGCACGCGGAGGGCAAGAAGTTCTTCGGCGACTTCCCGATCTTCACGACGCTGGGCGAGCGGCTGGCGCGGCGCGGGATCGACCTTGTCGAATGGGCGCCGGTGATCGAGCCCGAGCCGACCGCCTTGGCGACGCTCGATCCGGCGGGCGCGCGGCCCGTGGTGTACGCGAGTTTCGCGCCCGACTCGGGCGCGGCCAGCGCGGGCGCGGGGCAGCTCCCGGGCCCGGAGCGTGCCGCCAGGCTGGGCGCGGCGCTCACGGCGCTCGCCGACGCGGGTAAACCGTTGCTCATCTCGATCAACCCGTCGGTGATCGCGACCTATGGCCAGCCCGACCCGACGGTGTCGGTGCTGGAGCGATTCGGATTGTCGGCGGATTCGGGCAAGCCGCTGCTCAGGGAGCAGATATCGGCGCAGGGGCGGAGCGTCGAGACGGATCAATCGGTAGTGGCGGGTGAGGGATCGCATCCGATTCTGCGCGCCGTGCGGGGATTGCCGACGCTCGTGCCATGGCCTGTTCCGCTGAAGGCCAGGGGCGCGGAGGGTGCGCCGGGCCGAGAGATCACGGCGCTGGCGACGATCGCGGACGATGCGTCGGTGTGGGGCGAGTCGCAGTGGCTGCGCTTGTGGCAGACGCCGAGGGCGCAGCGCGGCACGAGCCCGGACTTGCCGGTGTTCGACGCGAACCGCGACGTGCGCGGTGGACCGTGGATGGTGGCGGCGGCGGCGCAGATCCCCGGCCCGCGCGGCACGCCCCAGCGGCTGGTCGTGGTCGGATCGAACAGCTGGTTTATCGACCAGGTCACGCAGCGCCAGGCGGAGATCGACGGCCGCGTGATCGACGCGAACCCTGGGAACATCGAGCTGTTCGAGTCGTCCGTGCTTTGGCTCGCGGGGCAGGACGACCTCATCGCGCAGAGCCCCGAGGCGGCGTCGATCGCGATCATCAGGCCGATCGCGGCGGAGCAACTCTCGATGATCCGCTGGGCGATCGTGGCGGGATTGCCGGTGCTGGTGCTGGTGGTGGGCGGGTTGTATCGGGTGGTGCGGGGATAAGCGCCTGGCCCCCGGCATCGAACTCGCCCGAAGGGCAGGATCGATTGGATGGATCGGAACCGTCGACACGCGAAGCTCGCGGCCGCCATACACCCGGCGATTCGAACTTCTAGACCCGCACCATGATTTTGTCGAGGGGCTTGCGCGTGATGTCCGGGACGACGCAGTTTTCCGCGGGGTAGCCGACTGGGATCAGGAGGAACGGTCTTTCGTGATCGGGGCGTCCGAGCAGCTTGGATAGGAATCCCATCGGGCTCGGGGTGTGCGTGAGCGCGACGAGGCCGGCGTGGTGCACGGCGGCCAGCAGAAAGCCCGCCGCGATGCCCGCCGATTCGACGGGGTAGTACACCTGCCCGTGCTCGGCGTGTTCGTCGGGATCGTCCTTGGCGAGGCGGAACATCACGATGAGCCACGGTGCGACCTCCAGGTAGCCCTTGTTTTCGTCGGTGCCGAGGGGGGCCAGGTCCTTCAGCCACTGCGGCGTGGCGCGGCGGTGATAGAACTCGCGCTCTTCGGCCTCGGCGGCTTCGCGGATCTGCTTCTTCACGCCCGGATCACCGACGACGACGAAGCGCCACGGCTGCTTATTGGCGCCGGAGGGCGCGCTGCCCGCGGCGCGGATGATCCACTCGATCGTCTCGAAGGGCACGGGGCGATCGCTGAACATGCGCACGTTGCGGCGCTGCTTCATGAACTCGTAGAAGCGCCGCGCCGCCGCATCGCTGGGCAGGCCTGGATCGACGGCGTGGTAGGGAATCATCGGCGGCTGGTTCGAGGCTGGGCGTGCGTCGCTCATGCACGAAGGCTACCAGCCCGGCGTGCCGCCGACCGCGGCGCGGGTCCGGTGATCGCGCCGGGGCGATGACGACCTGGCGGGCGCCGCAAGCTCGCATGGACAAAGAGCGTGCGTCGGTCCCGCGTGCGGCGCAGAAGCCGGCGGAGAGTCGTTGCGATGGTTGGTGTGCGAGTGAGCCGTTCGGCTCGCGACGCGCGGCTCAACCAGCGCGCCGCGGTCGGCGGTCTCGACAAAGCCGTGCGCGGGGCGCGGGCCGATCACGAGGTGGTACGTGCGGCAATCGGGGCACGCGGGTTCGTGCGAGGAGAGCTGCTTCATGTCGGCGTTGCACACGGCGCACGCGAGCGGGCGTGCGGAAACGACGGCGTGCTGGCGCCCGCATTCGGGGCAGCGCGGGCACGCGACCTCGAGACCCGTGAGGTCGTAGCCGCACTGTCGGCACGCGATGCCGCGGAACTTGGGCGGGAGCGACGCGAGGAAGATCGAGACGATGAGCACGAGGGCGGTGTAGGGATACAGGATCGTCTGGAGCACCGGGAGATAGATGCGGTGGTTGGTCCAGACGTCCATGCGGTAGTGGATGTAGCCGACGAGGCACAGGCCGAGGAACCCGCCGACCGCCCAAAGGAAACCGGTCCACGTCCTTCGGTGCTTGACCGACAACCACCAGAAGAGCGCGGCATAGATGACGAACAGGAACACGCGGTTGACCTCAACTCGACGGGGCGGCTGGATGCGGCGGCAGGCTGCAGCGGCTGGATGAAGTGCGGACTGACGCGCACGCCCGTGACGGACTCTTGGCGAACCATCGGCACGTGCGGACGCCCGCGCGACGGCTTCACTGTACTCGGAAAGTGGGGCAGCGCGGATGCAAACCGCTGAAAAACAGGGCTATCGCCCGTTCTTGAAGAACGTGCGAAGGCTCTCCAAGAGATCGTCACGTCCATTGACCTTGCTGGTGACGACCTTGGGGCCGAGTTCGTCGGCGGCGCCGCCTGGGAAGGCTTCCTGGAGCACGCCGAGGAAGGAACCCGAGCCGTAGGACGAGGTGACTTGGCAGTAGCCGAACATGTTGCACACGGGGAGGAGCTGCTCCTCGACGAGCTTGACGCACAGGCGATTGTCGGCGTCGGAGCTGTTGTCGCCGTCGGAGAAGTGGAAGAGGTAGATGTTCCAATCGCTGGGGTCGTAGTGCTGTGAGAGGAGCTCCTTGCAGCACTGGTAGGCGGAGCTGATGCGGGTTCCGCCGTCCTCCTTCACGGAGAAGAAGGTCTTCTTGTCGACCTCACCGGCACGGACGTCGTGGACGATGTAGCGGCTCTCGATTCCCTCATAATTTCTTCGGAGCCAGGTGTCGATCCAGAAGGCCTCGAGGCGGACGAGCTCTTTCTGCTCGTCGCCCATGGAGCCCGAGACGTCCATCATGTAGACGATGCACGCGTTGCTCTGGGGCTTCTTGACCTCGTTCCAGCTGCGGAAGCGCAGGTCGCTCTTGATCGGGATGATGATCGGGTTGTCGGGGTCGTAGACGCCCATCGAGAGCTGGCGCCGGAGCGCCTCGCGGTAGGTGCGCTTGTAGTGGCGCAGGCTCGCGGGTCCGGTCGGGCGGATGCCGGTGTACTTGTCGCGGATGGTCGTGATGTTGTGCTGCCCGCGCGGCTGGATGCGCGGGAGCTTGAGCTCGTCGGCGAGGATGTCGGCGAGTTCTTCGAGGGAGACGTCGACCTCGAGGAGGTGCTGGCCTTCCTGCTCGCCTCCCTGGCCGTTCTTGCCCTGCCCGACGCCCTGGCCCTCTTCGCCCTCGCCCATGCCCACGCCGCCGGAGTTGTCGCCGTAGCGGAAGGTGGGGATGTCGATGTCGTGAACGGGGATGGAGACGGAGCGCTGACCCTCGCGCCCGATGAGCTCGCCGCGCGAGAGGAACTTGCGCAGATCCTTGCGGATTTTGCCGCGGACGATCTGTCGGAAGCGTTGATGGTCTTGTTCGATCTTGTTGACCATCGCGGTTCACCCGTCGGCCGAACGAAAAGGGCCGATCCCCATAGACGTATGCGCACGCGGACCCACGCCGGATGCAGTTGCATCGGCTGTCGGCCCCCGTTCGTGCAATCGGACTCCTCGGACTATTCGCGCCAGGCGATCTGGGCGTCATCGAGAGACCAGTCGGGCGCGAAATAACCGGCGGCGAGCACGGCACCCGCGCCCTTCTGCCACGAATCCGCGCCGGCGATCAGGAGGTCGGGATAACCGACGCCGGACACGAAGAGGGGCCAGCGGGTGATCGCCCGAAGGCCGTTGATCCCCGTGCCGCCGATCGCGACGACCGTGCCGCCCATGGGGTTGGGCCCGCCCATGGGATTGGGGCGCGTGACGATGGCGGCGAGGTCATCGCGCGAGGCGTGGTGCGTGCCGACGACAATCTCCCCGCGCTTGAATGTGACGGGCGAGTCTTTCATGAGCACGGGCCAGAGGGCGTTGGTGTCGGCGTTGCCATAGAGCACGACGGAGCGGCCGGCGAGCGTCTTGGGGTCGACCTGATCGGAGACGATGTCGAACTGGCCGTTGCCGCGGTACCACCACTGCTCGGCGTCGAAGCGGGCCTTGGCGAGCGACCAGGCGTTTTCCTCGGGCGTGCCGCGCGTGGTGTAGACGAGGACGACGTGATCGGCGAGCGCCTGCTTCATGCCCACAGGGCGAGCGGCGGGCGCGGACTTGGCGTCAACGATCGTGGCTTTCCAGGCGTCGGCGCCGCGCTCGAACACCACGAGCTGGTCTTTCCCCGAAGGGATCGTCACTTCGCCCTTGAGGGAGTCGATTTCGAGCGAGAGGGTCGCGCCGGCGAGCGGACGGGCGCTGATCGTGAAGCGGGAGACGTTGGTGGCCGTGCCCTTGAGCGTGTGGGCCTTGTCGTCAAGGTCGAGCGAGAAGGTGGAGAGCTCCATGACGCGCTCTTGCTCAAACCCGCGGAGCCACGCGTGGCCCCTGAAGAGCCACGCGGACGGGAGCGTGAGCGAGATGTGCTTCTCGGCTTCGGGGCGGGCTCGGTTCTTCTGGAAGTCGAGCAACTGTGGCCAGGCGACGCACTCGTTGCCCCACCAGTGCCCGGCACCAGGGCGCTCGTAATACGCAAAGTCGGTGTGGAACTTGGCGAGGCGCTCGCGCCAATCGCGGGCCTCGCTGACGGGCACGTTGTCGTCGGCGTCGCCGTGCAGGATGTACACGCCGAGCGTGGTAAGGTTGTTCATGCGCGCGACGGTGTCGTAGACGTTGGTGGCGCGGCGGAGCATGGAGAGCGGGCCGGCGGTTTCCTCGGGGCGCGGCGCTCCGGCGTAGCTGAAGAAACTGGCCCAGCCGGCGCTGGGCGAGGCGGTCGCGAACTGTCCCGGGAACATCGTTCCGAAGACCCACGTCCCGTGCCCGCCCATCGAGTGTCCGGTCACGTGCATACGCGCGGGATCGACGGCGGGGAACGCGGCGAGCGCGGCATGGAGCGCCTCCAACCCGTCGAGCATGCCCCAGTCTTCCCAGTCAAAGCCGTACGGTCGCCGGTTCGTCGGCGCGGCGACGTGGGCCCAGTCGAGCGATGGATAGCACGCGGCCTGTCCGGCGCCCTCCACGCTGGCGCCGTGCAGGCTGAGGATGAGGGCGCGGGCGTCGGCGTTCGTCGCGGGGTTGAGCGCGACGTACTGCACGCTCCCGTCGATGTCGCTGACATAAGTTGCCTTGCGTCGCTCGCCGGCGCGGCGGGCGTTGATCTTGAGATCGACATGGTGCGCGGGCTTCCCGGCGGGGCTATAGAGCGTGAGCCTGAGCGCCTGCTCGCCCGGTTCCTTGAGCGTGGCGGGCGGAACGCGGAAGGCGACCTTGCGTGTGCTCACCGGGAGCATGGGCGGGAGTTCGGTGAACTCGACCGCGCCGTCGAAACGGGCCTCGATCTGGAGATTCTCCAGTGGGCTCTCGGTGTTGTTGCTGACGATGATCGCGCCCATCGACGGCGCGCCCGCTCCGATCACCAGGTCGGGGAGCGTGAGGTCGGCGGCGTCGAGCGAGATGTAGTTGGCGGGCTCGCCCAGCGTCGCGCGAAGCTCGCCGCGCCCGCACGAGAACAGGAACTCGTTGTCGCCCTTCTTGATGAGCACGGGAAGACGCGCATACCCGAGTGCGTAGGGATCACCCATGCGAGGCTCGCCGTTGACGAGCACCGCGGCGTGAGCGCTCGCGGAGAGAATCATCACGCGCTGGGAATCACTCGAAAAAGTCGCGAGCGCGTACCCCCCGCGGAGCGCGTTGTGGCGCAGCGTGCCGTCGTCGGCGGCGGCGGCTTGCTCCCAGGCGCGGGCCTGCCCATCGGTGTTGGTGATCTCATCCCCCGCGGCGGGAGTCTTCCACACGCCGGTCGCGATGGCGTAGTTGACCGCGTCGGTGTTGAACGGGCGGCGTGCCGACTTGCCGATGTCGCCGATCACCAGCGCGCTCTTGACGAGGTTGATGGGCTCGCGCTTGCCTTCGATTACCTTGTTTTCGGCGGGCTTGTTGTCGGCGGAGGGCGCGGGTGCCTGGTTCTGCGCGTGCGAGTGGAGCGAGACGACAGCGACGAGCGCGATCGCGGCGTACTGGATCGCGCGGGGAGCACGGGAGAGGGTGCGCGTGGTCACGGTTGCTTCCTTTCGCCCGCCGCTTTGCGGGCCACCACCATCGTTCCCCACAAACCGACCAGAAGCGCGACGAACAGCTCGGCGGCGCGATTGACGAGGTCGGCGGAGAGACCCTCGACTCGCGTCGGGGCGGCCGCAGCTCCGGCAAACCATGTGGGGAGCGATGACGCAACCAAGCCCACGGCCCACTCGCGCAGCCCGAGGCCGTTGCCCGCAAGCGGGACCAGCAGAACCAGTTGCGTGACAGCGGCGATGCCCGCGGCCTGGGTCGGCGAAAGCTCGACGCCCACGACCGCAAAGCACGCCCAGTAGCGCACCGCCCACACGAGCACGTCGGCGAACTTGAAAGCGCCCGCCGAGATGAATCGCCAGGACGGCGAGGCTCGGGCGCGGAGCCAGAGACTGGCGGCGAAGCCGAGGACGCCTGGGATGGTGAGCGCGATCCACGTGCGCAAGCCGGGCGTCGCGCCGGCGGCGCTCGATTGCCCGCCGAGCAGGAGCAGCAGCGCGATCATCACGATGATCGCGACGCCCGAAAGACCGATCGAGAACGCGAGCACCTGGACCGACGCGGCGATGGGGATGTTGTTGATCTTCTTGTGATAGGCGACGCGGCCGACGAGGCCAGGGCGCATCGGGAGATAGTTGAGCAGCCACGCGGAGGCGATGACCGCGCCCATCTCGATCGCGCCGACCTTGCCGTAGCGGTTGGTGAGCACATGGAACGAGGCAGCGCTGCAGAGCCAGTTCAGGAACGGAAGGGCGATGAGGAGCGCGACGAGCCTGGGCGACGACACGCGGATCGCATCAGCGACGCCGGAAAGCCCCGCGCCTTGTCGCGCGACCGAGACAACGGCGGCGATGACCAGCGCGGCGCCGATCGTGAACATGAACACCCCGCGCCAGCGACGCGGGGTTGGTTCGCGAGCCGGCGAAGTCGGCGTCTCGGCGTTCACTTGTTGCCCGCGGGCTGATTGGCGGGCGGGGAGCCGGGGGGCGTGACGGGAGGATTGACCGGCGGAGTTCCGGGCTGGCCGTCCGTTGCATTCGCGGGTTGATTGGCGACCACGCCCGTAATGATGCCGTAGAGGCCCGGGCCGGCATTGGCGATGATGCGAGCGCCGGCGTCGATGGCGCCCGCGCGGGCGGTGGCGACGGCGGCGAGCTTCGCATCGCCCTGTCCCTTGGCCCATTCCAGCATGGGGTCGGCGGCGTCGCGCACGCGAGTGAGAATCACGACCGCTGCCACGCCGGGGTCTCTCTCCTGTCGTGCCAGCGCGTCGAAATCTCTCATCTCCGCGCATTGAAGCTCGTGGGGAAGGGAGGCGGCCATGAGGATGCGTGCTTCACGCGAGGACGCGGCGTAGCGCTCGGCGCACGCGGCGGCGATCACGGCGCGGGCCTGGGGCGGGAGCTCGGACTTCGCGGGGCGAACAGGCGGCTTGGGCGCATCCACGCCGCGGAACTTGGGGTCGATCAAGATCGGATCGGGATCATCGCGGACCAGCAGCCGCGCCCGCACGGCCACCAGGGCGGCGACGAGCTCGTTCTCCGGCGCGCGCTTCACTCGCTCCGCGAGCGCGTCGGCTTCGAGCAACGCCTCGGGGAGCCCCGCCCGCGCGATCGATCGCGTCTCAGAGGTCAGACCCAGCGGCCCGGGCACGGGCACGCCTTCCTGGTTCTGCACAAAGCCGTAGAGCACGCGCCAGCGCTCGCGGATCGTTCGATTGGCGGCGGACTCGATCATCCAGCCCATGAAGCCGGCTTCGGCCCACTCCTCGACCTCGATCTGCTGCATCGGCGCCAGGCTGAAGCGGCGGGTCAGATCGAAATACTCCGCGCCCAGCGCGCCGAACAGCTGCTCGACATGGGCCTCGGCCTTGCCGTCGACCACGACCGTCGGGCCGATCGTCCGACCGGGCCCGATGCCAAAGGGCACGGGTGCTTCGTTCCGAAGAATGACGCGGATTCGCACGGGGTCCAATCGCCCCGCCTCGGGATTCACCAGCTCGGCGCGCAAGGACAAGAACCGCTTGGGATTGGCGGCCAGCTCATCGACCCACTCGGGGACGAGCGCGGCGGCCTTGCGGACCTTGGCGGCGGACCCCGGATCGGCCTCGGCGTTGCCCGTGAGCGCCGTCAGTCGCGCGCGGGCCCACCCGCCATCGGGCGACAGGGGAATGTCCTTGGCGATGGCGCGCCATCGCGCCGCCGCGGAGGCGATGTCGCCCGTCTCTTCATACGCCGTCGCCAGCGCTACGTCGGCGAGCGTGTAGTCGGCGGCGACGGCGCGAAGCGGCTCGATGGCGTCGGCGGCCTTGCCCTCGCGGATCAATTTCCACGCGCGGGCGGTGATGATCCACGCCTCGGTCGCGTCGACGCCGGCGTCGGCGGCGAGCTTGTCCATCTCCGCCGCCGCGCGCTCCGGGTTCTGCTTCACCCACGCCAGCGTGCTGGCCAAGTCGGCGCGGAGCTTGCGGGCGCGGTCGGCGGCCTGGTCGGGCGGGATCGAGCCCGGCACGCCGCTGATGATCAGCTCCAGGTTGCCCATCAATTCATCGAGGCTGCGCACGATGTTGTCGACCGCCGACTTCAGCGTCTCCTGGTCCCCCACTTGCATCGCGGCGAAGACGCGCACGCGCTCCAGCAGCGGGTCGAGCGTGATCTCTTCGGGCTTGGGGATCCCGCTGGTCGGGATCAGCTGCTCTTCCATCGCTTTGATGGTCAGGGCGGCGGCCTGGCGGTTGTCGCTCAGCACCTTGTTCAATTCGGCGATGACCTTCTCCGGGCCTTCAAGGGCCCAGTCCAGCACCGTGGTTTTCACGAGGTCCTCGGCCTGATCGCTCCCTCCCAATCCCGCGAAAATCAGCTTCGCGTTGTTCTCAAAGCGCCGCGCCTCGCCGAACGCGCCGACGCTCGCGCACGCCTCGGCCATCGACGCCTGCGTGATGTGATCGGACGGGTCGGCCAGCAGCAGGTTCGTCAGCAGATCGAACCGCCCGGCGGGATCGTCCACACGCTCGCTGAAGAACATGAACGCGAACGTGGCGGCCTCCTTGTTCGTCGGGTCGAGCGTGATCGCGACCTTGAGCAACCGGCCGGCGTCGGAAACATCGCCACGCTCGTGGTACAGGCGGCACGCCTCGAAGGCCAGGCGGCTGCGTACGCCCGCGTCGATCGACGAGCCCGCGGGCCCGACGAACTTCTCCAGGGCCGCCAGGCGATCCTCGTTGGTCTGAAGCTCGCCGATACGCCCCATGATCATGGCGAGTTGGGCCACCGTGTCGCGGGGCTCGAGCGCGACCAGAGCCCGCGTGCCGGCGGCGACCCGCCTCTTATCGCCCATCTCGTTGGCGATCGCGATTTCGGATCGCACCAGGTCCGGGCTCTTCGGATCAAGCTCCCGCGCGATGTCGTTGATCGCCAGCGCCAACGACATGTCCTCGGCCGTGGGCGGGCGCTTGAGACGAAGCTCCAGCAGTGCCAGACGCTGCAGCGAGCGGGCGAGGTAGGGCTTGATCTCGGTAACGGTGGCCTTGAACGGCTCGCCGGGCTTGGCGGCTGGCTGAGACGGCGCGGGAGTCGCGGTGGCGGTCGGCGCGGCGGGAGCAGGCTGGGGCGCGGGCGGCTTGGCGTCCTGCGCCGGCGAAACCGAGAGCGGCAGTCCGGCCGCCAGCGCCAGAAGGAAACGACTGGAAGAAATGCTGTTCAATGAGCCTCCCCGACCGCGATCGCGGGCAGCCCCAGGCCACCCACGCCGACAGCGAGCATGTACAACGCCGCGCCCAGCCCAACGACGAAGGCGGCAAAGAGCAAAACCTCGGCGCCCCAGACCAGCCGCGACGAAGCGCGCGGGAAAGCGCGGTCCGCCACCAGGACCAGGAACAGGAACTGCCCCCCGGCGAGCAGGGCCGACCCGCCCATGAGACAAAGCTCTCGTAGTACGGGCCAACGCTCCGGGCCGTTCATCGCGACCCACAATCCGGTGAGCAAAAGTGTGGCGGCCCAGGTCGTCGCCACGGCGGCACGGACCGCGGCGCCGACGCGCTTCAGGCCAAACGCGGCGGCCGAGTGGTTCGCCTGTTCAGCGAGGCGGGTCGACGCCGCATCGGGTACGGCACACGCCCCGGGAGGGGCGTCGAGGCCGCCCGGTGTCCTCTTCCCACCCAGAGTGCCTGAGCCGCTCGGCGCGGAGTCATCGCCCGAGCCGTGCCAGCCCGGGCCATCCGCCGAACGGGCCAGACCCGGCGACGGCGTGCTGAATTGACTTGCCGCGCTCCGCGCCCGCACGCCAGATCCTCCGGCCAATGACCCCGAGGCACAAACCCCGGCGCCAACTGTACTTCATCGGCGCGACTCCCGCGAGGGCTGCAAACAAAGGGCCTGCCGAGGGTTGCTGTGCGTCCGTGAGGCGGTCGCGACGACGAGCGTGCCCTCCGCCGGTTTGAATGCCGGCACTCCGGGTGCGCTTCTTGCACCGGATCGACCGCCGCGTCAGAGCGGCAAACGCTTTCGTTCCTCTCGTATCAGGTCGGCACCGATCGGCCGCTCTTCCGGGAACCCTCCACATTCGGTGTCCCGCCCTCTGCTTGCGTCAACGCGAACGCCAACCGCGCCACCGAGTACCTCGGCCTTGTCATGCTCCAGACCTTTGGTCAGCGGCCGTCTTGTTGGCGAGTGTTTCCCGCTTGGCTTGGATCAAGCCGCGGACTTGAGCCCGCCGCTGGCCGGCGCCGTCTCGCCACCCAATTGCACGGGCACTCGCGCGCGTCGGACTCGCCCGGCCCGTTGCCGGAGGCCGCGAGATTCGAGGGGGGTTTCCGTACTACGCCGCCAGGTCGATGTCGGGGCCCGCGTCGGGCTCGTCGAAGAGGCCCGACTTTCCCCACTGGCTCTTGGGCAGGTGGCGGTGGTGGATCGAGACGACCCGCGCGACCTGGCGCGTGAAGAGCTCGGCCAGCGTGGTGAGTGTCTTGCGCAGCTCGCTTGAGAATGGCGTGCGCTGATCGCGGTAGAAGACCATCACGCCGAGGCACTCGCCCTCGTGGCGGCAGGACATCGCGATCATCTCGGCGTTGCCGACCCATTCCATGCTGTCGCCGAAGGCGCGCATGATGTCGGATTGCCCGCGGAAGCTGACAAGCCCGACGCTGCGTTCGAGCTTGGGGGCAACGACGCCGGCCATGGATTCCAGGAGCACCTCGGCGGAGTCCTTGGGCCCGTCGTAGTTGACGTACGCGCCGAGGCTGAAGTCGCCGCTGGTCGCGGGGAGGAAGATGGCGGCGTTGGTAGGCCCGGTCTTGGTGAGGATGTACTGGAGCGCGGCGCGGAGCAGGCTCTCGATGTCGAGCTCGGCGCGGATGATCGACTGGAACTCGCTCGCCATGCCGGAGGACGCGAGCGTCTCCGAAAGATCGTTGTACGCGCCGGCCAGTTCCTGGCGGCGGGTCTGGTCCTGGTCGAGCTTCTTGCCGCTGAGCTTCTTGCACAGACGACGCAGGCGATCGACGCGCTTCTCCCGGGCGCGCATCAGCTTGGCGCGGTCGAGCGTGGCGGCGAGGCGGCGGGCCAGGTCGTTGCCCTCGGCGCGCAGCGAGATCATGTCGGCGGCGCCGCTCTGCATCGCGTGGACCGCGTCGTCGAGACGCGGATCGTCCATCTCAAGCACCACCGCGGTGGCGGGGAAGGCGTCGGCGATTTCCTTGGCGAACTCATAGGCATCGCAGTCGGGGAGATCGACGTGGACGATGAGGAGGTCGAACTCGTGGCGCGTCAGGACGCGGCGGGCTTCGCCGGCAGAGGCCGCGAAGACGTTGGCGTCCGTGCGATCGTGGAGGTACGCCGCCGCAAGGTCTTTGAGAACCCGCGAGGCGGTCACGATGAGGACGCGGGCGTCGAGGCGGTCAGGCCGACGCGGCGCGTCCTCTGGGCTGTTCTCCGGCGTGCGGCTCATCCGTGCGTCCCCGGGAAACCACGGCGCGGCGGTCCATCGCCACGCCTTGCCCAGTTCGTCGGCGATCGGAACTCGCCAGATAAGTCCGGCTTTCAGATTGCCCGAATAGACGACACAATCCCACAGGAGAACGGGTGTGGGGAATGGGGAGTCGGGAATGGCCGAGCGGGACGGGCGCGTCGGGGCGAGGTTGGCCCGGGGTTGGTGCGGGGTGCTCAGGAAGCGGTGCGAGAGCGACGATGGCGCCCGGATTCATCCTCGCCATCGAGGCCGAGCATGGGGATGAGGCGAGAGAGAAGCGCCTCGCCCGCGAAGGGCTTGGAGATCACGCCGTCAACGCTCGCGTCGATGGCGCGGTCGGCGGTATTGGCGCCCCGGCAGACGATGAGGCGGATGTCCTTGAGCGCGGGGTCGGCGCGGAGCCTGCGGCACAGGGCGGGCACGTCGATCCAGGAGAGTCCGAGATCAACGACGACGGCGTGGGGACGGAAGGCCAAAGTGAGCAGACCGGCCTCGTAGGCGTCGGCGGAAACACGCAGCTCGAAGCGCCCGTCGCGCTCCAGGGCCTGGCGCGTGGCGCTGATGGTCTCGGCGTGATCGTCGATGAGGAGGATGCGCTGGCGATCGCCCTCGAGCGACTCGGTGGAGATGCCATTCTGCCGCATGAAACGGAGGAGTTCCTCGCGCGGAATGCGCCGGAACTTGCTGCCGGGAACGCGGAAGCCGTCGAGGCGGCCGGCGTCGAAGCAGCGGATGATGGTCTGCTGGCTCACTTTGCAGACCAGGGCGGCCTCGCCGGTCGTAAAGATCTTTTTCCCCGCCCAGGGATTGGACGCACCTTGGGTTTCCATCAGCTTCGCCCCCGACTCGTCCCCGCCGAACATCGGGCGGGTAGACGGAAGTACGTTGCGAATCGCGTTTCGGCTCCCCTCTTGGGTCCCACTGAGCCGATTCTGCGCGATTCTGAGTGCCGCGGCCGGACATCACTACCGATCAAAAATAAGACAAACGCCCGAAAACCACCCGATTCGCGGGGCACTCCGACGGAAGAAAGACCGAGTTTTCCCGGACGTGCGCGGCGATTCGCCGTCAACCGACGGTTCGCGGCGGGTGAAGCTTTCGCCACTTGGTGACGGCTTCAGGCTCGCGTGGATACAGAGGGAGGAGTTCGGACGGAGTTATCGGACGAATATCGACGGAGGCCGCCAGGCACGCGCGGGGTTCAAGAACCAGGGGGGCGAGGAGCACGCCGCGGGCGACGGCGGCGGCCTTCATGGCGTCGGGCAGGAATCGGTCGGCCAGCAGCACGTCGGCGGGAAGATCGGCGAGTTCGGCGGCGGACATCAAGCGGCCGGGGGGCGGGCTGGCTTGGGGGCCAGCTGGTGGGTTGGGCGCCGCCGGATCGAACACGGTGATGAACGCCGCCTGATCCTTGGATGAGAGCGCGACCGCGACGCGGCGGGATCGATCGGCGAAGGCGGCGTGCGCGACCAGGGCGCTGGGCACACCGAGGCACGCGGCGCCCGTCGACATGGCGAGCATCTGGGCGGTGGCGGCGGCGATGCGCAAGGCCGTGTAGCCGCCCGGCCCGAGGCTGACGGCGATTGAATCGAGCTCGCGGGGTGTGAGGTTGTGCCGGGCAAAGATGCGCGCGATGGCGGGGAGCAGATCGTCGTCGGCGCCCGGGCGCGTGTCGATGGGCTCGGAATCGAGCACACGCACGCCTCCCGATTCGACCACGCCGATCGCCACGCCCGGCGCGGGGAGGCCCGGTTGGTGGGCGGAGGGGTTGCTGGTCTCGATGGCGAGGCGGACGCGCATGGGGAGAGGCTACGCCGGGAAATGGGGGATCAGTCGTCGGCGGAGATGCTCTTGGGGCCTTCCTTGCCGGCGACGCGCTCCATATAGCCCTTGCCCTTGCGCTCGTACTTGGTGAAGCCCAGGCGTTCGAGATTGGAGTTGGAGAGCGAGCCTTTTCCCTTCAGGTCGGACCACTTGCCGGCGATCGCGGGCGCGGTGATGACACGCCGGACGGGCTCGCCCGTCTCCGGGTGCTTGGTGAGCGCGTCGTCCTTCATGGACTGGACGAACTCAATCGTCTTGCCGGTGGGCTTTCCCTTCTTGTCGAGGATCTCGTAGACGTAGATCGGCATGGTCTCTCCGCGAGTCGATGGGCGGGCCCGTGCAGGAGCTGAATAGGCGATTCCGGCGCCGGATTACTACCGCCCCCGCGTCGGCAGCTTCCCGAACAACCGCTTCGGCGGGAGCTTGGTCGGGACGATCCCGCCCGGGAACTTGGTCGTGTCGACCTGCTCGGGCGGCGGGACGTCCTTGGCCGCGGCGGCCGCGATGCGGTTCACCTTCGGCGCCTTGTCCGACGGCGCGATCTCAACCACCGGCCGCCCGCCCGCGTCCACGTCGCGCCAGCGCTCCGGCTTCGGGCTCGCGATGAAGTCCGGGTACTCCATCTTCGGGATCTCGGCGTTGATGAGGTTCTCGATCTGCGTGAGCAGCTCGCCCTGCGCCGGCGTCACCAGCGCCCAGGCGATCCCGCCGCGCCCCGCGCGCGCCGTCCGCCCGATGCGGTGGACGTAGAGATCGGGGTCCTCGGGCAGGTCATAGTTGATGACGTGGCTCACGCCCTCGGCGTCGATGCCGCGGCTCGCCAGGTCGCTGGCGATCAGCACCTCCAGCTTGCCGCCCTTGAGGGCTTCCATGACCTGGTTGCGCTTGCCCTGGCGCATGTCGCCGTGCATCGCGTGGGCCGCGATCCCGTGCTCGTTCAGGTAGCGCGCCAACTCGTCGACCGTGCGCTTCAGGCGGCAGAAGACGATCGTGAGCGCCGGCTCCTCGTGCTTGACCAGGTGCAGCAGCAGACGCCGCTTGTCCCACGGCTGCACCGCCAGGTAATGCTGCTCAACCAGGCTCACCGTCAGCGAGCCCGACGAGGTCACGATCTTCTCCGGCTCGCGCATGTACCGCCGCGCCAGCTTCTCGATCTCCACCGAGATCGTCGCGCTCACCATGATCGTTTGGCGGCGTTCGATGGGCGGGCACAGGTCGAGGATCCGCCGGATGTCCTCGCGGAATCCGATGTCGAGCATCCGGTCCACCTCGTCCAGCACGACGAAGCGCGTCTGGCTGAAGTTCAGCAGGCGGCGCTCGTGCATGTCCATGATGCGCCCGGGCGTGCCGACGATGATCTGCGAGTCGTGCGACAGGCTCTTGGCCTGCTGGCGGATCGCCTGCCCGCCGTAGATCGTGGTGGCGCGGATGGGCGTGAAGCGCGCCAGCTCGTTGATCTCCTGCGAGATCTGGATCGCCAGCTCGCGCGTCGGCGCCAGCACCAGCCCCTGGAACGGCTCGTCCTTGTTGCACAGATGGACCAGCGGCAGGCCGAACGCCGCCGTCTTGCCCGTCCCCGTCTTGGCCTGCCCAAGCACGTCGTGCCCGTTCAGGATCGCGGGGATGAGCCGCGCCTGGATCGACGTGGGCTTGGTAAAGCCCGCGGTCTGAACCCCCTTGAGCACGCTTGAACGCAGACCCAGGGATTCAAACGTGGAGCTGGGATCGAAGATCTCGCCCGCGGCCTTCTTCATCTCGGGCGTCATCGCCGGACGACCGTGCGCATCAGGCCGCCACTCTGGCGCCGCCTCGCCCGCGGCGCTCGCTCCGCCGGGATGTTCCGCAGGCGCGGCCGGCGGAACGGTCTGGGCTTCGGGCGCGGGATGGGCGTGGCCCTGGTCGTGGCTCTGGGGGTGGTCGGGGTTCGTTTCGTTGTTCATTCGTCGGGACTATCAGAGAAATGGACACATGACGCGCCGCGCACCGGCGCCGGATCGAAGGCCGCTGCGAACAGGCCGCGCGTCCCGACTTGCTCTCGGCGGGTCGCACAAGCACGCGCGACGCTCACGGAGCGTCGGCGTCGGCGGTTGATCGGCGCTGCCACGGGCGACGGGCCCGTTTGGCGCGAGCATCTGGACATGTAATCCTAGGTCATGTCCCGACCGGACGGTCGGGCGACGTTGGGGACGATCATTTCCCTCGCCGCCACAGCTCGATCAGGATCGCGTGCTTCATCAGCGTGCCCGCGGCGGTGCTGGCGGCCGCCAGGACCCCCGGCCAGCCGTCGCGCCAGCTCTGCTTCGCCACCATCTGCTTCAGGAACGCGCCGGTCGGCGACGTCACCAGCTTCCGCACGCTCCCGCGCTGGCCCTCGGCCTTCATCGACGCGGCCATGATCCGCGCGTGCGACGCCTGCTTGGCGAGGAACTCCGCAAAGCTCGCGATCGAATCGTGACGCATGTCGCCGCGCAGCTGCTCCGTGCGCCCGCGCCGACCGCCCGAACTTGTCCCCGGAGTCTCGCCGACCTTCTCGCGCAGCTCCATGCGATCGTGCGGATCAAGCCCCGTCCAGTAGGCGCGCTCACGCCGCACCAGACGCAGCCGCCACTCGGGCTGCCACGCGAAATTGAGCGGTCGATCGTCGTAATAGACCTTGCGGTTCATCCAGTAGCCGTCGACGCCGTCGTTGGGCGAGGTGAGCACGCGCACGACCTCGCGCGAGAGCTCGGGCAGAAGCGATTCGTCGCTGTCGAGCGCGAGGACCCACGCCTCCGTGCAGGCCTCGAGCGCCTTCTGCTTGGTCGCGACGAAGCCCAGCCAGGGCGAGCGGATCACGCGCGCCCCGAACGACTCCAGGATCTCGATCGTGCGGTCGGTGGAGCCAGAATCGATCGCGACGATCTCGCGGGCGAGCGGCCTCACCGATTCCAGCGTGCGCGCGATGGTGCTCTCGTTGTTCTTGCACACGATCGCGGCCGAGAGCGGGAGCATGGCGGGATCGTAACCGAAGAAAACGACGGAGAAAGTGACAAAGAGACAAAGAGACGAAGTGAAAGGCAGAAGAAGTGGCGGAGTGACGAAGTGACCAAGTGGCAAAGTGACCAAGTGGAACCTCTGAGTATTTGGTGGCCCGCCTCTCCGAGGCGGTTTTTCAGCCCACTGGAAGCGGACCTCGCGGCTGAACTCGAATTGTTCAGAGGTTCCAATGGGCAAAGTGACCAAGTGACCAAGTGGCAAAGTGACCAAGTGGCAAAGTGACGGAGCGGCAAAGTCGATGCGCTGCGGCGAAGCAGGGCGAAATGCCGATGCGGGCGAGCCTCGAGTTCTGGTCTCTTTGGACGCCGGACCTGACGAGTCCGCGAGGAAGGTCCGGGTTGCCCGGCGCCGAGCACGCAATTCAGGCTGAATCCGCAATACACCAAGTCACGAGCAACTCGACGCGAGCAGGGAATTCGGATGTTTGCTGTCCCGGCGCTGCGCTGATGCCGACGCATGGTTCGCGCGTCACACCAACGCCACGAATCGCGCCATCGCTCTAAATCAGGCCGATTCGCTTCGGGATTCCGGCGACACGGCCACCCGCCGCCGATATCCTCTTTCACTTCGCCTCTTTGCCACACTGCCTCTTTGCCTGTTCTTCTGCCTTCCCCTTCGTCTCTCCGTCTCTTTCCCTTCCGATGTACCACGGCCCGCAAGACCTCTCGAATGCCGATTCCGTCTGCCGCCTCTTCGATGCCGGCGCGCAGGCCAATCTCGCCGCGCGCTGCCGTCGCGGCGCTTGCGACGTGATCCACCCTCCCGGCGTCCTCATCGCGACCGGCGACCTTCACGACAATCCGCTCAATCTCGCCAAGCTCGTCCAACTCGCGGGCATGGACCGCGCCGACGCCGATTCCGACAGCGTCTCCCACCTCCTCCTCCACGAGGTGATCCACTCCGACCGCCTGATGAACGGCATGGACTTCAGCTACCGCGCCCTCGCCCGCGTCGCCGACCTCAAGGCCCGCTTCCCCGAGCACGTCCACGCGCTCCTGGCCAATCACGAGCTCTCGCAGATCAAGGGCGCCGGGATCGTCAAGGACGGCGTGCGCGTCGTCGAGGCCTTCAACGACGGCGTCACCCAGGTCTTCGGCGACGAAGCAACGCGCGTCAACGAGGCGATCTCCCGCTTCGTCCGCTCCATGCCCCTGGCCCTGCGCTGCGCCCACCCGCGCGGCCTGGGCGACATCCTGTGCGCCCACAGCCTCCCCTCGCCCGGCGTCATGGGCCGCTTCGACACCACCATCCTCGACCGCGAACTCACCGAAGAGGACTACGAGCCGCGGCGCGGGACGGCCCACCTCATGGTGTGGGGGCGCGGCTACGACGCCGAGCAGATCGAGGACCTCGTCGAACGCTGGGGCGTGCGACTCTTCGTGCTGGGCCACGAAAAGGCCGAGCACGGCTCGATCGTCATCCCGCCGTGCGCGCTGGTGCTCAACAGTGACCACGACAACGGCGTGTACCTGCCGATCGACTTGGCCGATCCGCCCGACGCGGTGCGTGCCGCCATGATGGTGAAGCCCCTCCGCCCGCCTGAAGTGATCGAGGATTAGGCAGGGCGGGCGGCAACGCGATGAGGCCGACGACCATGTTCGACCAATCCGAACGACTCATCGAACTGCGGGACTTGCTGGTTGCCCGCGCGCCGCGTGCATCCCTCCCGGTAACCGGCGTGCAGAACCTGCGGGACCAATTCGAGGACTCGATACCCGAGTGGTGGTATGAGCTGTTTCTCTCCGCGCCACTGAGCGGCGTGGAGCTGCTCGCTCACGAATCGGGCCTCGATACCGATGTCCGAGCTCTCGTGGGTGAGTCGCTTGAGTGGCTCGGTGCCGCGGACGTGATCGATGAGTTGGAGTGCCGCGAAGACTCTGGCCTCTTCCGCCACACACGCACGATTCCGGTAATGCGAGCCAGGTTCCGCGCGGGCTCTTCATGGGTTTCAATTCCTGATCCGGTGTGCGTGCGGTTCGATGGACGCGAAGCCGACGCCTCGGTGGTCTCGGTCTCTCACGAATGCGGGCCGAGCAGCGAGGGTGACATCCTGATCGCCGATTCGTTCGCTGATTTTCTCGGGGAGTGCTTACGGGCGTGATCGCCCTCGAAGGTCAGAGTTGCGGAGGTCGGATGACACGTCTGCGGAGCACATCCGAGATTCTCGACATTACGGTGTACGAGATGACTCCCGTCGACGAGCTACGACTCTTCGCACAGCTCGTATCGGAGTTCGGTGCGTTGGCGGACATGACGCACGACGCCACAGGTCTCGCGGCTCCGAAGCACCTCTCAGTATTTCGTTTGCCGCTGATCGGGGACTGCCGGTATACACGCGATCCGCTCAAGTCGGGCTTGTTGACCGTTGCCGTCCAGTTCAGCTTTGGACAACTGCCAGAAAACTTGCGTTCTGACGGCGGGCAGCGCCTTTCAATCGCGTTGCAACGCGCCACGAGTGGAATCAACTGCGCCGGATGGCGGTTTGGACTCGAAGGCGGAAGTCTGTTGTTTGCTGGGAGATCGCGGGACTTCATCATGTGGGACAGCGGCGGCAAAGGAAGGGCCGGTCTGGATCTTTCGGGAATCCGCCTCTGAAGTTCGAATTGGTACCGGCAATCCCAGTCTCTCATCCAGCAGCCCGATTCGTCGTTTGATCGCGGACGATGTGCAGGGAAGAGGCAAGTGGCCTCTCCCGCAGCGCGCTCGCCGCTCCTTCATTCGTTGGACACCACGATCGAGGGTGGAAGCGCGGTGTCGGACGGGTCCCTCATCGGAACAAGCCTCCGCGAGCCGAGCGGCCTGACCTCCGCGTCCTTTCGTCGGAACGCCCCGGGATCCCACTCGAACAGGTACTTGCTCTGTCCAAAACATCTTTCAGAATCAAAAAACCGCGGAGGCCCGGCGTGCGTAGAGCATGGCATGGCACAGAAGCGGCGTGAGCGTGGGCTCTTCGGGCAGGCGGTCGTCTCGGCCGGGGA
>JADYYE010000193.1 GCA_020853815.1 Phycisphaerales bacterium
ATCCGGAAGTCCGCCGGACGCTTGAACACCCCATCGAGGACCTCCGCGCCCAGCATCCGGCCCAGGACGAAAACCCGTATGCCGTCGCGACGCAGGTCGTGGCCGACCACGTACCAGCGATGGTTGGCGCAGACGAGTTGGTAAGGTTTGATGGTGCGCGCCTCCACGGTCTTGGCCGCGTGCTTCCGATACTTGAACCGCAACGGTCGATGTTGGTGGACGGCCCGGCTGACGATTAGGAACGTCGCCTCGTCCAGGTCTTCCGGCCCCGTCACCCGGATGTCCATGGCGTCGCCCAAGTTCTCCAGGTGGACCACCGTTTTGGGATCCAGCCCTGCGGCCAACTTGTCGAACGCTGTCCGCAGCGGGCGGTGGAACGGAGTTCCACGGTAATGGGCGACTGCTTTCCGGGCCACCAGGAGGGCAAACAACTCCGACTCGCTGACGGTCACGCCGGGGAACTGCTCCACCGGGCGGGAGTAAAAATAGCCATGGGCGATGTCGTCATACTCGATGGGGAGCCGCAATTGGTCCCGCATGAAGTCGATGTCGCGCAGGATGGTCCGGACGGCCTTGACTTCGAGTTCCTTGCGGAGGCTTGTGCAGTTGGGGAATCGGCGTTGCTTAAGCCGCTCGTGGATGAGCATGATTCGCCGCATCGGCGGACGGGTCCGGGGGACCTGGACTGTTTTCATCGGAACAGGATGGGAACTGTGGCCGGATCCTGTCGGGATTGCCTTCACCTGTCGAATTTGCCCCTGTCCACAGAAGTCACACCCCTGTGGTAGAATGGCGGGTATGCAGATCGAAACCTTCCTCGACCACCAAGCCATCCTGGTCAATCAGGCCCAGCCCGTTCACTTCGCCGTCCGCATCACCACGGCCCCCACCGTGGCCAGCCGCCCCAAGCCTGCCGCCTTCTGCCTCGTCCTCGATCGCAGTGGGTCGATGGCCGGCGAACCGCTCGCCCAGGCCAAAGCCGCCGCCAGTCTCGCCGCCAAGAACCTTCGTGCGGAGGACCAGTTCGCCCTGGTGGTGTTCGACGAGGAGGCCCAGACCGTCATCCCGCTTCAGGCGGCGAAGGGACGCAAGAACGCCTTCCTGCAGGCCATCGCCAAGATCGAGTCAGGCGGCTCCACCAACCTCACCGGCGGGTGGATGCTCGGACGTGATGCTCTCCGCGATGC
>JADYYE010000011.1 GCA_020853815.1 Phycisphaerales bacterium
CAAGGGCGAGTGACCCCATCCGCACGCCAGATCCCCCGTTGATTTACACTCGGAGCGATGAAACCGCCGCAGGGCCCTGTGCGTTCTGAGTCGCCCACGGTCACCATTCTCCTCAACGAAGCCCCGAGCGCCGCCGAGCGCCTGCGCGAGCTTCTCCCCCTTGTCTACGACCAGCTTCGCGCCGCGGCTCAGTTGCAACTCCGGCGAGAGTCACCGGGGCACACGCTCCAGGCCACCGCGCTGGTGCATGAGGCGTACCTGCGCCTCGTCGGCCCACGCGAGATCCCCTGGCGAAACCGAGCCCACTTCTACGCCGCCGCCGCAGAGGCCATGCGCCGAATCCTCGTTGACCACGCCCGCGCCAAGGCCGCGGGAGTCCGGGGCGGCCCCGAGGCCCGGCGTGCCGCGCTGAGTCTGGAGTCGCTCCCGGATCCGGGCTCCGCGACCGAATCCGCAGGATTCCTGATCCTCGACGACGCGATCGCACGCTTGGAGTCCGTGGACCCGGAGTGCGCCACAGTGGTGCGGCTCCGCTACTTCGCCGGCCTGAGCATCGACCAGACAGCCCAGGCGATGGAGGTGTCCTCCCCGACCGTGAAGCGTCACTGGGCGTTCGCCCGTGCGTGGCTCAAGGAAGCGATCGAGTCCGGACGCATCGAGACCTGAAGGAACCGAGCATGACCAACGGCCAGCACGAACGACTCCGCCGCATCTTCGAGCTGTGCCTGGGCGCGCCTCCCGCGGAGCGAGGGGCCCTGCTCGACCGCGAGTGTTCGGGGGACACGGAACTCCGGTCGCGGATCGAGGCGATGCTCGTCGCGGCTGAGGACGACCGCTTCCTCGCCGCCCCGACCGGACACGGCGCGGCGCCCTCGTCCCACGACTTCCAGCCGACACTTGATGCGCCGTCATCGGGCGTCAGGCCCGACGATCCGACCGTCCTGCTCCATGAGCGTCAGCTCAGCAGCTCACGCATCGGGCCCTACAAGATCCTCCAGCAGATCGGCGAGGGCGGCTTCGGCTCGGTCTATATGGCCGAGCAGGAGAAGCCGGTGCAGCGCAAGGTGGCGCTGAAGGTCATCAAGCTGGGCATGGACACGCGCCAGGTGGTCGCCCGCTTCGAGCAGGAGCGACAGGCCCTGGCGATGATGGACCATCCGACCCTCGCCCGCGTCTTCGACGCCGGCGCGACGGAGACGGGCAGGCCCTACTTCGCGATGGAGCTGGTCAAGGGCGACCCAATCATCTCCTACTGCGACACCAACAACCTGAGCATCCAGGATCGCCTGGTGCTGTTCGAGCAGGTCTGCAACGCCGTGCAGCACGCGCACACCAAGGGCATCATCCACCGCGACATCAAGCCCTCGAACATCCTCGTCAGCACCCAGGACGGCAGGCCGAACGTGAAGGTCATCGACTTCGGCATCGCCAAGGCCACTGCCAGCAAGCTCACCGAGAAGACCCTCTTCACCGAGCACAAGCAGCTCATCGGCACCCCGGAGTACATGAGTCCCGAGCAGGCAGAGGGCTCACTGGACATCGACACACGCACCGACGTCTATTCCCTGGGCGTTGTGCTCTACGAACTCCTGACCGGCTCGACCCCGTTCGCCGGACGCGATTTGCGGTCCGCGGCGTTCGCCGAGATCCAGCGCATGATCCGCGAGGTCGATCCGCCCAGGCCCAGCACCCGTCTGAGCCAGAGTGCCGACACGCTCGCCTCCATCGCCGCCCAGCGGAAGATCGAGCCGCGGCGTCTGGGCACGATCATCCGGGGTGAACTGGACTGGATCGTGATGCGTGCGCTGGAGAAGGACCGCCAGCGTCGGTACGAGACCGCCAGCGGTCTGGCGTCGGACATCCGCCGCTACCTCGACGGCGACGACGTGCTGGCGGCGCCCCCCAGCACCGCGTACCGGATACGGAAGCTCGTCAGGCGAAACAAGGGCAAGGTCCTTGCGGGAGGCGTTGTCGCCCTGGCGCTGGCCCTCGGCATCGTCGGCACCAGCGTCGGGATGGTCAACGCCAGCCGCGAGCGCGAAGAGGCCGTCAAGGCACGCGCGGGCGAGATGGAGCAGCGTCGAATGGCCGAGACACGCCTCGCCGAGGCGGAGGCGACGGTCAGGTTCCTGGACGACATGCTGGGCGCTGCGGACCCCATGGCCAGCGGCAAGGACGTGACGGTGCGCCAGGTGCTTGATCAGGCCGCGAGGACGATCGGTCCCCAGTTCGCGGATCGTCCGGCCGTCGCGGCACGGCTTCACGGCACGATCGGCAGGACGTACCTTGGGCTTGGCACGTACGACGAGGCGGAGTCGCACGCGCGCGAGTCGCTGGCGATCCTCACACGCGAGAAGGGCGCCGGCGATCCGGACACCTGCCGCGCGACGAACGCGCTCGGTATGACGCTCATCAAGGGCGGCTCGCACGATGAGGCCGAGAGACTCCTGAAACAGGCGATCATCGACCACGAGCGTCTCTTCGGGCGCGGCAACGAGGTCACGGTCCAGAGCATCGACATACTCGCGGTGCTGTACGGGCTGCAGCTGCGAACCGACGAGGCCATCCCTCTCCTGCGGGAGGTCCTCGAGCTCCGCACGGTCTCGCCGGGGCCGGAGCATCTGGACACCGTGAGCTCGATGAACACGCTCGGCGTCGCGTGCGCGGACGCGTCGAACTTTGAAGAGGCGGAGAAGCTCCTGACCACGGCGATGGAGATCCAGGATCGCGTGGGTGGACGCGACCACCCGCTCTCGCTGGAGATCCGCTCCAATCTCGCGTGGGCGCTGTACTTCGTCGCGATGGAGCAGCAGCACACCCACCCGGACCTGCATCGCCCGCGTCTCGAGCGGTCGATGGCGCTCGGGGAGGAGGCGCTGGCCGGACGCATCCGCGTGCTCGGAGAGGA
>JADYYE010000012.1 GCA_020853815.1 Phycisphaerales bacterium
AGCTCGGTCGACGCGATCGCCAGTGCGCTGATCGCCATGCCATTCCACGACGTAATCGCCTTGTCATCGCGCCCCGGTTGCGGGCGCCTGCCACGACCTTCGAGCAGTTGCTGATTGATCCGGGCGATTCGATCTTGCAGGGCCGCAACGCTTGCGCCAAGATCGTTCGCGAGTCTCTCGGGGCGGGCCTGCAATGCGAGCACGAACGCCGCGGGCTCGTCGGGGTGATGCGGATCGCGGAAGTTCGGCTCGGCGTCGAGCCCGTAGATCCGTGCGGCGAAGGTCGAATCGCCGGGATCAAGAGCCTGCGCGAGTTCCTCGGGCGTCCAGACATAGCTCTTTCCCTCGCGCGCGTCGACCTCGGCATCCTGGGCACTGGCGAACATGCCGTCGGGCAACTGCATCTCGCGCCGGAGGTACTCGATCACTCGCCGCGCGATCGTCGAGAAGTATGGATCACTCAGTCGCGCCGCGGCCCGCGCGTACACCGCCGCCAGCGACGCGTTGTCGTACAGCATTTTCTCGAAATGCGGAACGAGCCAACGCTCATCGACCGAATATCTGTGGAAGCCGCCCCCGACCTGATCGAACACGCCCCCCATGGCCATGCGTTCGAGCGTCGTCCGCAGCGCCTGATCGATCGCGTCGCCGGTCGAGTCATCGCCCGCCAGCGGGCGCACGTCCAACAACAGCTCAAGGAACGCCGGCTGAGGGAACTTGGGCGCGCCGCCGAACCCGCCGTGGACGCGATCGAACGTCTGCAAGAGCCGCCCGATCGCCTCGCTGATCTCGCGATGCCCGATGTCGACGGGTTGGCCCGCGCCCTCCATGTGCTCGCGCACCGCGCTCGCGATCCGCTCGGCCTGGGCCTCCACCCCGGCGCGATCCCCGCGCCACGCGTCGCTCAGCCTCGTGAGCACCTCCGGCCACGACGGCAATCCGTGCCGCGGCTGGCGCGGGAAGTAAGTCCCGCCCCAGAACGGCTTGAGAGTCCGCGGCTCGATGCACACGTTGAGCGGCCACCCCCCGCGCCCGGTCGTCATCTGCACCGCCGTCATGTAGGCGTCATCGACCGCGGGGTACTCCTCGCGATCGAGCTTGATGCACACGAACCGCTCGTTCATCAGCGCAGCGACGTCGTCCTGCTCAAAGCACTCGCGCTCCATGACGTGGCACCAGTAGCACGTTGAATAGCCGATCGAGAGCAGGATCGGCACCTCGCGACGCCTCGCGTCGGCGAACGCGTCGGGCCCCCACGACCACCAGTCCACGGGGTTGTGCGCGTGCTGAAGGAGATACGGGCTTGATTCGCGGGCCAAGCGGTTGGCGCGGCGCGGCGTGGCGTCCGACTCGCGACTCGTTGAGGACCGGTTCGACATGAGCACCTCGGCGCGATCGTACGCCGCCGGGCTCTATCGCTTGCGGGCCATGGGCCGAACGAACATGGAAACGACGCGTTCCCCGGCCATCGGCTCGCGAAGCACGGGCAGGACCGCTTCACGATTCCCCGACCGCCCCGCGCCAGGCCCAACTCGAGGCCAAGGTCCGGATTTGCCACCGCCTTGGAGCGACCTGGCCGCATCCACGCTCGCTCGCAACGCCGCGTCGCACGCGTGCTCGCCGAACCAGATCGAGACAAAGGCGTCAATCGTCCGCGCCGAATCGCGATCCCGCGGGCGCACGAGCTCGTCACGCGCGGTCGCAAAGGCCCGCGTATACGCCTCGGCGCTCGCCATGAGCAGCGATCCATCGCCCGAAAGTGCCTGTGCGATCGCGCCGCGCAGCTCGGCGAGCTCGGTTTCCAGCTCCTCGCGGGCCACGAGCACGGTCTCCGCGTCGGCTTGCGAAAGCACCGGGATCGCGATCGCGGCCTTCCGGTCCGCCGCTCTCGCTTCCAGTTGCTGCACCAGCGAAGCGGGCTCCGGCCGCGCGACAATCATGCGATGTCGGGCGGCGAACCGATCGAGCCCGGCGGCGATGGGAATGCTGATCCCCGGGTCCGGCCCCGCGCGGAGCAGGTCGATCGAGATCGCGGTCAGGTATTCATGTTCCGAATCAAAGAGCGCCGGACGCATCAGCATCCGCAGGTCCGCGTAGCGCTCGTGGCGATCGATGATCGCGCACGACTCCATCACGTCGCCGACCGGCGCGCTCCCCGAAAAGCCGGCGTTCAGCACGCCCTCCCGCCACAGTTCCTCGCACCACCGCCACGACTCCATGAAGCGCCGATAGTGCGGCGACATCGCGGCCGACTGCACGCTCTCCTCGTCGAAAGGCGACGCGGGCGCGGGCACGAGCGTGTACACCCGCTCCGCCAGCAGCAAGCCCGCCAGCGCCGGCAGTTCGCGTGAAGTCAGGTGATAGGGGCTGACGACGAGGTTCATGGGCGTGCCACGCGCTGCTCGGGCGGCGTCTCCTATTTCCACTCGGGCGTGGCAACGCCCTTCTCCGCACCCGCGTGCGACTCTCGCCACGACTCCGCGGCGTCGGACATCCACTGTTCGATCCGCGAAAACTCCGACGGCAGTTTCGCAAAGAGCAGTTCGTGCGTCAACGGCACGACCATACGCTCGGGGCGTCCGAGGCGTTCCCACAGAAGATCGCCCGCGTGGGAAGGCACCGCGGAATCCACGCCGCCCTGGATGATGAGGACAGGCCGGCCCACCAGCACCGCGCACGCGTTGTAGGGGTCGAGCTTCGAGGCCCTGAGGTACTCGAGGTCCAGCGCCAGAACCTCGCCCGCGGAGGGCGCGCGGTCGCGCCAGCGATACTTCACCGCGTTGAGCATCGGCGTGTAACTGCTCTGCACCGTGATGAGGAAGAAGTCCGCGCCGCCGGCGATGAGCGCGGCGCCCGCGTAGGCGCCCGGCTCGCGCGCCACGACCGCCGGGAGCGTGATCGCGCCGCCCGAAAATCCCACCGCGACGCGCGGCAGACCGCCGAGCGCTGGACGCATTGACGTCACATGCTTCATCGCCGCCTCGACCGCGAACGCGCACTCGCCGATGCGATGATCGAACGCGCCCGCGATCAATCGCCCGGGGCCGGACAAGTCCTGACGCGGATCGATCTCAAAGTCGATGCGCTCAAGGAATCGCGACGGCTGCGCCAGCATGCGGAGCACCGCCCAGCCCTGCGAGTTCGCGGCGCGAACAAATTGCTCGATCGTCCCCGGGGGCGTGCCGAGCAAACCTGGCAGAAACACGACCACACCCTTGGCACGAACATCCACCGGGGCGTCATAGAACGCAAACCACGTTCGCTCGAGCCTGAGCTCCCGCCCGTCCCGCGACTGCGCCGAGGCGAACTGGAGATACTCCGTCGGCTTGACCAAGGGCAGCACCGGTCGATCCGCGTCGCTGGGGCTCAGGTCGATCACGAACGCGCCGGAATCCTCGAACTTCACCTCGTGCGGCCCGGGCTGGGATCGCTCGATCCAGCCGATGAACGACGCCGCGTCCTTCCAGTCGGAATCGTCCGGCGCGACATTCCAGGCCCGACGCTTCCCCGACCAGCGCCGTACCGGTTCATCGAGCACTCGGACCACGCCCAGTGGCGCCGCGGGATCGGCGGCCAGACGCGCCGGCCACGCTCCCTCGAACCCCTGAAACTCAAGGTCCGTCGGCGAACGCACGCTCGAAACCGCGGCGTCCTGGGCCGCGCACGTCGCGGCTCCGACCGAAATCGCCGCACACGCCAGGATCGCCGCCAGCCCGCCACGCCGTCTCATGAGCGATATCCCTTGGGATGCTCGCGGAACCAGCGATGCGCCGACGCGATGATGTCGTGCAGGTCCGTGATCGACGCGTTCCAGCCCAGGTCGCGACGGATGCTCGAAGGATCGGCGAACAACCGCGGCGGATCGCCCGCGCGTCGTTCCTTCTCCACCACCTTGAACTCAACCTTTGTCACCTCGCGCACCGCCCGGATGATCTCACGGACTGAGTAGCCCTTGCCGATCCCGAGGTTGTAGGCCCTGCGGTCGCCGGGCTTGAGCGCGCCGAGCACCGCGACGTGGGCGTCGACGAGGTCCTCCACATGGACATAGTCGCGCACGCATGTGCCGTCCGGTGTCGGATAGTCCGTGCCGAAGATCGCGACGCTCTCGCGCCGCCCGAGCGCCGCCTGCAGCACCACGGGGATGATGTGCGTCTCGGGGTCGTGATCCTCGCCGAGCAGCCCCGCGCGATCGGAGCCCGCGACGTTGAAGTACCGAAGCGCCGCAAACCCGAACGGGCGATTCCTTCGCGAGCACGCTTCCGACAGGTCCGCCAGTAGGTGCTCGCCGTGGAGCTTGGTCATGCCGTACGGGCTCATCGGGCTCTTCGGGCAATGCTCGGGGATCGGCACCATGGTCTCGGGGGGCTGCCCGTACGTCGCGCAGCTGGACGAGAAGACAAACCGCTCGATGCCGACGGCGTCGCACGCGTCCAGCAACGCGATCATCGCGCTCACGTTGTTGCGGTAGTAGAGCATTGGAAAGTCGACGCTCTCTCCCACGGCCGCCAACGCCGCAAAGTGCATCACGCCCTCGATTTTGTGCGACCGAAGAACCGACTCAACCAGCACGCGATCACCGACGTCGGCGCGGACGAACGTCAGCCGCTCGCCTCCCGGGCCCTGGCGCAACAACTCCATCGGCTCGGCGTGACCCCGAATGAGCGAATCGAGCGCGACCACGCGATGCCCATCGCGGAGCAATCTCTGCACCGCGTGAGAACCGATGTATCCCGCGCCGCCCGTGACCAAGACGTTCATTCGAAGAGTTCTCCAGCCCCACCCTTATCGGTCCGATTTGGCGTCACCCTGAAGTCGCGGGCGCGGTCTCGGCCGGCCTGAGTTTGATCTTTGAATACGCGAAAAGCCCGAGCCCGATAGCGACCATGACCGCGCTCAGCCACTGGCCGCGCGAAAGGCCCAGCACCCGCTGCACCGCGAGCTGCGCATCGGGCAGCCGCCAGAACTCCGTCACGATGCGCAGAACTCCGTAGACCATCAGGAAGCACGCGCTGACGATCCCCGGCCGCTTGCTCAGCCGGAAAACCAGCCAGAGCGAAAGTCCCAGCACCAGCCCCTCGGCCAACGCCTGATAAATCTGCGATGGATGCCTGGCGCTCAAAAGCGGCCTGAGCTGCTCCTCGACCTTCCCCGCGTGCCGGTGCAATTGATCCAGCACCCGCTCATACGCCCGCGTGAATCCACGCTCCTCGATCGCGGCACCCGCCAGTCGATGGATCGCCTCCTCGCGCGCCATCCTCGCGTCGAGCGGCATCAGGATCCCGGGATCGTGCTTGGTGAGAATCTCCTGCGGATAACGCACCGCCCACCACGGCGCCGGCTCGCCGGGCATCGCGACGATCCTGCCGAGCAGCTCGCCGTTGATGAAGTTCGCGATGCGCCCAAGCCCAAGCCCCGCGGGTGCCGCCAGCGCCAGCAGGTCCAAGATATGCCACACCGACATCGTGCTCGCCGCGTGCTCGCGCCGGAAACGACGATGAAAGAGCCAGCCGGCGATCAATACCCCGATCATCCCGCCGTGGCTGGCCATCCCGCCGTTGCTCACGCGGAACAACTCCCAGAATGGCGCGTCTTTGCTGAAGGTGTACAGGAGTGAGGGATCGTAGAAAAGGGCGTACCCAAGCCGCCCACCCACGATGACGCCCACCACCACCGACATGATGAGGTCGTCAACGTCGCGGACCGACAGCGGCGTGTGGTTCCTCTTCGCGAGCCCCCGCAGCAGCAGCCAGCCGAGCACGAACCCCGCGAGATACGACACGCCGTACCAGCGGATGGCAAGTTCCCCGCTGATGCGGAGGATGATGGGGTCGAGGTTGTGCAGCCAGGCGTGGTCCATGGTCGGTCATCTGAAGTGGCCCGGCGTCCGGCCACGCATCGTTCGCAACGGTTCGCTATCTCGCGTCGATCCCAAAGAAACGCGTGGTGTTCTTATTGAGTTGCTCGTGGAATGCCTCGAACGCCTCGCCGCGCGTGCTCGCAACACTCCGCGCCGTCACCGACACCATCCACGGCTCGCAGGGGCGAACACCTCGATGTGGATCGGGCGACAGGAACGGCGCGTCGGTCTCGACCATGATCCGATCGCTCGGCACCAGCCGGATCGCCTCGCGCACTTCCGCCGCGTTCCGATACGTCGCCACGCCCGTGAACGAAATCCACGCGCCAAAGTCCAGCACCTTCCTCGCGTCCTCCGCCCCGCCCGTGAAGCAGTGGAACACGAAGCGCGAGGGGTCGAAAGCCGTCCGCTGCAACTCCGGGATCAGGTCGTCAAACGCCTCGCGGCAATGCACCACGATCGGCTTGTCAATCCCTTCCTTTCGACACACGCCCAGGAAGGCGAGCTGCTCGCAAAGAACCTCGCGTTGCAGCTTCGATTCAGGCTCCTTGTAGTGGTTGTCCAGCCCGAGCTCGCCCCACGCGACGCACTTGGGGTCCATCGCCACCCGCTTCAGGTTCGCCCACTCGTGCGGCCCCTGGTCGGAGTACAGCGGGTGGACGCCCGCGCTGCACCACACCCGGTCGTGCGCCCGCGCGATCTCTAACGCCGCCAGGCAATCCCGCGTCGTCGTTGAGATAGTGATGCACCCCGTCACGCCGTGCGCGGCGGCCTTGGCCAGCACCTCGCGGTGCCGCCCGGCGAAATCGGGGAACGTCAGATGGCAATGGGTGTCGATCACGATCCGCAGAGGATACGGCCCAGACCGTCGCAAAGCGAAACCCCGTACCATCCCGCCGGTACAAACTCCGCCCGCGTGGGCCTTCGGAGGATTCTCATGCTCGTCCGCTCGCTGCGTCTTGCCCTTGTTCTGCTGGTGACGACCCTGCTCGCACCGCCCGCGATCGCACAGGACCGCGACCTGTGGTTCCGGATGCTCATGCAGGATGCCCCGGTCGGTTGGGTGCATACCACCGAAATGTCCCAGGACGGCAAGACCACAACCACAAACGTGATGAAGATGTCGATCAAGCGCGGCGCCATCGCCATCGACATCCAGATGGACAGCGAGTTCGTCGAGACCACCGACGGCCGGCCGGTGTCCGCCCGCGCCGTGACGAAGATGGGCGCCATACCCAGCACGACCAGCGTGGTCTTTGACACTGAAAAGAAGGTCATGCACGTCGTGACGCAGCAAGGAGGCGCGGAGACCAAGAGCGAGAAGCCGCTCCCCGAAGGCTGGCTCACCCCCGCCGCCGCCGGGCGGCACATGAAGCAGCAGCTCGCCGCGGGCGCCAAATCCGCCGAGTACACGACGATGGACCTGACCGTCGGCACGGTCGTCATCAAGCTCTCGCACAAGATCGGCGAACTGGAAAAAGTGACGGTCCGCGGCAAGGAGATCGAGGCGCGCCGCATCGACGTCACCAACAGCATGATGCCCGGCATGGTGACGATCGAACACGTCGACGCCGATCTCGTGCCCGTGCGCACCGTGGCGAAAATGGGCGCGATCCCGATCGTGACCGAGCTCGCCGACGCAAGCGTCGCCGGTGAGAAGACCGACAAGGTTCCCGAGCTGATGGTCTCGACGTTTGTCGTTCCCGACAAGCCGATCGACAACGCCCGCAAGGCGCGCAAGGCGAGCTATCTCCTCTCGATGCCCGCGGACGAGTCGCTCGATGTTCCCTCCGGCGGCCCTCAGCACGCGACCAGGCTCGACGCCCAGACCACCCGCGTCGTGGTCGACCAGAAAAACCCCGCGCCCATGGAATACACGCCCGACGAGCGAGCGAAGTTCCTCGCGTCCACCGCATCGGTCAACCTGAAAGACGCGGAGATTCAGAAACTCTCGGGCCAGGCGCTCAAGGACGCCACGGGCTCGCCCGACGACCGCGCCGAGGCCTGCCGTCGATTTGTGTTCCGCTTCATCAACGCCAAAAGCCTCGACACCGCCTTCGCCACGGCCTCAGAGGTCGCTCGCAATCGAGCGGGCGACTGCAGCGAGCACGGTGTGCTGCTCGTCGCCCTCCTCCGCGCCGCCGGAATACCCGCCCGCGGCGTGGTCGGGCTCATCTACGCCGACGCCTTCGCCGGACGCGAAAAAATCTTCGGCTATCACATGTGGGCCCAGGCCCTGCTCACGATCGACGGCAAGGAGCGATGGGTTGATCTCGACGCCACCCTCCCGCCCCAGTTCCCCCGCGATGCCACCCACCTCGCGCTCGGCTACACCGATTTCAGCGATGACGGCTCGCTGATCTCCCTCTCAAACGTCGCAACGGCCATGGGCCAGCTCCAAATCAAGGTCGAATCGGTGGAGTAAACTACGCGCGCCATGACAACGCGCCAGCCCCACCGCGACCCGCGACTCATCGATCTCCCGCCCCTCCCGCCGCGCCCACGCGACGGGCACAAGGGCACCTTCGGAACCGTCCTGGTCGTCGGCGGATCATCCGACAAGTCCACCCGAATGATCGGAGCCCCGGCGCTGGCCGGGCTCGGAGCGCTCCGCGCCGGCTGCGGCCTGTGCAAGCTCATGATGCCCGCGCCCCTCCTCAACGCCGCGCTCTCCTCGCTCACCTCCGCCACCGGACTTCCGCTCCCCGTCGATGACGATGACCAGATGATCCCGTTCGAGTCCGTGGCCGCGTTCGATCGGGCCTCGCGGGACGCGACCTGCATCGTGATCGGCCCGGGGCTTGGCTCGTCCGAGGCGGCACGGGCCCTGGTGCTGCGCGCCGTGCAGCGCGAAACTCCACCGCTCGTCATCGACGCCGATGCGCTCAACGTGCTGGCCTCGATCCCCGACCTCTTCCGCGACTTTCATGCCGCCGCCATCCTCACGCCCCATCCCGGCGAGTTTCGTCGACTGGCGCAGGCGTTCCGCATCACGCACGATCCGGCCCGCGAGGAGTCGCGCGCCCCGGCCGCCGATGCATTGGCCCAGAAACTCGGCGCGATCGTCGTGCTCAAGGGCGCCCGCACCGTCGTGAGCGACGGCCAACGCACCTGGGCCTGCCCCGCGGGCGATCCTTGCATGGCGACCGCCGGCAGCGGCGACGTGCTCGCGGGCGTCACGGCGGGCCTCGTCGCCCAGCACGCCCGCCAAGGGCATGATCTCTTCGACTGCGCCCGCGCCGCGGTCGCCGCCCACGCGCTCGCCGGCGAATCCTGGGCCTCCAGAAACGCCACCGCCGGGATGCTCGCCTCCGAACTGGCGAACCTCATCCCGGCGGGGTTGGACGCACTGAGGTGTTGAACTAGTTCTCTTCGTCCAGCTTGCGCGGCGCCACCGTCGAAACAAATCGAACCACCGGCGCCTCCAGCGTGCTCCTCACGTTCGCGTCCTGCACGTCGTTGGGCTGCACGGTCAGGTCGATCGTCGCCTCCAGCAGCCGCGGCCCGACGTCGTACGTCAGCGTGAACCGCACGTCGTCCAGATTCGTGAGCAGCGGCACCTCCTGGCGGTCCGACTCCACCTCGTTCTCAAACTCGGTCTGGATGTACCACAACTCATACGGCCCGCGCGACTGGTCCTCCGCCTCGCGCCGCTCGATCCGCACGATCCGCTGGAACAGATTCTCCTCGTCGTTCACCGCCACGAACTCGATGTAGTTGCTATGCACCGGATTCAGCGACGCGTCGAGCGGATCGGCGGGGTACGGCCCGAAGTCCGTGCCCGTCCTCACCATCGTCATGATCCGCGTCATCACGATCCGCGAAACCACGTGCGTCGAAGCGCCCTCCGTCGTGTGCTTGTACCCCTTGAACGCCGCGTCGAGCGCCACCAGCGTCGCCGTGAACAGCGTCGCCGTGATCGTCAACGCGATCAACATCTCCACCAGGCTGAAGCCCCCGCGGGCGCGCGTGTTGGTTCTCACGGGTGGCCCTCTCGATAGCTCGACGGAATCGCAACCACGCTCATCGGCAGAAGAATGCCGTCCGGCAGCTTCATGGTGCCATTCATGCGGACCGTGATGTGCCCGTAGCCATAGAACGGCACCGCCGTGGCCCCCGCCGCCTTCTGCTCGTCCGTCGGCGTCTCGTTGGGCCCAAGGTCCGCCAGCCCGTCCCCGTCCAGGTCCCAGCCCACGATCTTCTCGCCGTCGACCGTCGGCAGGTCGTTGGGGTCCAGCGACTCCTCGTCGCCGTCCTCGGGCCCGAAATACCCGATCGTCGTGTTGAAGTTGGCGGGGTTGCCGGCGGGGTTGCCCAGCGCGTCGATCAGCGGCGCCTGCCCATACACCGGCGCAAAGGTCATGAGCAGCACGCCGTCGATGTCGGCGTTGCCGCGCACGTCCATCACGCCCGCGATGATCGCGCCGCGCAGCTTGACATCCTGCGACGTCGGCGAGTTGAACGTGCCGATGTCGACCGAATACTGCGGGAGCATCATCGAGCTCTCCGCGATCGCGTCCTTGTCCTCGTCCTGCGGGTTGAGGTCCGCGTCCTCGGGGTGATCGGGGTGCGTCTCGGTGAACCGCGTCGCGCCCGTGAACTGCAGCTTGTTACGCGACTGCGTGTAGTTGGTCGGCGAGTCGCTCACGATCGAGCCCACGAAGAGACAGTCGTGGAAGCGGATGTTGTTCGAGAACGCCTTGGTGTCCGTCACCCGCTTCCCGTTGATCACCAAGGGATCGGGGAGCGAGTCATACCCCGCGCCGCCCGACTGGTTCGCCGGGATATCCGCCTTGTCCAGCGGCGTCGCGGCCATCAGGATCATCTGTTCCGGCGGCTTGGCCGTCTCGGGCAGCATCGTGGGATAGCTCGTCTCGCTCCCCGAATCTCCGTAGATCGCGCGCGCCGGCGCCGCCCCGGGCCGCCCCGTGCCCGTGTCCAATTGCATCTTGCCGTACTCGCCCCACAGGCGGTGCGTGTGGCCCGTATAGCTCTCCACACGCGTCACGCCGACAAACGTGCAGTTCTTGAACAGGCCGTTGTTCCCCTGAGGGATCACCACGTCCTTGAACGTCATGTTCTCGTACACCGGCCGGTAGTAATAGTCCGAAAAAGACGGGCTGTTGAACGGCATCTTCTCGAAGTACGCCGTCGACCAGTTGTCGGGACGGCTGTCATTGTCGGTGTCAGGGTCAAGCCGAAGGAACCGCGGCTCCGAGCTGCCGGCGTCCTTGGTCTCCACATACGTCGCCAGCGATCCCTCCGAAACGCCGAGGTTCGCCGCCACCTGGGCCGCGAACGATTGCCCGTTGGCCGCCTCGTGCAGCGCGTCGGTCGCGTCGGCAAAGCTCGAGGGTGAGAGATTGGGAAGCGTCGTGTCGCTGGCTTGGTACGTCTGCGGCGACTCGCCCGCGCCCGGGCGGATGGGCCCGCGCAGTTTCGGGTCATTCGCACCCTGCGCCGTGGTCCACGCGCTCTCGCTGGTCTTGAAGACCAGCCGCCCGCGCACCTTCGCATAGGCGTCCTTCTTGTCGATCACGCCGTCGCGATAACCGAGCACCTGGTCCCGGTAGATCTCGTGCGTCGGGTCGTAGTCATACATCGCCTCGCCCGCGTCCCACTTCCCGCTCCGGTTCTCGTCGTTGAATCCGTACACGCCGTTCCTGTTGCGGTCCGGCATGGCCGAGTCGAGCAGATACGCCAGCGCGTCGTCCGCCTCGAACTCCGGGCTCTGCCCGTCGTACGCCGTCCCGTCCGTCAGAGCCGAAGACAACACGACCTTCCCATTCCCGTCGTGGTCATAGTGGTTGATGAAGATGTCGAACTCATCGACATAGCCGTCGCCCGTCACATCGACGTACGCGCCGTCGGGCTCGCCGTCGTCGTCATAGTCCTCGGTGTTGGAGGGAAGCCCCTCGCCCTCGATCGGGTGGCCGAGCCGCAGACGGTTGTCCCCGTCCACGTCGTGGTCCTCCAGCCCGCCGAAGAATGCCGCCAGCTTCTCGTCCAGAACGCTGTCGAGGCCGGCAAAGTCCGAGCGGAGCACCAGCGGATCGCCGTCCGTGCGCGTCACGTCGGTGTAGCGCGCGCCCAGGTCGCCCACGATGTTCACGTTCTTCCCGATCATCACACGGCTGGGCGCCACCACCGCCTGGTCCACCTTCTTCGCCAGGCGATAATCCTGCATGATCGTCCGGCTGATCGGCGCCGCCGTCGATCCGTCGCGGAAGTCATACCCCGTCACGATGATCCGCACGTCCGTCCCGTTCGCCAGCGGCGCATACACCACCGAAAACGCCGGCGGCGGCGTGCCGTTCTCCGCCATCGCCTCCAGCGCCACCGGCGGCGTGAACAGCCACCCATCCTCCGCGTAGTCGCTCGCGTCCTCCAGCGACGGCGCCCCCGCGATCGTCGGCGCATCCACGCCAAGCCCCGTCACGATATTCAGGTCCGCCGCGTGCGCGTTCGCCAACGCCTCCGCGACGCCCGATGGGTCCGAACCCTCCGCGTACCCGCTCGGCGCGGGCAGCACCACGTATTCACCCGTGCCCGAAAGATCCCCGTTCCACAGCTTGCTCCCGTAGGTCTGGTCCACGTTGCTGTTGGAAACCACGAACCGCGCCGCGGCCTCCGCCAGACGCTTCGCCGCCACCTTCAACCCCGTCTCCGCCGCGTTCTGCGCGCGGCTGACGTGCAGGTGCGTCGCCGCCGTGCGGATATTGCCGCGGCTGGCGATCGCCATCGCCGTCGCCAGCGATCCGAACATCACCAGGAACATCATCGAGAGCACCGACGCCACCCCGCGCTCCTTGCGGGAACGCCGGCAATCGTCGGGCCTCCGACCAGAATGCTTGCTCACACGGAAGCTCCTTCACCCCGGTCCACATTCGGAATCCCACACAAACCAGTCGCACACCGCGCTACGGCACAATCCACGTCACCCGCGCCAGCTCCACCGGCTGCACGTCGTTCGCGCCCTGAAACTCCACCACCACCGTCACCCGCAAGGGGTACTGGTCGACCGAACGCCCCGGAAAATCCCCGCTGGCGCTCTCCTTGAACGCGTGCTCACGCACCGTCGCGTAGTTGAACGGATCGAGCTTGTCCACGTACACCGTCTGCGACCAGCCCGCCATCGCCACCGGATTCCCGTCCTCGTCCTCGACCGGATTCCCGTCCGCGTCGACCGAGGGAACCAGCTCGCCCTTGGCGTCGATCGGCCCGTCAAAGTCGCCGTCGCCCCCGAACGTCAGACCGTCCAGATCGTCGATGTCGTCAAAGTCCGACGGCGTCACCTCGCCGCTCTCGGCGCCCCACCCGCGCAGCACATCTCCCTGCGGAGTGCTCTCGACAAACAGGCCCGTCACCGGGTCGTGCCGGGGCAATCGCCGCGTCAGCTCGCGGACCTCGCCCGCCAAGAGCGTCGCCGTCGCGGCCTGGCTCGACCATGTGTTGTTCTTGACGAAGGCGTTCTGCGCCTCCACGAACGCCAGCACGCCCACGCCGATAATCACCAGCGCCATGCTCGTTTCAAGGAGCGTGAACCCCCGCCTGTGACCCGACGGACGCCTGCTGAACCCGGTCGCCATGAGCCTCGCTCCTCCCATCCGGTTCGCGGACGTGGCCCGCAAGGCCACGCCAAGGCCCGGCGGGCGCGCCGAACCCCGGCGAGCATCGGCTACTTCACGACCTGGCTCATCTTGAAGATCGGGAGAATGATCGCCATGGCGATGAAGCCGACGACTGTGCCCATTACAAGGATCATGATGGGCTCGATCATGCTGGTAACCGCCTTGATGTTCTCCTTGAGCGTCTTGGCGTAAAAGACCGAGATCTCGTCGAGAACCTCGCCCAGCTTACCGGACTCCTCGCCCGCCGCGATCATCTGCGACACCGCCCGCGGGAGCAGGCTGTCCTTCTGCAGCGCCGCCGTGATCTTCTTGCCCTGCTTCACGCTCGTGTAGATCCGACGCCACAACCCCTTGAACAGCTGGTTCCCCGAGATGTCGCCCGTGATCGCCAGCGTGTCCAGCATCGGCACGCCCGCGTTGATCAGCTGCCCCATCGTCTGCAGCGAGCGGCTGATGTACAGCGACCGGAACATCGCCTTCATGATCGGGATCGAGAGCTTCAATCGATCGATCCAGAAGCCGCCCAGCTCGGTCCGCGCGAACGCGTATACGCCGCCGCCCAGCACCACCACCCCGCCCAGGATGAAGTACCAGTACGCCACCATCGTCTTCGACAGCGTCATTAGGAACTTCGTCGCCCAGGGCAGGATGTCCTCTTTCCCCTGGAACACGGCATAGAACTTCGGCAGCACGAACGTCAGCAGGAACACCGTCACCGCGATCGCCAGCGTTCCGATGATCGCGGGGTAGATCGCGGCCCCGATGACCATCTTCTTGGTCTCGATCTGCTGCCCGATGTACGCCGCGATGCGGTCCAGCATCTTCGCGAAGCTGCCCGACATCTCCGACGCCCGAACCATGTTGATGTACAGCGGGTTGAACAGCTTGGGGTGCTTGGCGATCGCCTCGGAGAACTGCTTGCCCCCCTCCACGTCGTTCTTCAGCTGCTGGATGACCTTCTGGAAGCCGCGATGCTGCGTCTGCTCCGCGATGCCGTCCAGCGCCGCCCGAAGGTTGATGCCCGCACGGATCATGACCGCCAGCTGCGTCGTGAAGTCCAGAACGTGTCGCTGGTTCGGCTTGCCCGCGTTGAGGTCGCGCAGCTTCTCCATCAGCCCGGCGCCGCCCTCGTTCCCCGCGATCATCGACAGCGACATGACGTGCAGGCCCTGGGCCCGCAGCGCCGCGGCCGCGCCCGACGCGCTGTCCGCCGAGAGCGAGCCGCTCTGAACCTGCCCCGCCGAGTTCCGGACTTGAT
>JADYYE010000194.1 GCA_020853815.1 Phycisphaerales bacterium
AGTTCGTCTCCCAACTGTCGGTCATCCCATCGCCATCGGCGTCGGCTGCGGTCACCGCGACGGCGCCCAGCTCGTAGCGGTCGCGCGCGTCGCGGCCCGCGTTCTGCAGCAGGACCCCGGGCGCGAAGTTGCGGCGCGGATGCCGTACGCCCACCCGCAGCGAGTAGCTGCCGGTGGCCACGCCCGACACGGTGAACGACTGGGTGAACGAGTGGGCCGCCCCCGGGATCACCTGGCGCAGGTCGAAGTTCCAGTGGTTCGTCCACACCGGCGTGCCGTCCGCCCGGCACACCGCCAGCTCGACCGGCATCAGGTGGTAGGGCGGGGCGGACCCGGAGTTGGTCAGCTCCAGCGTGACCGCGATCGGCGCGTGCTGCTCCACCTGGTCGGGCCAGGCCGCGCGCGTCACGTGCAGGTTGTAGCCGAGCTGGCGCTTGAGGCGGGCCATCGTGGCGTGGCTCTTGTTGGCGTCGTGCGCGCCGGCCGGTCCGAGGAACGAGAAGTGGTAGTCGCGCAGCACCGTCAGGATGTCCTCCGTGTCGTTGGTCCACGCCTTCTTCTGGGCGGACAGGGGACTCTCGCCCGAGATGGTGTTGCGCTGCCAGTTGTCGGTGGAGGCGGGGGTGATGTGCTGGAAGCAGTAGGACAGGCTCCAGTCGCCGTCATCGCTGCAGCTGGGAAAACCGTAGTCGCAGGGCGCGGTGAAGGAGGGGAAGTAGTCCTCGTGGAAACCGAACTCCACGCCCACCGCGTCGGGGTCGCGCGGGTAGCGGGTCTGCAGCGGCGTGTTGGTGAAGTAGGCGGAGTAGGCGTCGCGCACCGCGATCTTCACCGGGTTGGTGGGGGCGTAGGCATCGCAGCCCGACTGGTGCCACTCGCCCCACAGCCCGAGCAGGCCGACCTGCACCGCGGTGATGCGCGGGTCGCCGTCGTACTGCTGGGCGAAGGCCTGCACCAGTTGGACCGCCTGCGTGATCAGGGTGGGGTTGTTCCAGTCGGGCGTGCGCCCGGGGCCGTCGCCGTCGCACGAGGCGTAATTGTGGTAGCCGATGTTCAGCGGCGCCTGCTCCAGGAACTTCGGATAGTCGCGGTCCGTCTCGCCGCCGGTGTAGAAGTTGGCGATTCCGCTGCCCGGCCCGTCCGGATAGTCCGCCACCAGGCGGAGCACGAAGGTGGCCTCCGGGTAATCGGCCAGAATGGGGGTCAGGTGGTTGGCCTCGAACTGGGCCCACGCGAAGGCCTGGTCCGCCGTCTCCACCTCGCGCCACGGCACGTACACGTGGAAGACGGAAGCCCCGTGGAAGTTGTTGGGGGCGCCGTCCGCGTAATCGGTGCCCCACAGCATGAACCCCTTGTGCGGGTTGTTCAGATCGTTGGTGGTGGCGGCGGGAAAGACCTCGGCCGCGGGCGCCGGCAGGGCGGCGAGCAGGAAGGCCGCAAGCATGATTAACCGGTTTATCATGGCACTAGCGATACCCGCGCGCGGGGGCGGCGTCAATCTTTTCCATCGTAGCTGGCGCCGGCGGTGCAGGTTTCGTGCACCACCACGCGGGCCAGTTGGGGCAGGGCGGGCTGGAGGTTCCGCCAGATCCAGCGCGCGATATTCTCGCTGGTGGGGTTGTCGAGTCC
>JADYYE010000195.1 GCA_020853815.1 Phycisphaerales bacterium
GGACCTCCGATCTGCGGTCAAGGTCTTTGTTGAAGCGAGATACTCCGAACTCCGGGAGCCGTTGCCGCTGGCGTCGATGGCGTGGGAGCTACAAGGCGAGTTCGGATCGGCACTTGTGGATGGCTGGCTCGGTTATCAGAAGATGGCCCTGATGCTCGAGGAGATGCTGCCCTCGGGTGCAGTCGCGAAGACGGTACCCGGGATGCTGGTACCTCGAGACTTTCACGCTGCAGAAGCCCTGTCTTCCGGATCAGCACGCGTCGGAACGAAGTTGCCCACGGGCACGCCCGAGGTGGCCGTCGCGCTCAGAGCCTATGACGGGTCCTTCCCACTCCTATCAAGCGATGAGATCGGGCGAGCATGTGGATACGTGGCGCAAGCGCACTCGAGGATCAAAGCGGACTACGCCGATCGCGATCCCCGGTACGTCAATCAGCTCTCCAAGTTGGCGCGCGATCTGGCGAAGGCGGAGGGCGCAGAACTCTCACGAGGGCAGCTGGGATACATTGCGATGGCCTTGCGGTTCGGCGGCTGGCTCTTCGAAGACCTGACCGCGCAGGCAATTCGACTTCACTACGCGGACTTCGTGCTAAATAGGTTTGTGAGCCTTGGCCTGGTGCCCGGACCGGCCACCCCGGAGGCTGAGTCTGTACGCCGATGGCTGGCGGGCGAGCCCCCGGACTGACGAAACCTCCGAGCTCTCCACGTCCTCGCTGTACGCCTCTCATCGGGCACTGACTCAGGTGCGGCGGGGTATGCCTCAGTCGACCTGCGACGTATGGATCGGCTCGAACGGCGCACCATCGGGAGCGGTTGATCCCTCGATCCTCGACGATCGCGGCGACGTCGAGTGTGTCGGGAGGCCACCGGCGAAGGCGCGCTCGTGATGAGCGTTGCGGAGACCAACGCGTCACCCAAAAGCGGATGCTCTTGCAACCGAAGGGATCGTGACCTTGGGCGCTGAGACCGTCTCATCTGCACTACCTGGTACCGCCGGTTGGATTACGTGCAGCGGATCCTCGACACGGCGTTCGTTACGGCCGACCCTCGCTGGCACTCTGGATGAACGCTCGGTGCGCCTTGTAGGCCCGTAGGGCGGTCCGTCTGGCGACCGAGTCGAACCACCAGAAGGTCTGCTCGCCGACCGTCCAGCGGACGGCGTGGCATGCTGGCTAGCGATGGAGAGGGAACTCGACGACGAGCAACGCGAAACGTTGCGCTCATGGATCACACCGACAACTACCGAGGTGCTGATAACCAGGTCGCGGATCGTCCTCGCGCTTGGCGCTCAACCGATGTCGCTCAAGTCGCTGAGTAGCTCTCTCGGCGTTGACCGCGGCGCGTGGAGATTTGAAGTCGCCACGTTTGAGTACCCAAAGGTGCTTCTCGGCGACGTGCTCACCGCGTCTGACCCCCGCATCGAAGCGGTGCGTCTTTACGCGGCATTCGTCGAGGCCATGCATCAACTCGAATCGGAGCGCGTAATCGAGACAACGCCGGCCA
>JADYYE010000013.1 GCA_020853815.1 Phycisphaerales bacterium
AAGAACCACCCGCCGGCCCAGCTCATCATGCTGTTCCAGAGGAGCCCGATCGTCGCGTGCGGCAGCTCCAGCATGCGGAACCGCAGCCACCCGCCGAAGCGGAACGTCGACGCCGCCTCGCCCAGCTCGACGGGCACCGTCGTCAGCGACTGGTACCAGCCGAACGTCATGTTCCACACCTGGCTCGTGAAGAGCAGCAGCACCGCCGCGATCTCGACGGCGACGCGCTCCGGGAGGAACGCGCCGAGCGACAGCAGCACCACCGGGAGGAACGACAGGATCGGCACGCTCTGGAGCACGTCGAGCGCGGGCAGGAGGACCTTCTCGGCGCGCTTGTTCTTGGCGGCCGCGTAGCCGTAGACGAGCGTGAAGCCGAGCGACAGCGCGTACGCCGCCGCCATCCGGGCGAGCGAGCGCGCCGCGTACGCGGGGAGCGCCGCGACGGAGAGCGAGATGTGCGGCCCCTGGATCGCGTCGGGCGCGAGCGGGGCCGCGCGCACGGCGGCGTAGAGCACGATCGCGAGCCCGCCGAGCACCACCGCGTCCCCCCACGCGGGCGCGCGCAGCGTCGAGCCGCGGACCGTGAGCGCCACGTCCTCTCAGTTGCGGAGCTTGCGCGCCGCTTCTTCCATCCCGGCGAGGATCGAGCCCGGGTTGCGCTCGTCGTAGAAGTACGCGTACTGCGGCCGCGCCGCGTGGATCTCGAAGTCGGGCGTGCCGTCGGACGACAGGAAGAAGGTCCGCGGGATGTAGCCGCCGTCCTTCGAGAAGCGCTTCGCGAGGTCGCTCTCCTGGTCCGCGTCGACGCGCACCATCACGAAGTCCTTGGCGCGCTCGGTGACCTTGGGGTCCTCGAACACCCGGCTGTAGTTCTTGCAGTGGGGGCACCACGTCGTGAAGAACACGAGGCAGATCGGCTTCTTCGTCGCCTTGGCCTCTTCGAGCCCGCCGTCGTACGTGAACCACTCGATCTTCGCGGCGTTCCAGCTCTCGCCGGCGCCGGGAGGCGGAGCGTGGCGATCCGCGAGGGGCCCGACGGGCTCCTGGGGCGACGTCGAGGTGTCCTTCTGGGGGGCGCTCTTGTCGCAGGCGGCGAGGGGGAGGGCGAAGAGCCCCGCCACGAGGGCCGCGAGGAGCGAGCGAGCAGGCGCAAAGCGTGAGGAAGTCATCAGCTCCGCAAGGGATAGCACCACTCCTGCGAAAATTCGCGCTGCCTGGACCGCCCCCCGCCAGGGGATGCGCGTCGACGCGCAAGCGGTGCGCGAACAGTGTAGTCCATCCGGCCGTCTTCGTTCTCCTTCGGCGTGCCCATGGCAGAGGAGCCGGCGACAGGTCTTGCGTCCCGCGCGCGAAACCTGCACCCCGGCGTTTCGACGCGAAAGGTTTCCAGCCGTTTCCCGCCGTTTCGGGCCCCGGTACGCGCCTTGCTGTCCCGCCTCCCAAATGACGCGCGTCGGAGCTGTTCCCAGCCGCCGTTCGTCTCGGAGCGTGCCGCTTCCTTCTCGGCGGCGTTGAGAGGAGCCAAGCCCCATGAGAGTTTGGTGGGCAGGATTGGTTTGTCTCGCCCTGGCCGTGGTTGGTTGTGCTGGCCCCCCGGGCGAAGCTGGTTTGACTGGGCCCGCGGGCCCCTCAGGTGAGGACGGAACATCGGGCGTCGACGGCACGGACGGGACGTCCGGGCCGACAGGACCGACTGGCAGCGACGGCAAGACACCGTATCTCGTGGATTCCGGGCTGAAGCTCACGCTTCAGGACGTGAAGGTGGAGTTCACCAAGGCCACGGTGACGTTCCGCATCACGGACGACAAGGGCACACCGCTCGACCGCCTGGGCAAATACACCGAGGGCGCCGTCGACGTGTACGCGAGCCTCGCGTGGCTGGACATCAAGCCGAGCGGCGATCCCGGCGCGTACGTCTCGTACACCGTCGACGCGGCCGGCAAGCCCGCGGCCGATCAAGGCGGCAAGTTCACCGAGGTCGACTTCGACAACGGCATCGACTCGGACGCGCTCGGCGCGACGGTGGATCCGCCGGATCCCCAGAAGACACACACGCTCGGCCTGTGGGCGACGCGCACGTTCGAGGGGAGCACGTACACGGCCGAGGTCGTGAAGAGCTTCGTCCCCGCCGGCGGCGATCCGACCCAGAAGCGCGACATCGTCCGCACCGACGCGTGCAACCAGTGCCACGCCCCGCTCAAGGCCCACGGCGGCGCGATCCGCGACGTGCAGCTCTGCGTCGCCTGCCACACGGACAAGACCTTCGACGAGGCCGGCACCTCCGTCGAGCTCGCCGTGATGGTCCACAAGATCCACCGCGGCCGCTCGCTGCCGAGCGTCGTCGCCGGCGGCAGCTACGCGCTCGTCGGCGCCGACATGGCCGCTCGCGACTACTCGGGCGTCGGCTACCCGGCCGAGCTTCAGAACTGCGACTATTGCCACACAGGCGATCAGGGCAAGATCTGGAACAGCGCGCCGCAGAAGAAGATCTGCCTCTCCTGCCACGATCTCACCTCCTTCGACGACGTCCCTCCTCCCGGAACGATCGCCCACGCCGGCGGGCCGCAGCCCGACGAGAGCAAGTGTACGGTCTGCCACCCGACGGCGGGCGGCATCAAGGGCATCACCGACGTCCACCTGACGCCCCTCACCGATCCCGCGGCCCCTGTCATCGAGATCGCGATCCAGTCCGTCCAGAAGACGGCGCCCGGCGAGACCCCGGAGATCGTCTTCAGCGTGAAGGAGAACGGGCAGCCCCGCGACATCCTCGATCCGCTGAAGCCCATGACGCGCCTGATCGCGACCGTCGCCGGCCCGACCACCGACTACGCCTCGTTCTGGCAGAACACCGCGCAGGGCACCGGAGCGACAGGCTCCCTCGCCGCCGAGGACCAGCCGAACGGCGTGTTCCGATACACGATGTCGACGCCGATTCCCCTCCTGGCCACTGGCAGCTACGCCGTGGGCATCGAGGGCTACATCCAGCCCGGCGGAGCCGCTGGACCGCGCTACGCCGCGCACAACCCCGTCGCCTTCGTGGCCGTCACGGACGCCGCGCCCGTCCCCCGCCGCGAGGTGGTGGAGGAGACGTCGTGCAACAGGTGCCACTTCCAGGTGCAAGGGCACGGCGGGACGCGCAACAACCCCCAGTATTGCGTCTTTTGCCACAACGCGAACCAGGTCGGCGACGACCGTATCTCCCGCTTCGAGGGCGAGACGGTGGAGGCGCTGAGCCTCGGCATGGCGCACTTCATCCACCGCATCCACACGGGCGCGGACCTCGCGCAGCCCTACGTGCTCGGCGGCTTCCCGGCCCCGACGAAGGCGAACCCCGCGGGCACGCCCATCGACTTCGGCGAGGCGCCTTTCCCCGGCGATCGATCGAAGTGCTGGACTTGCCACAAGGGCGACTCGTTCCGGCTGCCCATGCCGGAGGGCGTGCTCCCGACGAAGACCACCACGCTCCAGTGCGTGGAGGATCCGGCGGCGGACGCGGACGCGTACTGCGATCAGCGGATCGTCGTGGCCGAGACTCCCATCTACCCCGAGGCGGCGGCGTGCACCGGCTGCCACGACGCGAAGGCCGTCGTCGCCCACACCCTCACGACCACGACGGCGAGCGGCCTCGAGGCCTGCGACACCTGCCACGGCCCCGGGTCCGACTACGACGTCCAGAAGGTGCACCAGCCCAAGCCCTAGACACGATCGGTGACGCCAAGAACGCATGATCCGATAACCATCCAGCCCCCCCGAAAGGGACCCTCGTGCTCCGCCCTCGAATCCTCCTCTCCGCCCTCTCGCTCGCGCTCGTCGCGGCCTTCGCGGGCGCCTGCGAGGAAACGCGCTCGGTCGAGCGCGAGGGCGGCATCCACCCGCCTGGCTTCGCGGATCTGGACAACCCGAAGGGCCCCGACTTCCACGCCACGTACCTCAAAGAGCAATACAAGAAGCAGAACGCGTTCCCCCTCGCCACGTGCCGCAAGTGCCACGGTGACGACTACGGCGGCGGGGACGCGAGCTTCTCGTGCAACACGGCCAACTGCCACGCTCCGAACGGCGTCGAGTGGTGCGGCACCTGCCACAACGGCAACGC
>JADYYE010000196.1 GCA_020853815.1 Phycisphaerales bacterium
ATATCCGTAACCGAGGTCACGGAGCTGTCCGCGCTCAACATGGCCTCGCGAACACGATGAACGGTTTCGGGCAGGGCGGGCAGACTCTGGATCTGTCGCACCATGTGGGCCATGTGGGAAAGCCTGATGGGCTGTTGCAGGCCCACGATGCTGGTGAGTTCGTCTTCCTTTTGGGTCCCGTTAACCGGATAGTAGCGATTCAGTACGGCATCCACTTCGGCGGGACCGCAGAGGAGAATCTTGACCTTCAACCCCGCCACCTGCTCCAACTGTTTCTCCTGGTCGGGGCCAAGCGGAAGCTTCGCCGCGAGCGTGAGCATGTCCCGGTAACGATCCACCGGCACCACGCCAAAGAGGCGGGCCAGATCCGCGGGAATGAGGTCCAGGAGATCGGACTCTATCTCGAGATCCTTGAGGTCTGTGGGAAGCACGCCGGGATAGGTGAGCAGAAAATCCATGAAGGCATTCGGTTCAACCGCGCCCAGGGAAAACAGGACGTCAATAAGTTCGGCTCCGGTCTCTTCCTGAATTTCCACCGCCGCGTCATAGTGCCCCTGCGTGATAAGCCCTGCCTTGAGCAGCAGCTTGCCAACCCGTTTCTTCATCGCCATTACTCACACTCCCGTCACACGTTGTTCTTCTCGCCAGCGGGGCCACCCAGCAGTGCCCGCGCGAGAATTGTCATACCGGTTCGCTTCACCCCATGGAGTATAGCGCAAAATCGTGATGAAGATGAATAGTTTCTTGACACATGGCAACTGATTCAACGATTGCACTATCCACGCAGCTTGAATACTCCTGACAAGGAAATGCTCCAATAGGCCTCATTTTTCCCGCGCCTTGGCACCGGGAGGAGACCGATGAGGCGGCATGGGATTGACAGTGGGCACCTCAACCACTAAAATCGATTTTGCGGCCCCGCAAGCGGCTCCAATCAAATGGTAGTCAGATGTAGGTAGTTTTTGGCAACCGGGCACCAGATCGACCATTTTCTGTCGCAAGCTCCCGGGCTGCAGACTTCAGAAAATGCTTAAATTGTTCCAGTCTGGCGTTTTCGAACCCGGAATCCAACAAAAACACCTGGCAGCATTTGCGGCACGAAACTTGCTTTCATTTCGGTAGGTAATTGGTGTGGCTATTTCAGCACACCCTCGAGAGGAGAGAGCTGCACATGGATAATCCCTGGATGTACACCATGGATCACTATGGCGAAACGCCCACCACGCGCGCCCGCAAGAGCGGATACACCGTGCTTGCAGAGATGCTGCTGAGTCAGGAGCGGGCTCTGGCCGCCAGAGAACAACGCCCGACTCAGGTCTCCGCGGATGAAGGTGCTTACTGGGGCATGAGCCATTCGGCTCATAAACTCGTGGCGGACACGGCCCCCGGAAGTGAGAGCACAGTCGATATAGATCGTCAACTCCACGATGCCACGCAAAACGGCGATGTGGAACGGGTGAAGCAACTGCTCGAAGAAGGGGCACGCGCCAATCATGAGAGCGAACAGGGTCTGACCCCCCTTCATTGGAGCGCCCTGAATGGACGCGCGGATCTGGCCGAAATTTTGATTGAGCATGGCGCGGACATCAACCACCGCGAGGGCTACACGGGCAAATTGACGCCTATGGCGGTGGCCCTCCTCATGGGCTACGATGATGTGGTGGAGTTCATGGCCGCACGCGGTGGAATTTGCTGATACCGCGATGAATTGTCAGGGGCTCGGTAGACGCAGCATGATATCCTGCAGCCCCGACGACCCGATGGTGACGGGTCCGAAACGCGGCGATTCCTGGCCAAGTCGGACCGCCCACACTTCCACCTGATCGGCACCCTGAAGCCCCCGCGCTTCAAAGCGTCCCTCGCTGTCGGAGCCAACCGCCAGGGCCTCACCGGGATAACCCTGGATAGACACCTTGACGATGGCCTCGGGCACGGGGCGACCATTTACATCGAGCACCTGCCCCAGGAGGGACACCGAATCGACCTCGCGCCGGACAGGCCCTGCCTGCTGCACGCCTGCGCTGACCGCCAGCTCGGCTTCCGGCTGCGCCACAAAGACCCGGCCACCACGACGGAGCACGGCCAGGCGATAGCTCCCCGGAGCGAGGGATTTCAATTGATAATATCCAGCCTGATCGGACTTGGCTATCTGCAGGGCGACCCGGCGTTCTCCGGAATAGAGCGCCACTTCCACCCCCGGCACGCCCACCTCGGCCGAGGCTTCCAGTACGCGGCCACGAATCGAACCCGAAGGTTCAGCCATTAACTGCAGTACTGGCGGGGCCTTCGGGGCCGCCTCGGCACCGGGCGATGGGGCCGCCGATGCGTCCGTGGCCACGGCCGCACCGGTGAAGGGATCAATTTTCATATTGCGTGACAGCGGGGTGGCCGCGGGCCGGGCCTCAACGGGCTCGGCCGATACC
>JADYYE010000197.1 GCA_020853815.1 Phycisphaerales bacterium
GAACAAGCTCAAGGAAACCCATCAAAACATGCCCGACGTTATTTTGCTCGACCTGAACATGCCGCGCAAAAACGGGCATGAAGTCTTGGCAGAGATCAAGAATGATCCGGTGTTCAGAGCGATTCCAGTAGTGCTTCTCACTGTCTCTGAAAACGACGATGATGTAATGGAAGCCTTGCGCCTCAAGATGAACTACTATGTAGCCAAGCCGGTTTCAGCAAGCAAGCTCGCCGCATTGCTGAAAGCGATTCATCAATTGCATTCCGAAACCTGCAGTGACAATTCACAAAATCTAGAAGAGCAAAGAATCAGACTGGTACTGGCCGGCAACGAGCACACCGCCCCGATTGCCCTGACCAGACTATCAGAAGATCCCAGCGAAAGAGTGCGCTCGCGCGTGGCTGAAAACCCTCGCACCCCCTCAGGTGTGCTTATTAAACTGGCAGAAGATCCCAGCCAGGAAGTAAGACTGGGCGTCTCCGAAAACATCAATACCCCGGAGGAAGTACTGGAAAATCTGGCTCGGGACAACAGTGAAGATGTCAGACTGGGACTGGCATCCAATCACAAACTGCCGGCCAAACTTCTAGAATTACTTTGTGAAGACGAAAACATCTATGTCTCCAGCCAAGCACAGAAAACTCTAGCCAGTATGAAACAGCGGATCTAACCGAGTGAGGCTCTAGAAAACAGCTTTACTTCTTCTTGAGGTAGCCGTCCACCATCGATGAAAAGGCATCGCCCAATATGGCTCCGGCTTGGTTATGCAAAACCTTGCCGCCTTGGTCGATGACCACGGTGGTGGGATAAGAGCTAACGCCATACTGGCTTAACATCTCGGCATTGGAAGGATCAGCAACATTGAGGCGGGTAAATTCAATGTCTTTGTATTTTTGCTTGGCATCATCCCAGGTAGATTCCATAGACATAGAGCCTGGGCTCGAATCAGAATAGAACATAATAATGCGCTTGACGTTTGGTTTCTTTCCTTCCGGCTTAGCTTCGGCTTTGGC
>JADYYE010000014.1 GCA_020853815.1 Phycisphaerales bacterium
GGCAATGGGCAATAGGAACCTCTGAACAATTCGAGTTCAGCCGCGAGGTCCGCTTCCAGTGGGCTGAAAAACCGCCTCGGAGAGGCGGGCCACCAAATACTCAGAGGTTCCAATAGGGAATGGGCAATGGGAAGACGCGCCACTTGAAGTGAAACCGAGCTAGATTCCCGCACCCGGATACGGCAGATCGGCGGGCTTTGCGATCGCGGGGTCCCAGTGCTTGCGGATCGCGGCGTCGGTGATCGCGTAGCCCCAGTTGATGAGGCGTTCCTGGAGCGTGTCGGGCAGGGCGTCGAGGCGCGTCGGGATGCGGGCGAGCTCTTGCGTGCGCTCGAACGGTGCGGGGAACGCGTCGGAAAGTCCGTAGTTTGCGATGTCGCTGCGGACGCTCCAGAACGCGCCGGCGCGGCGATGATCAGCGTCGGTCGATGTGAAGGCGTCGAGCAACTGACGTTTTCGCAGGCTGCGGACCTGGTTGTCGACGAGGTCGAGCACGCGTTTGCTGTGGCTGGCCCAGTTTTCGGCGGGGTCCCCGTCGGCCTGCATCTGTCCGCCGGCATCGCTGACGAGGAGCGTTCGGCAGCGTTTGAGCGCGGTCTCCAGCGCGAGGTTGTCGTAGACGCCGCCGTCGGTAAGGACCATGCGGGTGGTGAAGGGCGGGCGCTGCAGGCCGCGGCCCGAGTTCGGCTCAAAGTCGCTCTCTTTGAACTTCAGCGTGACGGGCGAGAGCACGGGCGGGAACGCGGACGACGCGCCGACGGCGACGGCGAGTTCGGTGCGCGGCGAGGACACCTTGCCGACGCGCCAATCCCAGATGTAGGGCTTGCTGAAACGGACGAGCGAGCCGCTCTGCACGTTGGTGGCGTTAAAGATGAAGCGCGGCGAATCCGGCAGGCTCTGCAATGTCGCGTTGCCGAAGAGCACCTTGCGATACTCCCGCGCGACCATGTCGCCCACGGTGACGCCGGGGAGGATCATGCCGATGAGGATCGACTCGGCGTCGACGTTGGTGGCGGCCATCCTGCGGAGCGGCGTGACGACATGCTGGATGAATGCGGCACGAGAGAATGCGCCCGCCGCGAGCTTGGGCCAAGAAAGGGCAAGCACGGCGCCGGTGATCGAGCCACCCGAAACGCAGGAGACGCGCGAGAGTTGGGCAAGGACGCCGGCGTCGTTGAGACGCCAGAGCGTGCCAACGTGGAAGATCATGGCGCGGTACCCGCCGCCCGAGAGGCAGAGGGCGATGGCGTCTTCGAGCTTTGAGTCGGCTTCTCCCGCGGCGTCACCGATCAGGCCGGCGTGCTCGGAGTCGATGCGGAGAGCGATATTCTCGTCAACGCGGGACGTGTCATTTGCCATGGCGGCCTCCTCGTGCAATGAGCATACCGATGGTGCCATGACGTACAAGCTGATTCAATACACCTGCGACGCCCGTTCTCTCTTCGCGGCGGTTTGGCCTGAATCCCTCCGGCGCCGAATCGTGCAATCGCGGAGCGGAGGCCTCACAGGACGTGCGCATCGCTTCATTCGATGAGGGCAATCGCAGCGCCCGCAAGCCACTCGACCGGCTGCCCGCTTCAGAAATCGAACTGATCGATGTTACTCTTGTCGAATGTGAAGGGCGTGCCGAGCATCACGTTGTCGGCGACGACGTCCTTGGTTCCGAGCTTTCCAGCCTTGAGTTGCGATTGGCCCGGCTTCAGTTCGCCGCGGCAGATCGCGCTTGCGGCGTGGACCGCGAGGTACCCGAGGTCCATGGTGTTCCAGAGAACCACGCCGTCGGTGATGCCCTCCTTGACGAATCGCTTGTTGTCGTTGGGCAATCCGAGCCCGATGACCTTGACGTCCTTGCGACCGAGTTGCTTCACGGCCTCGGCGGCGCCGGGGACGCCCGGCGAGCAGATCGCCATGATGAGCTTCACATCGGGATTGGAGTTGAGAATCGACGTCGTGACTTCGAACGCCTTGCTCTGCTGATCGTCGCAGGGCTGCACTCCCGCGAGGATGATGTCGGGGTACTTCTCCTTCAGGCGAGCCTCGATGTGCTTGCGCCATTCGTTCTGGTTGGCGGCGGTGAGCGACGCCGTAACGATCGCGAACTGGCCCTTGTTGTTGAGGAGGCGGGCGGCGTTGTCCATGAGCGTGTGGCCGATGCCCTGGGGCGTGGCCTGGTTGACGAAGAAGTCGCGGGCGTCGGGCTCAGCGTCGGCGTCCCAGGTCACGACCTTGATGCCGCGCGAGCGGGCCTTGCGCAGCACGCCGGAGAGGGCTTCGCGATTCTCGACCGAGACCGCGATGACATCCACGCCGCGGGTGATCCATGCGTCGACGACCTCGCTCTGCTTGGCGGGATCGGTTTCGGTCGGGCCGTCCCAGATCAGGTCAATACCGAGTTCCTTGGCCGCCTCTTCCGCCCCTTTTCGGCAGGCGATGAAGTACGCGTTGCCCTTGCTCTTGGGCATCATGGCGACGGTGAGTGGCTTGCGCGCGGGCTCGGGCGTTGGATCCGCGGCGCGAGCAGGCGGATTCGGCGCGGCCCTTGTTTCCGAGGCGTGCTCGCGCGCTCCGTGGAACGATCGGGCGAGCATCCAATTACTTCCCGCGACCAGCCCGGCCGCTACGAGGATCACGATGCACAACGCCGCCAACTGTGAATTCTTCATATCAAGCTCCGAGCCATCGGCGCACGCGGGCGCGCCGGATTCCGCTTGTTTTCCGGCACGATCCGCGGCCATGCTCGCCAAGAGCACGCCGCCGGTCAAGACACCGGCCAGTTCCGCCGGGCCGTCGGCCAGGCGCACGCCGTTCTGCAATACCGCGATGGTGAAAAGGCCAAGGAGCGTGCCCGCGATGCTCCCCCGTCCGCCGGCGATGGACGTGCCGCCGAGGACGACGGCGGTGATCGCCGAGAGTTCGTAGCCGCTTCCCGCATCGGCCTTGGCCTGTCCGATGTGGGCAACGTAGACGATGGACGCGACGCCCGCCGCCACGCCGCTGAGCGTGTATGCGAGCGTGAGCGACCGCTCGACGTCCACGCATGCGTGTCGTGCGGCGGATTCCGAGAAACCGATCATGGTCCAGGTGCGGCCCGCGATCGCGCGGTGAACCAGCAGCCAGAACAAGATGGCGGCGACGATGAGGATTGGGAGTTGCGTGGGAAGTACGCCGCCGAGATATCCCTGACCGAGCGAGAGGAACCAATCGGGAAAGCCGGTGACGGTGTCGACGCCGCGGGTGATGGCCTCGGCGCTTCCGCGGAAGAGCCAGAGGGTGCCGAGGGTGACGATGAGAGGCGGGATCTTGGCGCGCGTGACGAGCGTGGCGTTGAGAAGCCCGCCGAGGCCGCCGACAGCGACGCCCGCGCAGGAAGCGAGCCAGAGCGGCCATCCGGCGTCGCGCCAAAGAAGGCCGATCACGACGGCGGAGAGCGCCATGAGCGCGCCGACCGAAAGATCGATGCCGCCCGTCATGATGACGGGCGTGAGAGCGAGCGAGAGCAGGCCGAGTTCGACCGAAAGACGCCCGATTTCGAGGGCGTTCTGGGCTGTGAAGAAGTTCGTGCCGATCACGCCAAAGAACGCCACGAGGAGCGCAAGTGCGATCGCCAGGAGCAGGCTGCGCGGGGCGGCGGTGGTCAAGGCTCGCGTGCTGGTGGCGGGGCTGCTCATGCGCGGGCCCTCCGCGCCGAAACGTCTGCGCCAACCGCGAGCAGGATGATGAGCCCCTGGATCACGCGCTCCCACTGAGGTTGCACTCCCAGGAAGACGAGCGCGGGCCCAATGATTGACAGCAGGACCACGCCGAGGAGCACACCGAGCATCGAGGCACGGCCGCCCGAGACGGCGGCGCCGCCGACAACCGCGGCCGCGATCGCGCGGAGTTCCAGCCCCGCTCCCGCGCCGGGATCGATGTCGGCGAATCGGACCGAGCCGAGGACAGCGGCGAGGGCGGCGGTGATGCCGCTAAGAACGAACACGCCGACGATGACACGCGTTGGACGAAGACCGAGGAGACGCGCGGCTTCGGGATTGGAGCCGACGAGGAACACATCGCGACCCGGATGCGTGTAGCGTGCGGTCAGTGCGATCGCGCCCCAGAGCGTCAGCGCGGCGGCGACAACGGTGATCTGTCCGCCGGTCTGCGAAAGACCGAACCACTGGAACCCCGCGGGAAGATTGTGAACGAATTCGCCCTCTCGCCACCAGCGGAGCAGCTCGCGCCAGATGACCATGGTGCCGAGCGTGGCGACGATTGCCGGGAGTTTGGCGACGCCGACGAGAAGCCCATTCGCCAGGCCGAGTGCGGCGCCGAGGAGGACCGCGGCGATGATGGCCAGCGGGATCGGCACGCCCGCGGTCGTCATCATGCCGGCGCCGACGGCGCAGAGGCTGAACTGCGAGCCGATCGAGACATCGATCTGACGCGTGACGATCACCAGAGTCGCGCCGATCGCGGCGACGAGGAGCGGGGCCGCGCCGACCACGATAGAGAGCACGTTCGCCAAATCGAAGAAGCTAGGGGCACGCCAGGCCAGGAGCGCCAGGAGCACGCCGATCGCACCGAGGAGCGCGAGCGTTCTGGCCCATGTGGAGCTCATGCCTCGCCCCCCACCGCGAGGGACATGACACGCTGGGGCGTTGCATCGCCATGGTCGAGCACTTCGACCAGGCGGCCCGCACGCATCACGCCGACGCGGTCGCTCATCGCAAGCACCTCGCCGAGATCGGACGAGATCATGAGCACGCCGGCGCCGGCGTTCGCCATCTCGCGGATGATGCGATGAATCTCGGCCTTGGCGGCGACATCGACACCCTGCGTCGGTTCGTCGAGGATCAAGATGCGTGGCTTTGCGGCGGCCCGCTGCGCGATCGCGACCTTCTGCTGATTCCCGCCCGACAAGGAGGAGACGATCGCGTCCGCGGCCGGTGGGCGCACGTCGAATCGCGCGATCGAGTCCGAAGCGGCGGCACGCTCTCGCGAACGATCGATCAGCCCGAGCAGCGTTGAGACGCGATCCGTGCCCGACATCGTTGCGGCGTTGACGTTTTCGATGACCGTCATGTCGCCGATCACGCCGTCGCGGCGGCGGTCTTCGGGCAGATAGCCGATCCCGAGCCTGGCGGCGTCGATCGGCGAACGCACCCGGCGGACACGGCCTTCGATGAGCACTTCGCCGCGGTCGGCGGGGTCGTGCCCAGTGATGGCGCGTGCCAGCTCGGTTCGCCCCGAGCCGACAAGGCCCGCGATGCCCAGGACTTCGCCCGCGCGGATCGCCAGCGAGACATCACAAGCGCCGGACGCGGAACACGAAAGGCCCTTTAGCTCCAGGAGCGGCGGATCGCTCGCTGGTCGCTGCGATTCAGCACTCGCGAGCGCGTTCTCGCCGAAGCCTGCTGGAGCGGCACTTGCTTGCACGGCCCTTCGACCATTCGCTGATGCAATTGCGGGTGCCGCGTACTCCCGGCCGACCATGAGCGAAACGATTGCGTCGCGCGAGAGCTCGTTCATCGCGCGCGTCGCGACGTGTTGCCCATCTCGCAGCACGGTGATGCGATCGGCGATCGCGGGGAGCTCTTCGAGGCGGTGCGAGATGTAGACGATGGCCGCGTTCTGCTGCTTGAGCTTGCGGATCAGATCGAAGAGACGCTGCGCGTCGTCAACGCCCAGGCCCGCGGTCGGCTCGTCGAACAGGATGATCGACGCGTCGCCCGCGAGCGCCCGAGCGATTTCGACGAGCTGCTGCTGAGCGAAGGAGAGTCGCCAGGCCTCGGTCTCGGGCTCGATCCGCGCGCCGATGCGCTCGAGCACGTCCTTGGCCTTGCGTCGGCGTTCCGCGTGGTCGATGAGGCCCGCGGGCCGCCTCGTTTCCCAACCCAGCGCGATATTCTCCGCGACCGAGACGTGCGGGAAGAGCGACGGGTGCTGGTGGATGACGGCGATGCCCATCGCGCGCATGGCGGCCGGGGTTGGATCGCTGACGATCCGGCCGCGAACGCGAAGTTCGCCCGCGTCGGCGTGGATGGCGCCGGCGACGATATTGATGAGCGTCGATTTGCCCGCGCCGTTCTCTCCCACCAGGGCGTGGGCCTCGCCGGGTTGAACATCGAGCGAGACATCCCGCAGGGCGCGCACCCCACCGAAGGACTTGGAGACGCGAGAAAGGCTGAGCGCGTGGGGCACGGGGTCTCCTGCAACGAGTTCGCAGCTTACCCGCGCCGCGAAAGCTCGTCGCGTTCATAGCGCCTCACCTCGGCGAGCCACGAGGCTTCGCCGGGCACGCCGCTCCGGCGGCAATGCTCTTCCCAGAGCACGCCGTAGGGCAACAACCGCGCGGACTCCTGCAGGGCGAGCCGCTCCGTGTAGTCTCCGGCGGACTCCGCGGCGCTCAGCTTCGCGCGCGGCGAGAGCAGCGCGATCAGGATCGCCTTGAGCAGCGAGCGGGCGCCGATCGCCCACGCCGCCACGCGATTGATACTGGCGTCGAAGTAATCGAGCCCGAACCGAATCCGTTCGCCGGCGCGGACGCCTTCGGTCGCGATCTCGCGGAGGTCGTCGGTCAGCGTGACGACGTGGTCGCTGTCCCAGCGCACGCCCCGCGAGACATGGAGCAGGATGCCGTCGACCCAAGGCAGGGCGGCGGATATTTTATCGGCGATTCCCTCGGTGGGGTGGTAGTGCCCGGCGTCGAGGCAGAGCATGATCTTTCGTGCGGCGGCATAACCGAGATAGAACTCATGCGAGCCGACGACGAACGACTCGCTCCCGATGCCGAAGAGCTTGGGTTCGACGCAATCGCGGTGGATGGAGCGATCGATCGGCTCGGCGAAGACCGTATCGAGCGAAGAGACGAGGCGCTCGCGCGGCGCCCAGCGATCCGCGGGCGCGTCTTTCATGCCGTCGGGTATCCACACGTTGGTCACGCACGCGGAATCCAGCGCTCGACCGAAACTCGCGCCGATGCGCCGGCACGCTTTCCCGTGGTGGATCCAGAAATCGCGCACGCCGGCGTCCGGGTGCGCGAGCGTCATGCCGCTGCTTGCGAGCTTGTGTGCGAAGTAGGTCGGGTTGAAGTCCAGGGCGATGCCGAGCTCACGGGCCCAGGCGATCCAGCGCGCGAAGTGCTCGGGCGCAACCGCATCGCGATCGATCTTCTTTCCTTCGGTTTCGGCGTAGATCGCGTGGAGGCTGAAGCGGTGTCGGCCCGGGATCAGGCTCATCGCCTTGGCGGCGTCCTTTCGCAGTTCGTCGGGAGTGCGTGCCGCGCCGGGATAGGAGCCGGTGACCGCGAGCCCGCCGCCGAGTGCCTCGCCGGCGTTCTCAAAGCCACGCACGTCGTCGCCCTGCCAGCAGTGGATGGAGACGGCGAACTTCGACATGGCGCGGAGGGCGGCCTCGGCGTCGACGCCCATCTCCGCGAACTCGGCGCAGGCGTCGGTGAATCGTGTCGGCGTGCTCACTTGGAAAGCTCCCGCTCGACCATGAGCTTTTTGCGATAGTCAACGTCCGCGCGGGCGCCCATGCGCCGGACATCCGCGTCGCTCATGAAATTGAGCCCGCCCAGCATGGCGGCGGCGGTTCGTACTTTCGCGCTCTTTACGGCCATCAGCGTTATGTTCAGCACGTCGCGGGCGCTGGAGCCGGCCGCGATGAACCCGTGATTCTTCAGGTAGATCGCCCTCGGCGGCTGGTGGTACTTTTTCAGGTACTCGCGGGCCCCCTCGCGCACGGCGATTCCGAGCGGCACGCCGGGGTCGGCGTAGTCGATGAGCAACGACGCGGTCCCGAGCACAACGACTTCCTCAGGGAATACGCGACCGGCGAGCAACTCGCCGAAACGCAGCGAGCAGGTGATCGCGTTGATCGCCGAGGGATGCGTGTGCCCGACCCACGACACGCCGTCGAGTTCGAGCAACGCCGCGTGCATGGTTGCCTCGATCGAGGCGCGGGTCGCACGCCCGTCGTCGACTTTGGCGGCCCGCAGGCACTCAGCAATATCCGAGTCGCTGGAGCGCTCGTCGAGCAATCGCGTGATCGGCTCGCGTCGCAACCTCACCAGCTCGTTCTCGCTGAGCGTCGCCAGGGACGCGCCGCTGGCCTTGATCCAGAACGCGCCGTCGTCGGCGCGGCACGATGCATTCCCCTCGCTCAGGATCGCAAGCTCAGGATCGCCCAGGGCCCGCGACAGCTCGACCAGGTCCGTGGGCGGCGTTGCCTCTTTCTTCATCGCGTCGTCTCCCGCGATCGACCGATCAACCGTCCCCAGGCTGGCTCGCGTCTGGGCGAGTATTCCATCGGCCGACACGACTTCCGAACGACTTCGCGCGCTTGCGCGAGATCGGTGATCTCACCGATTCCCATCAATTGCACCATGACATTGCCCATCGCGGTCGCTTCGCTCGGGCCCGCGAGCACACGGCGGCCGGTCGCGTCCGCGGCCATCTGGTTCAGCAGCGTGTTCTTCACGCCGCCGCCCACCAGGTGGATCGTGGCGATGGTTCGACCCGTGAGGCGCTCGATCTGGTCGATCGTCCTCGCGTAGGCGGCCGCGAGCCCTTCGAGGCACGCTCGCACGAGTTCGCCGGGCGTGGTCGGTTCGGGATCACCGACCTGCTTCGCGAGAGATTGCACTTTCCTAATCATGTCGCCCGCGAGCGTCAGTTCCGGCGCGTCGACGTTGATCCGCGAACGGAACGGCGCGGCCCGCTCGGCTTCGGCGGCGAGTTGCTCATAGGTCATGTCCACGCCGCGGCGGGCCAGGTCGCGCTTGATCTCCTGCACGAGCCAGAGCCCGATGACGTTTTTGAGGAAGCGGGTCGTGCCCGATACGCCGTGCTCGTTGGTGAACTCGGCGGCACGGGCCTCTTCGCTGACGATCGCGCGATCGAGTTCAACGCCGAGAAGCGACCATGTGCCGCTGGAGAGATAGCAACTCTGCTCGCCCGAGAGGGGCGTGCCGACGACGGCGCTGGCGGTGTCGTGGGCGGCGGGCGCGATGACACGAATGGAGGGTGAGAGGCCCGCATCCCGCGCGACCTCGGGAAGCAAAGGGCCGAGCGGCGTACCGGCCTGAACGATGTTGGGCAGGATTTCTGGGGGCAGGCCGATCGCGCGCAGCACGTCGTTCGACCAAGCACGGGTCTTGGCGTCGAGAAGCTGCGAGGTCGAGGCGATCGATTGCTCCGTGCACGCCACGCCGCTCAGCATGAAGTGGAAGAGGTCGGGCATGAAGAGCAACCGGCCCGCGGCCTGGAATATCGACGGTTCACGCACGACCCAGCCCGCGAGCTGCGAGGACGTGTTCAACGCCATCGAACGGATGCCAGTAAGGCCATAGATTCCGGCCCGGCCGAGTTTGTTGTCAAGCAGAGCCAGGCCCTCGGCGTGTTCTGGATTGCGATAGCAGCGCGGCAGCGCGAGCAACGCCCCGTCCTTGCCGAGCAGGGCAAAGTCCACGCCCCAGGTGTCGACACCGACGCTTGCAATTTCCACGCCATGCTCAGCCGCCCACGCCGCGGCACGCTTCAATCCTTCGCGGATTTCACGCCAGATGAGCGGGAGGTCCCACGTTTGAGCGCCGGGCGCGTCCGGGGCTTGCGGCGCCGGCGCGTGGAGAAAGCGGTGCGCTTCGTGGAGCGACAGTTCGCCCGCGCGAAGCACCCCGATCATGACGCGCCCCGATTCCGCGCCAAGATCGATCGCGATGGACCCGCGTGCCCCCAATCAGAGTCTCCGACCGCGACCGGAGCGGCCGCGGCTGTGCTAACGCATGAACGCCTCGACCAGACCGCCGTCGACGCAGAAGACCTGGCCCGTCGTCTTCGACGAGCGATCGCTGGCCAGGAACCAGATCGCCTCGGCCTGATCGGCGGGCGTGATCGGCGTCTTGGTCAGCGTCCGCTGGGCGTAGAAGTCGGCGAGCTTGGCGCGCAGCGCTTCGGTGTCGGCCTTCTCATCGAACGCGATCTTGTACTTGATCAGCGAGGCGATCACGCGGTCGCGCGGGAACATCGTCGAGCCCGCGACGACGGTCGCGGGCGCCACCGCGTTGACGCGCACCAGCGGCGCCAGCTCGATCGAGAGCTCTCTCGCCAGGTGATTGGCGGCGGCCTTGCTGGTGTCGTAGGCAAAGCTGCCGCGCTTCGAGACCATGCCGTTGACGCTGGTCGTGAGCACCATGCTGGCGCGAAGGCCTTGCGAGCGGAAGATCGCGGTCGCCTCGTCGGCGATGAGGTACGAGCCCATCACGTTGACATCGAAGGTCTTCTTCCAGGCCTCGTCGCTGATCGAGCCCGCCGCGTCGGGCGCGACATAGACGCCGGCGGTGACGATGAGCATGTCGATCCCGCCGTAGGCCATGAGGGCGCGGCGGAGCATGGCGCGAACACTGGCGCGGTTGGTGATGTCGACCTGGGCCGCCAGGGCCGGGCCGCAGGAAGAGACGCCAGTGCCCGCGACGCCGATGCCCTCGCCGTGCAGCTTGACGAGCTCGGCGGCGGTGGATTCCGCGTCGTTCAACGCAAGATCGGCGCAGACGACATGGGCGCCGTCCTTGGCGACGCGGTGCGCGACCGCCTTGCCGATGCCGTTGCCCGCGCCGACGACGATCGCCACCTTCCGGCCCATCTCGGGCTCGGGAGGCATGCGTTTGAGCTTGGCCTCTTCGAGCAGCCAGTACTCGATGTCGAAGGCTTCCTGCTCGGGGAGCGCGATGTAGCGGTCGATCGCCTCGCTCCCGCGCATGACCTCGACGGCGCAGTTGTAGAACTCGGCCGTGACGCGCGACTCGCTCTTGTTCTTGCCCCACGCGATCATGCCCACGCCGGGGATCAGGATCACCGTCGGGCTCGGGTCGCGCATCGCGGGCGAATCGGGTCGCTTGCAGCGCTCGTAGTACGCCGCGTAGTCCTTGCGGTACTGCGCCAGCCCCGCCTCGATCGCGGCCCTGAGCTGATCGATCGACTGGCCGGGCAGCCAATCGGCGAGCATGGGGCGGATCTTGGTGCGGAGGAAGTGGTCGGGGCACGAGGTGCCGAGCATCGCCAGGCGCGGCGCGTCGCTCGAACACACGAACCGCAGGATCGCGTCGTCGGTCTGGACCGTGCCGATGAAGCGACGCTCCGCGGAGATCTTGCCGCGCAGCCAGGGAAGGATGTCCGCGAGCAATTCGTCGCGTTTTTCGGCGGGCATGGGCGCGCAACGCGGGCCGCCGAAGGTCTTGTCTCCCTTGTCGCGAGCCTCGATGAATCGGGCGGCCTTTTCGATGAGGTCGAGGGTCAGCTCGTAGCACGCCTTGTCGTCGTCGGCCCAGTTGATCAGGCCGTGCTGGCCCAGCACCACGCCTCTGCCCTTTGGGTGCTTTTCGCAGATGTTCATGAGGACGAGGCCCAGATCAAAGCCCGGGCGTTGCCAAGGGGTCCAGATCACGTCATCGCCGTAGACCTCGCGGGTCAGTTCAGCGCCGCGGGCGCACGCCGCGATCGAGATCACCGCGTTGGGGTGCATGTGATCGACGTGTCGACGCGGCACAAACGCGTGGAGGGGCGTGTCGATCGACGAGGCGCGCGGATTCAGGTTGAACGTGCAGTGCGAGTATGCACCGACCATCTCGTCTTCGATAGGGGTCTTGGGCCCGCGGGCAGGGGCGTTGCCCCAGACGCGCTGAAGCCCCTCCAGCTTTGACATGTAGAGCGAGGCGAAGAGCCCCTTGTTGGCGGTGCGGAGGTCGCCGCCGCTGCCCTTGACCCAGAGGACATCGAGCGTCTCACCCGTGAGCGGGTCGCGCTCGTTGATCTTGGAGGATGTGTTGCCGCCGCCGGTGTTGGTAATGCGTTGATCGCTCCCCAGGATGTTCGAGCGGTACACGAGGCGGGCCAATGGGTCCATGGCCCCGGCCTTGGCGTCGTCCCACAGGTGGCGAACATGACGGTACTCTGAAGGCTGTCGTGACATCTCGTTCCCATCAAACCAGACAGAACACCAACTCGCAACCGCCGGCGAACAGTTGGCGCGGCGAATCGTGCGAGGAAGACACTTTCCGCTTGCCAAGGTTACGGGATATCCCAACAATTTCAAGCATATTCAGTCAAAATCGGGCATCACTGTCTCAAACCAAAATCAACATTCACGGCCAAATCGGCCATCCAAACGTACCCACTGCGTTGCGGGCGGGTTGAAAGGCCACGAAAAACCCTTGAACGTCGCTCTTTTCATCACCTGCCTGACCGAGCAATTCGCCCCGAGGGCGGGGGTGGCCGCCACGCTGGTGCTGGAGCGGCTTGGATGCCATGTTCAATTCCCCTCGGCCCAGACCTGCTGCGGGCAGCCGATGTTCAACACGGGGCACCACGCCGACGCGGCCGTTCTGGCGAGGCGCTGGATCGACGTGTTTGAGGGGTTCGACGCGATCGTCACGCCGTCGGGCTCGTGTGCGGCGATGATGAAGGTACACGCGCCGGAGCTTCTGAAGGACGACGCGGCGTACGCCGCCCGCGCGAGGGTGTTGGCGGGAAAGACCTATGAGTTCGTGGAGTTCCTCTCTCGCGTTCTGCGCGTCGACCTGGCGGCGATGGGCGCTCGCCACGATTCCTCCGCGACGATCCATCCGGCGTGTCACCTGCGGGAGCTTGGCCTCATGGACGAGCCGGCGAAGGTGCTGGCGCAGATCCAGGGGATCGAGCTCCGCCCGCTCCCGTCGCGCGACGAGTGCTGCGGCTTTGGCGGCGCGTTCAGCGTCAAGCACCCGGCCATCTCCGGCAAGATGGTCCAGAACAAGGTCGCCAACGTCGCGTCGACGCGGAGCGACGCGCTGGTGTGCAGCGACGCGGGGTGCGCGATGAACATCGACGGCGCGTGCCGAAAGCGCGGCGTGCGTCAGCGGATCATCTCCGCGCCGGAACTGATCGCCGAGTCGCTCGGGCTCTTGGAGCGGGAGCCCCTGCTATGAACGAGGGCGTGCTGTTTCCGCCCCTCCCCCACCGCATCGAATCGCGTGCGCCCGCGGCCGCCCGCGACATCAGCCTGCAGCAGTTCGTGCGCCACGCGACGGTGACGAAGGACGCGGGACGCGTGGACGCGTGCCGGGTAGCGTTCGGCGAGCGGTACGACGACCTTCGCCGGCACGCGGGCGCGATCAAGTCGCACACGCTGGATCACCTCGACGCGTATCTCGATCGGTTCGAGGCGGCCGCGACGCGCGCGGGCGCGACGGTACACTGGGCCGCCGACGCGGCGAGCGCCAATCGAATCTGTCTCGATATCGCGAAGCGGATCAACGCGAAGGTCTGCGTCAAGAGCAAATCGATGGCGACGGAGGAGACTCGCCTTCTTCCCGAACTGGAAGCGGCGGGCGTCAAGACGATCGAGACCGACCTGGGCGAGTTCATCGTGCAACTCGACGGCGATGCGCCGTCGCACATCGTCACGCCCGTGATCCACAAGAACCGCGCGTCGGTGGCGCGGGCGTTCGTGCGCGACCTGGACGCGCGATACACCGAAGACCCCGGCGAACTGACCATGATCGCGCGGGCGCACATGCGCAAGCTCTTCGAGCGTGCGGACCTTGGCATCAGCGGCGGGAACTTCCTGATCGCCGAGACCGGCTCGCTCGTCATCTGCACCAACGAGGGCAACGCCGACCTGACGGTTTCGCTCCCGCCCGTTCATATCGCGCTGGTCGGCATCGAGAAGCTCATCCCGGCGATGGAGCACCTGCCGATCTTTCTGAAGCTGCTCGCGCGGAGCGCGACGGCGCAACCCCTTACGATTTATACAACCATTATCACGGGCTGCGTCACGGGCCCGGCGCGATCCGCTGGGCAACGGTCGGGCGCCGACGCCGACGGGCCTCGCGAACTGCACGTCATCCTGCTCGACAACGGCCGATCGGAACTGCTGCGCGCACCGACGCGTGAACTGCTTCGCTGCATCCGGTGCGGCGCGTGTCTGAACGCGTGCCCGGTGTACAAGGCGGTCGGCGGCGGGCACGCGTATGGCTCGGTCTATTCGGGGCCGATCGGGGCGACGATCACGCCGCACCTGAAGGGACTGCACAACTATCCCGATCTTGCGACCGCCAGCTCGCTGTGCGGCGCGTGCTTCCACGCGTGCCCGGTGCACATCGATCTGCCGTCGCAGTTGATTTCGCTGCGAGAGCAGGCGGCCCAGCGGCACATCAGTCCCGCGCCGGAACGGGCGGTGATGAAGCTCTGGCGCTGGATCATGCAGTCGCCGACGCGGTATCGAATCGCGTCCGGGCTCGCGAGGTTCGTACTCTCTCGCCTCGAAGACGTGGATATTCCGCTCCCGGGCCCGCTGGGCGCGTGGACCTCTTGCAGAACGACGCCACGCCCGGGCGCGATCGACTTCCGCGCATGGTGGAACGAGCGAGAGCGAACAAAGGACAACGACCATCGGCCCGCGAGCGATCGGGGGCGTGCATGAATGACCGCGAGCTCATTCTGTCGCGGGTGCGGGCGGCGCTCGGCCGATCGAACGCGTCCTCGTCTGGCGAGCAGCCGCCGCGTGCCGAGGAATCGCTGGCGCGGCTGGTTCGCGCCGACGTCGACATTTGCTCGCGGTTCATCGAAGCGGCCAATCGGACTGGGATGAAAGCGATCCGTGCCTCGCAGGGTTTCCTGAAGAGTGCGCTCGAAGCGGTCCTTCGCGCCGAAACGCCGAATCGCGTGCTGATTGATGTCGCGGCCCCAGCACTTCGCGCGCCCGCCGACGACGCGTGCCGCACGCTGGGCGTGCCGACCAGCACCGATCCGAGTTCGCGGGCGTTTGATGCCGACCTTTCGATCATCGACGCGACCGCGGGAGTCGCCGAGTCCGGCTCGGTGCTGCTGGCGAGCGATGGGCGTCGGCGCTGCGCGTGGATCGTGCCTCCAAAGGTGGTGATCCTCGTGACATCGAACACGCTTGTGCCCGATCTGCTTGATCTATGGTCGAGCCCGCGCTCGCCGGCGTCTGCGTTCGCGAAGGCCCCGCCGGCCGCGATGCTGCTCGTCAGCGGCCCGAGTAAAACAGCCGACATCGAGGGCGTGCTCGTCACGGGCGTTCACGGCCCGGGCACGGTGCACGTCGTGCTCGTTGATGACGTCGAGTGACGCCCGCGGCGAGGTTACTCGGCCTCCTCGCGAACCTGCTCCACAAACCGGTCCGCGCTCCACGCCGCGTCCCGCCCGGGCTTTCCGCGTTGCTTCCTTGCGACCAATCCGGCGTGGCTGGTGAAGTATTTCAGACTGTGCCCGCGGAAATCTTCGATCGAACGGAACGCGTGGCGTTCCATGAACGCACGCAGGCCGCGCTCGAGCTCCCGAACAAGTCCGTAGCCGCGGATCATCACGCCCGTGCAGACCTGCACCGTCGAGGCGCCGAGCAGGATGTACTGGGGCGCGTCCTCGCCCGCCTCCACGCCGCCGATCGCGCTCAGCGACGCACGCCCTCGCGTCGCCAGTGCGATCTCCATCGCCATCCGCAGCGCGATCGGCTTGACCGCGCGCCCGGAATAGCCGCCCGGCGTTGAGAAGCCTTCCACGGTCGGCTCGGGGCGCAGCGTGTTGAGATCAACTCCCATCACGCTCAGGATCGTGTTGATCGCGGAGATCCCGGCGCACCCCGCGTCGACCGCGGCGCTCGCGACCTCCACGATGCTCGTGACGTTCGGGGTCATCTTTGCCCACACCGGCACGCGCGCCACCTCGCGCACCCAGCCGCACACCTCGCGGAGGAGTTCGGGCGACTGGCCCATCGCCGAGCCCATGCGCCGCTCCGGCAGGCCGTGCGGGCACGACATGTTCAGTTCGATCGCGTCGGCCCCGGCGCGTTGCATCCGCTCGACAACCTCGTGCCACGCCGATCGCCGATACTCTTCCATCACCGACGCGATGAGCACGCGCCCGGGATAACGCTTCTTCAGCGTCCGAAACTCGTCTTCCCACGTCTCGATCGGGCGATCGCTGATGAGCTCGATGTTTTCCCAGCCGACGATCTCATCGCCCACGCGCCACCTCGCGTAGCGAGGCGAGACATTCACGATCTTGGTCGAGTCAAGGACGATCGTCTTGCACACCACGCCGCCCCAGCCCTCGTCGAAAGCTCGAGCGATCACGTTGGCGTTGGTGGACGGAGGTCCGCTGGCGACGATGAAGGGATTCGCCAGCCGCAGGCCGTCGACTTGGACCGACAGATCGATCATCGAACAGTCTCCGATGGCACGGGCGTTGGCGCGGGCGGATCGCACCGTTCACCAGAACGGCGCGGCGAACCCGGGACTTCCGCCGTCGCGCACATGTTCTCGCTCAGCTCCTACAGAGCCGCCACCCGCCGCGCCGTTTCGTACGCGATCAGGTCCTTCACGAGCTTGTCCAGCTCGCCGTTCATCACCTCGCGAACGCCATATTCACCGGGCAATCGCTCGTCGGCCACGATGCCGTCCTTGAACCGATACGTCCTGATCTTCTCGCTGCGCCCGCCGGTTCCGATCTGGCTGTTGCGGGCGGCGGTGCGTTCGGCCGCCTGCTTGGCCCGCTCGGACTCGTACAGCTTGGCCATGAGCAGGCGTCGGGCCCGCTCGCGGTTCTGCTGCTGGCTCTTGGCCTCCATCATCTTGATGATGATGCCGGTCGGCTTGTGGTGGATCTGCCACGCGGTCTCGACCTTGTTGACGTTCTGGCCGCCCGGACCCTGGGCGCGTGTCGCGAACTCTTCGACCTCGTTTGCCCAGTCGATCTTGACGTCAACGTCCTCGGGCTCGGCGAGGGTCGCGACGCTGGCGGTGCTGGTGTGGATGCGTCCCTGGGCTTCGGTCGCGGGCACACGCTTCACGCTGTGGACGCCGGCCTCGAAGTTGAGCTCGGTCCACACGCCCTCGCCGCGCACGTTGACGGTCGCGCTGCGCACGCCGCCCACGCCGGGCTCGGGCGTCAGCTCCAGCACTTCCCAGTTCCATCCGCGCCGCGCCGCGTCCTTCTGGTACATCTCGAGCAGGTCGCGGGCCCACAGCGCGGCCTCATCGCCGCCGGTCCCGGCGCGGATTTCCATCATCACCGATCCGACCTTGCCGTCGTCCGCCGTCACAAGGCGCGAGGTCACGTCCTGAAGCAGCGCGTCGACCTTTTCCCTCGCGCCGGGAAGTTCGGAGACGGCCATCGCCGCCAATTCCGCATCGCGGCCACTCTTGGCCGACTCGAGCTCCTTCACCTCCGCGACCGCGGCGTTGAAGGCCCGGAAGGCGCCCACCAGCGGCTCGAGCCCGGCCTTGCGGATCGAGAGTTGGCGCACCGCCTTGTGGTCGGTGACGACCGCGGGGTCTTCCAGCTTCGCGCATACCGCGGCGTATTCCCGCTCGAACTCGCCGAGCTTGGCCACGATCTTCCCCAGAGCTTCTTGCGCCAGTACCGTCATGCACCCGAACGATAAGCAGCCGAAATCCGCTCGGCGCAGGTGAAACCCGCGGGCCGCGAATCGGTATCATTCCGCGACCGCACCTCGGGGGGTCCACACCTTGCTCGCCATCGAAATCCGCGGCCTGACCAAGACCTTCGGTCCGAAGGTCGCTGTCAACAAGCTCGACCTCTCCGTGCCCCAGGGAAGCCTGTGCGGATTCATCGGGCCCAACGGCGCGGGCAAGACCACCACGATCCGCATGATCATGTCGATCATTTTCCCGGATTCGGGCGAACTGCGGGTGCTGGGTAAGGCGTCGGCCGTCGAGAGCAAGGACCGGATCGGCTACCTGCCCGAAGAGCGCGGCGTGTACCGCAAGATGAAGGTCGGGGCGTTCCTCAACTACATGGGAAAGCTCAAGGGGATCGACCCGGGCGCGACGGAGAACAAGGTGCGCTCTTGGCTGGAGCGCATGGGGCTGCCCAACGAGTACAAGAAGAAGTGCGAGGAGCTCTCCAAGGGCATGCAGCAGAAGGTGCAGTTCATCTCCGCCGTCATGCACGAGCCCGACCTGCTCATCCTCGACGAAGTCTTCAGCGGCCTGGACCCGGTCAATCGGCGCCTGATCCGCGAATTGATCGACGAGCAGCACAAGGCGGGGCGCACGGTGATCTTCAGCACCCACGCGATGTTCGAGGCCGAGCAGTTGTGCGATCAGATTTTCATGATCCACAAGGGCAACAAGATGCTCGACGGGTCGCTCCAATCGATCCTCGCCAAGTTTGATCCGCGCTCGATGCTCGTCGAGCCGACCAACACCGGAGACGCCGAGCGGCTCCCGGCGCTCCCGGGCGTGGCGTCGTGCCAGCCCGCGGGCAAGGCGCTCTATGAGATTCGATTCAACGACACGGTCGATCCCGCTCAGGCGATGCGATCGATCGTCGATTCGATCCCGGTCCGTCGTGTCGAGGTGAAGCGAGCGACGCTGGAGGACATCTTCATCGACGTCGTGCTGGGGCGTGCGGGCGCGTCCACGGCCGATCGCGAGACCATCCGCAACGAACTGGCCGCCGCCTCCTCGGAGTAACCCATGAATCGCATGTTCGCCGTCGCCTGGCGCGAGTTCGTCTCGGTGGTGTGGACCCGCGGCTTTCTGCTGGGCGTGTTCCTCCCGCCGATCATGGCCGCCGTCGCCGGCTTCGCGGTGATGCTGGTGAAGAACATGGAAGGCCCGCGCGTGCAGGGGCACATCGTGGTGGTCGACCACTCGAGCGTCGTGGGAGAAGACGCGGTTCGTCGCTTGCCCGAGGACATGGCCGCCCGCAGCCGGGAAAAAGCCGAGCAGATCAAGAAGGCGGCCGAGGAAGCGAGCAAGAAGTTTAGCGTCTCGCCGGACCAGGCTGCCCAGGCGAGCTCCATCGTCGAGATGCAGACCAAGCAGATGCTGCCCGCCGCAGACGTGCGGGCGCAACTCGGCGCGCCCGACGAAGACATCGAGAAGTTGAAGGAGACTCTGCGCAACGTGGTGATCAAGGCCCGCGGCGAGAGCTCTGGCGCCGACCCGCTCCTGGCGGTGGTCGTGATCCCCAAGGGCGCGATCGAGCCGGGCCCCGACGGAAAGTTTGGCGTGTTCGATCTCTTCGTCGCCCCCAAGCTCGACATCGAGATCCAGCAGGGGATCGAGCGTTCGGTGGGCGACGCCATCGTCGACGCGCGCATCGCGGGCGACGCGCGCGTCAAGGCCGCCGGGCTCGACGCGAAGTTTCTCCGCTCCATGCTGGCCCGCCCGAACATCGACGCGGTGACGATCACCAAGACCGGCGAGCGCAAGTCGATCGGCGAGCTTCAGATGCTGATCCCGGTCGGATTCATGATCCTGCTCATGGTCTCGGTGATGACCACCGGCCAGTATCTCATGACGACGGTCGTCGAGGAGAAATCCAGCCGCGTGATGGAGATCCTGCTCTCGGCGGTCTCCCCGATGCAGCTCATGACCGGCAAGATCATCGGGCACCTGGCGGTGGGCGTGCTCATCATCGGCATCTACGGGAGCGTGGGGATCGCCAGCCTCATCTACTTCGCGCTCACGCAGCTCGTCACGCCCATGACGTTCCTGCTCCTGATCGGGTACTTCGTCTGCGCCGCGGTGACCATGGCCGCCCTCATGGCCGCGATCGGCGCCGCCGTGAACGAGCTGCGCGAGGCGCAGACGCTGATGACGCCGGTCATCATGATCACGATCCTGCCCTGGATGATCTGGTTCGTGATCCAGCGCGCGCCCAACTCGCCGCTGGCCACGACGCTCTCCTTCATCCCCGTCGTCAGCCCGTATGTCATGGTGCTGCGCCTGGGCGGGAGCGAGCCGATCCCGAGCTGGCAGCACCCCGTGGCGTTGGCGATCTCCGCCCTCACCTCGCTGGTCGTGCTGTGGGGGGCGGCCAAGATCTTCCGCATCGGCATCCTGATGTACGGCAAGCCGCCGAACTTCAAGACGCTGCTGCACTGGGTGCGGATGGCGTAGGAGGGCAGCCGAGTATCCGCGGTTATCGCGCGTACGTCGGTACGCACCACGGCCGCCGCCATGCCCCGCTCGGCACGCGACTCACGACTCACGACTCACGACTCACGACTCACGGAGTATTGTCTTCGTGACTTGTTCCTCACTCCGTCACGGCGTGGCGTCGCCACCTGGACTCGCTCTCCAGCTCGCGCCGTGCCTGGGCCCAATCGCCATCCGGCGAACCGGGGCGGCCAGCGCGCTTAAGGTAGACCTCGTAGGCACGGGCGGCGATCTCGTCGTGAGTCGGAGCGGCGGGTTCGGACGTGCGATCGCACGCGTCGGCGTGGATGATGTCGAGTCCGACCACGGGATTGACCTTGGCCGCGAAGAGCCCGCGCAGGCCGTCGAAGCGAGCGGGGTTCAGCACTCCCTCGCTCTCGCTGGCTCCCAAGGTGGGCATCAGTCTCGCATAGCTGGCCACGCTGCGGCACTCCATCCGAGGTGCCGCTTCATCGACCACCCGCAGGTCGGACTTTCACCCCATTCCGTGGATTCCGGTTGGCCCAAAGCGGGCGAGCGGCTCGATGAGACACCGATCAGCAGGGCCAGATCGGTCCGAGGCACGTCGAGGCCGCATGAAATGCTCACAACGAGTTCCGGGCGAGACCAAGCCGTGTCCGCCTTGCCCCGCGCTCATGGCCCAACCGCAACACGGGGTTGAAGCTCCGGCTTGTCCCCGGGCACTTCCGATTGGCCTGGGCAGTCCGTAGAACAAGCGTGCGGCCGCATCCTGTGATTCGGATCGCACTCGGACGATCAAGGCCCAAAGGATTCGGGCCAGGCAAGCGGAGCGTGAAGCGTCTCGATTAATCCAGGAAGACGCGCCCAACGGCACGGGGGCTTCGGATCAAAGTTGGAACTCCGAGCGTCACCTGGTCCGACGATTGTCTTGGCCTGATATCCGCGGCACACCGCGGATTACAGCACCATTCCCTCCGGCAGGCGCGTCGCCGCGACGTACTTTCGGGCTCGGGAGGTCTTGTCGCGCGGCGGGATGGGCGAGCCATCGGCGCGAAGTCGGACCACGCGCCCCGTGCCGCACAGCTTGGCCAGTGCCTGGTTCACGCTGCTGCGGATCGAGGCCTCGGCCGCATCGGACTTGTAGCCCACGTCCTTCAGGGCCGCCGCGATGTCCTCGGTCGTGAGCGGATCGGCGTAGCGATCGAGCGACCAGATCGCGAGAATCGCCTCCGCGAGGTTCTTCGGGGTCGACCCGGAACGGATCGTGGGAGCGGGGCGCGACACCGCGGCCGGCGCTTCGGGCTGTCCCAGGATGCCGCTGAATGAAGACATTTTGCGCTGCTGGTGCTTCACAAGCTCCTTGGCATAGTCGCGGATGCGCGCGATGTTGGACTCGGTCTCCTGGCGCACGCGGTCGTAGACGGCGCGGGCCTCGCGCTCGCGCACACGCTGCGTCTCGATCCAGCCCGTCACCTTCTCCAGTTGCTCCGCCAGCTCGACGAGCGAGAGATCGGAGGGTTCGCGTCCGTCGCCGAACTGGCCGGCGGGAACGGTCGATGCGGGAGTCAATTCCATGTTTCTCTTCCCCGGGGAAATCGCACCAGAGACACACAGGTTGCGCCGATCCTCTGGCGCTCCACACACAGTGTTCTCGCGTGGTCTACATACAGGTTTAGACGCACAAGACTCCGTTGTCAACGGCGTTGACCACCCGAATTTGCAGTCGGCCCCACGCCGCCTATGGGACGCGCCGCGATCGGCGCGTTCCGGGAGGATTCCTGCATCATGGGCCACGAACCAAGCGTAAGGGTCATTGGCGTCCGTTCGACCTCACGGGTCGGTAGGGTGTGGCGCGCGGGTTCCTGGCGCGCTGGCGGCCGATCGCTTACACTTACGTTCTGAAGGGCGTCCCACGGGCGTCCCCGGAGGTGCGCATGCTGTCTCAATCGGCCTCTCCCAATCCACGCCACGCGTTCACCCTCATCGAACTGCTCGTCGTCATCGGCATTATCGGCGTGCTGGTGACCATCGGGCTGTTCGTTGGTCGGGCTGTGGTCGGTCAGGGCAAGCAACGGGCCACCGAGGGGCTGATCCAGGTCGCCGACAAAGCGCTCGAGGCCTACTACAACAAGAAGGGCGAGGGGCCGCCCGATCGCTACACCTACAAGAACACCACCACCAACAAGACCTACGAGTTCGCGATGCTCGACGGAAGGCCCAGCGACGCGGGCTTCGACCGCGACAAGAACCCCGCCTTCGACAGCTTCGCACGCTTCGCGCTCGCCTGCAAGGACGTGCCCGAGGCCGACGACATCATCAAGTCCGTCAGCGACTCGCGCCAGGTCCGCACCGTCGTCGTCGCCGCCGCCGCCGACATCGGCGCCTCGACCGATCTGCGCAGCGTTGAGTTCATCGACGGCTACGGCCGCCCCCTGCGATTCGTGCATCCGGCGTTCCACGGCGGATTCGGAGCGTACTTCGACCAATCCAAGAATCAGAACACGATCAACAGCAGCCGCACGCTGAAAAAAGTGAAAGAAGCCCCGAACCCTGAGTTCGACTTCCGCCGGTCCTATCGGCCATTCGATCCGAACAACCTCGGGAGTCAGGATCCCATGACGGCCGTGGGCGACGCCGACGAGGGCATCTGCCCCGGTTCACGCGGCTACTTCTACTCGTCCGGCATCGACCTGGACCCCGGCACGCGCGAGGACAACGTCTACAGCGTGAAGCCGAGTTTCGCGTATGAAACGCAGGCGTTCAACTGAGGCATCGGCCATCAGGCATCGGGCCGCTCCGCGTGGCACGGTCGGTCGCGTCCCCGCCGCACGGCCCCCGCAAGATGATGAGGGAGATTTTCATCCGAGCGCGAAATCAGGGGGCCGATGTCGAACGCCGCGGCGGGTCCAGACCGTGAAGTTCGGCCGGGATGCTGGACGCACGCCAAGGGCGGCTATACTTGGGGCTGAATCGACGGGGTGTAGCGCAGCTTGGTAGCGCGCTTCGTTCGGGACGAAGAGGTCGTAGGTTCAAATCCTATCACCCCGATTCAGCAGGCTGGATGGCCTCGGTAAGTGCCGGGGCCATCCGTGTTTACGGACGGGTTGAACCGCAGGTATTATCCTCCGAGGTGCTACACAAGGGCTGTTCACTTGGGCCGTGTCGGGGGCCATTGCACGGCGTCAGGATGACCGCGTACGTCAGCGATGTACTGTTCAATCGGGTCGCCGAAGCACCCCTCGTCAACCTCAACGGTCCAGCCGAAGCCCAAGCGATCGAAAAATGCCGCCGGATCCTGCGCAATGTCCTGCATGAGCGAGGAGAGATTCGGCGCGACCTCTTCTTGGAAGCCCAAGTAGCCGTCCAGCCCGATGCAATAGATCTTCCCGGCCAACTTCTCCCCATCGTGCTCGCCAGAGAAAAACTGTACGAGGTGCATTTCCTCGCTGGGCATTGATGCGATTACTCGCCATTGGCCTTTGTGGTAGAGGTCGCAGCCTTCCATAAGCGACGCACAGTCCCCACCGGCTTGCCAGACTGCTGTGGCCGTCGCCCATTCGGAAATCGGCAGGAGAGTGAGTCCCCAGTGCGGTTCGTCGCAGTTCGGGCACTTCAGATAGAAAAGATGAACTCCATTTGAACGCTCGTACACATCGAGCAGGTCCGCAAGCTCGGGTGAGCCGGCCGTAAGTGCGATCAGTTCTTTACGCTCGGCTGTGGTTACCTCGCTACCCCATGCATGGCGAGAAGGGTGCGCCCGTCGCGGCAGTTTTGCTCGCTCGTGAACGCCAAAGACAAGGCCAGGTGCGGGGTCGCCCATGAGCGACTCAATCGCCGCAATCGCGGTGTTCATACCGGAGAATACGTTGAATCGCACGTAGCTCAACCCTCACCCGGCGCAGAATTCGTTAGATTGTCTGATTGACTCGCCATTGATCGGAACGAGCGACTGACGCAGGCTGGTGCCCCAGCCCCTATCGCCTGCCAAGAACAGTTCTCTTGGTGTCCTGTCACCCCGATTCAGCAGACTCGATGGCCAGGGGTGACGCCGAACCATCCACGCTTGCGACGGATGCGTTCCGCGCCGTTCCACCAGCACGAGATCTTCCCGCCGAGTTTGATTTCGCCTATGCTGCGCGAGACGGCGCCGAACTCAATCGGGCACGGCCGCGAGCCCCACGGCAAAGTCGCGAGGTGCGAGTTCGTCGATCACAGCCTCCACCATGCTCATCCACCGCATCGTCGCCGCGCTCGCCTTGCCCATCTTGGTCGCCTCGCTTTCCGGCTGCGCCGAACCGCGGGCAAGCAGGTCGGATGGAACCCAACAGGAAGGTGCCGCCCCTCCCGGCACGCCCATGGAACCGCATTTTCACTTCCGCCCCGCCGCTTCGTCGTCCGGCGCGTGGGTGGTGCTGTTGCCCGGGGCCTCTGGATTGACGATTTTCGAAGACAAGAACCACTACTTCCGCGCCGCCGCCGAACTCAATGCCGAGGGCTACGACGCCCTCGTTGTTGACTACAAGGCGGCGTACAAGTCGGCGTTGAATCCGCCGAGAATCTCCACCGGCGGCAAGATCGCGTGGGTTGCCGAGCAGGCGGTGGCTTGGGCGCGAACGTCGGGCCGGATCAAACCGGATCAACCCGGCGCGGTCGTCGCCTGGTCGCTGGGCGCGGAAGGCTTGTGGCCGCTCCTCGCCGACGAAGCGAGGGCCAGCGCGCTCAATCTCAAGGCAGCGGCGGCATACTACCCATCGAATGAGGACGATGTGCCGCTAAAGACGACGACGCCGCTCTTGATCCTCACGGGCGAGGCGGACGACGTGACCGAGGCCGAGGGCATCCGTTCGATGGTGTCGCGCGCGGCCTCACCGAATGTCATGCTCCATGTGTATCCGAACGCGAATCACGGGTTCGATATCGCATCGATCACCAGGCCGCGCACCGTCCGCCTATTCCCCGTCTTCGGCCCGACCGCGACCTTCGGCTTCGATGCCGAGGCGAGCCGGAATGCCGCCCGCCAACTTGAGGCGTTCTTGGGGCTGCATCTCAAATAGACCCGATCGCCCCCGACTGCGCCGACACCGCCTCCGCCCCACCGACATGGGATCAGAATCGCCTTCCCGGTGCGGGCGGCGCGAGTTCTCCGATGCGTCGAGATGGTTCTTGATCGAGGGGAGTGGAGCGGAACGCCGGGTTCGCGTCGGCGCGGAGCAGATCTTCCGATATGCTCTCGTCATGAACGTCACGGAAGTTCTGGACCAGTTCGCGTCGCTCGCCGATGACGCACGCCGCAAGCACAACGCCAAAGCCGGTGCGCCGGACAACCAGTTCGGCGTGAAGCTCGGCGACATCCGCGCGATCGCCGCAAAGATCAAGGTCGATCACGAACTGGCGATGAAACTCTGGGCGACGGGCAACGTCGAAGCCCAGCTCCTGGCAACGTTGATCCTCGTCCCCAAGTCGCTGTCGGCCGACCAGGTCGACGCCATGACACGCTCTACGACGTGCGCACAAGCGGCCGAGTGGCTGAACTCCTATGTCGTCGCCAAGCACCCCGATCACGAAGCGCTCCGTGTGAAATGGATGAAGGACAAGAACCGCTGGGCAGCCCGCGCCGGCTGGCATCTGACCGCGAGCCGCGTCAACAAGGGCGCGGCGGGGGGCGGGATGGGCGGCACGGAGGGCGTCGACCCCGCCGCCCTGCTCGACCGAATCGAAGTGGAGCTGCCCAAGGCCAGTCCCGAGGTGCAGTGGACGATGAACAACACCCTGGCCGCGATCGGAATCCGCCACGAAAACCTGCGCGCTCGGGCGATCGCCATCGGCGAAAGGATCGGGCTCTACCGCGACTGGCCGGTGTCCAAGGGCTGCACGCCGCCGTTCGTGCCCGTTTGGATCGAGGCGATGGTGAAGCGGAAGAGGTGAAGCGCACGGACGGCAGCGCACGAACCGAAGCGATGGCGATTGAAGGCGGGTGGGAGGGCGCCGCCGCGCCGAGTTCTCCGGTCCCTCCGCCATCTCGTCCCCCGGACAAGCCATCCGCGTCCGCCCGCGCCCGCGGGACGTTGCATACGGTCATTGGCGATGCACCCGCTCGAGGTTCAATTCCAGCAAGCCCGCGAGCTGCTCCGGGCCGGTCGGGCGGCGGAGGCCGAGGTGGTGCTGCGGCGCTTGCAGAAGCGAGCCCCCAACGAGCCGCTGACGCAGTCGCAACTGGCGCGGGCCCTGGCCAAGCAGGGGCGTGCGGTCGAGGCACGCTTCTTTGCGGAGCGAGCCGGCGCGTCGAAGCAGCCCGACGCGGTCGAGGAGGCGGCGTACGCGCTCGGGGAACTCGGTGATGCATCGGGAACGATCACGCTTCTAGAGCGGGCCGTCGCCCTGAATCCGATGCAGGCCTCGGCGCTGTGCGCGCTGTCGATCTGGCTGGAGTCGGTGCGTCGGACCGACGAGGCGCGAGAGATGATTCTGCGGGCCCACGCGGCCGCGCCGAACGACCCCGGCATTACCGCCAACGCCGCCATGACCCTCGCGGACACCTGGAGTCTTGAGGATGGCCTCAAGCTCCTGCGTTCGGCGCGGGAGAAATCGCCGAGCGCTTCAAGCCTGCGGTACGCACTCGCGTATTTCGCGAATTTCAGCGATCGTCTGAACCGCGAGGAGGTCTTCGCGGAGCACCGGCGGCACGCGGAGCTGCTGGCCACCCGAGCGCCCGCCGTCGAACCGATCCGGCGTCCGGGCGCGGAAGACGCCGAGCGGCCGCTGCGCGTCGGGCTCCTGTCGCCCGATCTGCGCGAGACGGCGGCGGTGCGATTCCTGGAGGCGATCGTGCGCGAGCATGATCCGAGAAGCGTTCGCTATGCGCTCTATCCGCTGACCAGCCAACGCGACCAGATGAGCGAGCGCCTGCGCGGATGGAGCGCCGAGTGGAGCCAGGCGGCGCTGCAATCCGACGCGCGGGCCATCGCGGCGATCCGCGCGGACGCGATCGACGTGCTGGTTGACCTTTGCGGCCTGGCACGCGGGTTCCGCGCCGGGATTCTTCTCGGGCGCGCCGCACCGGTGCAGGTGACGTACCTCGGATACCCCAACACCACGGCGCTCCCGAATGTCGACGTGCGGCTCGTTGATTCCATCACCGACCCACCGGGCGCCGAGGCATTCTGCACCGAGCGATTGGTGCGGATGGACCCGTGCTTCCTGTGCTTTTCGCCGTCGATGGCGGCCGCGGACAATCCGCCCCACGCTCCGGCGAGGGATGGCCCGGTGACGTTCGGTTCGTTCAACCATCTCACCAAGATCACGCCGACCGTGCTGGAGTTGTGGACGGCGATCATGAAGCGCGTCCCCGACGCGCGGCTGATTGCCAAGGCCCCGGCGCTTGCGAGCGCCGGTGTGCGCGAGCGATTCACGAGTGCGGCGGCGGCGAGCGGCTGGGCCGATCGCCTGGAACTGCTCCCGCCGATCTCCGACCTCGCCGAGCACCACCGCGCATACCACCGCGTCGATATCGCGCTGGATACCTTCCCATATCACGGCACGACGACAACCTGCGATGCGCTCTTCATGGGCGTGCCAGTCGTTTCACTACTCGGAGACCGGCACGCGGCCCGCGTCGGCGCCTCGCTGCTCTCGGCGGCGGGCGTCCCGGAGCTTGTGGCGCACACGCGCGAGGAGTATGTGGAGAAGGCGGTGGCGCTCGCCGGCTCCGCGACGAAGCGAAGCGAGTATCACGCGACGCTCCGGGCTCGCGTGGCGGCGTCGCCCCTGGGCGATGCGCGAGGGTTCGCACGCCGCTTCGAGTCCGCGCTCCGTTCGATCTGGCGCGAGGCGATGGCCGGGGGACTCGCCCAAGCCTCGAGCTGATTTGATTGTCGTGTGAACGCTCCGTGGCCGCGTGCCCGCTCGCCGACGCAAGTCGCTCGGAATACGAACACACCACAACCAGCGATTTCCGGTCTCGGCGCTCGCGCGACGTATAGTTCGGCGCTGCCCTCCCGGGTTGTGTTCCGGCGTGGGCGGCGGTCGATCCGCGACGAGACGAGCCAGGAAGGAAGCCGCCATGTTTTTCCGCAAGAAGCAGGCCCCGGCCCAGAAGGTTGTCATCCCCACGGGTTCGCCCTCGAACGCTTCTGCGGCCGCGACTCCGCCCGGCCCCGGCGAGTCGCGCATCTTCGAGTTCGGCTCCGACATGCTCCGGCGCGCCCGCGGGCACAAGACGAGCGTGCTCTCGGCCAAGTTCTACTCCGACGCGCTGATGGAATGGTCCATGAAGGACCCGCAGTTCAAGGTGCAGATGTTCCGCTTCGTCGACGCGTTCCCGATGCTGCGCACGCCCGAGGCGATCCTCGACCACCTGAACGATTACCTGAGCCAGCCGGGCGTGACGGTGCCCACCGCGATCGGTGCGGCGCTCAAGGCCGGTGGGATCATGAAGGGCGCGGCGGCCGCCACGATCAGCAAGCAGATCGAGGGCATGGCGTCGAAGTTCATCGCGGGGCGAGACGCGGCGTCGGCGCTGCCGGGCCTGCGCAAGCTGTGGGACGACGGGATTTCGTTCAGCGTCGACCTGCTCGGCGAGGCGTGCCTGTCGGACGCCGAAGCCGACGCGTACCGGGACAAGTATCTTGACCTCATCTCGAACCTGCCGGGCGAGGTCGCGAGCTGGCCATCGCAGCCGCGGCTTGAAACCGATCACCTCGGCGCGATCCCGCGGACGAACGTGTCGGTGAAGATCTCGAGCCTGTCGGCGAGGTGCGACCCGATCGACACCGAGGGGTCGATCAACGACCTGATGCGCCGGATGGAGCCGATCCTGGAGACCGCGCGCGACAAGGGTGTGTTCGTGAACTTCGACATGGAGCACCACGCGCTCAAGGACTTCACGATCGAGCTCTTCATGCGCTGCTGCCAGCGGATCAATTTCCAGGCCGGCATGGCGATGCAGGCGTACCTGCGGTCGGGCGTGGAGGACGCCAAGCGCGTGTGCGACTGGGCGGTGCGCACGGGGCGGATGGTGACGGTGCGCCTGGTGAAGGGCGCGTACTGGGACGCGGAGACGATCAAGTCCGAGCAGGCGGGCTGGGCGTGCCCGGTGTGGGGAACCAAGTGGCAGACCGACGCGTGCTTTGAGCGGATGGCCAACGTCTTTGTCGAGGCGTGCCCGCGTTCGGCCAGCGCCGGCGGCGTGAAGCTGGCCCTCGGCTCGCACAACGTGCGCTCGATCGCGGCGACGATCGCTGCGATGGAGCAGCGAGGACTGCCGCACAGCGCGCTGGAGCTTCAGATGCTCCACGGCATGGCCGACCAGCTCAAGCACGCGGCGGCGGAATTGGGTCTGCGCGTGCGCGAGTACGTTCCCGTGGGCGAGATGATCCCGGGCATGGCCTACTTCGTGCGTCGCCTGCTCGAGAACACGAGCAATGAGTCTTGGTTGAAGGCCGGCTTCATGGACAACGCCGACGCCGGCGCGCTCCTGCGGGCGCCGGGATCGGCGCAGGCACCCGGCACGGCCAAGGTCGACGCGACCGACGTGAAATCGGGCATGGACCTCCTGGCGCTGGCGCCGGAGCGGCACAAGCTCTCGCCGGCGATCGAAGGCGTTGGCAACGGCCGCCCGTTCTTCAACGAGGCGATGCACGATTTCAGCGATTCGCGTCAGCACAAGGCGTTTGCGGCCGCGATCGCGGGCGCGACGGTGCCCAGGATCGCCAACGACCGCACACCCGAGCAGGCCAAGGACATGGTCGCGCGGGCGCACGCGGCGTTCCCGGCGTGGCGCGATCTTGACGCCAAGGTGAGGGCGGATGTGCTGATCCGGGCCGCGGCGTTGATGCGCCAGCAGCGCGACGGCCTGGCGGGCGTGATGATCCGCGAGGCGGGCAAGACCTGGCGCGAGGCCGACGCCGACGTCTGCGAGGCGATCGACTTCTGCGAGTACTACGCGCGCCTGGCGCTCCCGATGTTCTCTCGCGCAAGGCTCGGACGGTTCATCGGCGAGCTTGACGAGCAGTGGTACCAGCCGCGCGGCGTCGCGGTGGTCATCAGCCCCTGGAACGTCCCGCTGGCGATCTGCTGCGGCATGACGGTCGCGGCGCTGGTGACGGGCAACCCGGTCATCGTGAAGCCGGCGGAGCAGACTCCAGGCATCGCGCACATCATGTTCGACATCCTGCAATCCGCGATGGAGCAGGCGGGCGTGGACAAGAAGCTGGCGCGCGAGGTGCTGCACTTCTGCCCGGCGCCGGGCGAAACGACGGGCGCGGCGCTGGTGCGCGATCCGCGCGTGGCGTTGATCGCCTTCACGGGCTCCAAGGCGGTGGGGCTGGACATTCTGCAGGCCGCGGGCGTGACGCCGGCGGAGCAGGAGCATGTGAAGAAGGTCGTGTGCGAGATGGGCGGCAAGAACGCGCTCATCATCGACACGTCGGCCGATCTCGACGAGGCGGTGCTCGCGGTGCGTCATTCGGCGTTCGGATTCCAGGGGCAGAAGTGCTCGGCGTGTTCGCGCCTGGTCGTTGTGGACCACGAGGGCGACGGCGGGCCGGCGATCAAGCACTTCACGCATCGGCTCGTCGAGGCGACGCGGGCGCTGGTGATCGGCGACCCGCTCCTGCCCGGGACCGACGTCGGCCCGGTGATCGACGCCGAGAGCAAGGCCAAGATCGATCGCTACATCGAGATCGGCAAGTCGCAGAGCCGGTTGGAACTGGCGCTGCCGGTGCCGCCCGGGCTCGATGAGCGGATGGGGCGGAGCTATGTCGGCCCGCACATCTTCGGCGGCGTTCGCCCGGATCACACCATCGCGCGCGAGGAGATTTTCGGGCCGGTTGTCGCGATCATGGCGGCCAAAAGCTTCGACGAGGCGCTCGCGTTCGCCAACGACTGCCCGTACAAGCTGACGGGCGGCGTGTATTCGCGCAAGCCCTCGCACCTCGAGCGGGCCAAGCGAGAGTTCCGCGTCGGAAACCTCTACCTCAACCGCGGCATCACCGGCGCCCTGGTGGCTCGCCAGCCGTTCGGCGGCTTTGCGATGTCGGGCGTGGGATCAAAGGCGGGCGGCATGGACTACCTGCTGCAGTTCGTTGAGCCCCGGGCCAGTTGCGAGAACACCCTTCGCCGCGGTTTCGCGCCTGAGCTCTGAGCCGACCCGAGGAGAGAGAACTCGTTGTCGGCGGCCTTTTCGCCGACTCGATCGCGTGCCGCCCCTGCTCGTCCCTGGGCTGGCCGCACCATTGCGATCCGCAGGACCAAGCCGCCGGATGGAGGCCGCGCCGACGCAGACCGGACAGGCAATCGAGCCCCGGCAAAGCGTACGATCTTCGCGGTTCGATTCGAGTTCTCGATCGAGCGAGGACTGCAGGCCCCGGACCGCCTCAGGCAACCCTAGCCCAATCGGACGTGACCGGCCCGCACGCTCCCGTAGTTCAGCTCCAGGTAGCGTGCGACGTAATCCACGATGGACTGCGCCTCGGGGATATCGGGATTGCTCGTCGGGCCCATCGGTTCGAACCGCATGCCCTTGAAGCGAACCACGGCGTCGTCCACCGACAGGCCGTGCTGGAGCGCCAGGCTGAAGGCCCGACAGAATGCCTGGCACATGCCGCTGATGGTTGAGCCTTCCTTGGCCATCTTGATGAAGATTTCGCCCGGGCGCCCGTCGCCGTAGAGCCCGATCGTGAGGTAGCCCTCGTGCCGCGCGATGGCGAACTTGTGGGTCACGGACTCGCGGGTGGTCGGGAGCGAAAGGCGGGTGCAAACCATCGGCTGGCCTTCCTGCGCTGGCGGGCGATCCTGGGGCACGCCATGCCCCGGACCCGACGACATCCTTGTCTCGCCACTCTCAGACATGCCGCCAACGTAGCAGCGATCAGGCGCGAGAGGCGAGCGGACTTGCGCCGGGACCAGATATCGGACAATCCCGGAGGAGCCGTCTACATTCCCACCGAGTGGTGGCGTACCGATTGTGCAAACTCAAGGAGTTTGTTCGGTATTGTGATCGAACAATCCGGCGTATCTGTGCTGCGGCGCGATCCGCTCTGATACAGTTGGCCGATCTGGATTTCACGTGACCGACCGCTTCGCCCATCTTCACGACCCTTGGCAGGCCGCTCATGCACCGGTCGCGTCGACGCCCCGTGTCCGCGTTCCGTTCGCCGGCCTATCTCTCCTTCTCATCGTCGCGCTCACTTTCAGCGCGGCGACCGCACCTCGGGAGGCCGTCTCTGCCGACTGGGGCCATCACCGGGCGCCCGATCGGTCTGCCCTGCTCACCCACACCGCGGTCCGCTCGGTCCAGCGCATCGCGAAGCGTGACCGTGTTGTTCCCGCCATCGTCCTCTCACTCGTACGCGTGCCGCGCGACGAGGCCGCCCGCCAGCCCGACGCGGACCGGGGCATCCACGAGGTCCGCCTGATGCAGGCCCACTTCCTGGACCTCCCGCCGCCGTCGCTCGGCTGAGCGAACCAACGCGACGCGTTCCGGCGCGATCGCATCCCATCCAATTCATTCGGTGCCCGGCGTGTTCTTCCGTCGGCGGTCCTGACTTCCCGCGCGGGGAATCCGCGCCCCATTCGATTCCTCGAATCACAGAGACACCCATGTCCAAGCAAGACATCCCCCTGATCGGCCCGCTCCTCAACATGCTCATCGGCACGCGGAACGAGCGCTTCGTCAAGCGATACAACCAGCGCGTCAACGCCATCAATGCGCTTGAGTCCCAGATCCGCAAGCTCACCGACGCCGATCTGCGCGGCAAGGTCCTCGAGTTCCGGGCCCGCCTCGACAAGGGCACCAAGTCCGACGACCTCATGATCGAGGCCCTGGCCTGCGCCCGCGAGGCGATGGATCGGGGAGTGGGAATCCGCAACATCTTCAACCCCCACTACGCGTTTGATCCCGCCGCGCTCCCGCCCGAGGCCCGCACCCTCTACGACGAAACCAAGGCCGCCATCGACGCCTGCCCGCCCGCGCCGCCCACGGGCGAGTGGGCCGGCTGGGCCGAGGAGATTCCCGGCTGGATGCAGGTGGATATCCCGATCGAGCTCTATGAAGCCGTCCGCGCTCTCTACCCGGAGAGCCGCCCGCCCTTCCGGGCCCGCCCGTTCGACGTGCAGTTGATCGGTGCGATGGTGCTGACGCAGGGCAAGATCTCCGAGATGCGCACGGGCGAAGGCAAGACGATCGTCGGCCCGCTGGCCACCTACCTCGCGTGCATCGAGCGCATGAAGGTCCACGTCGTCACCGTCAACGACTACCTCGTGCAGCGCGACCGCGACTGGACCGCGCCGTTCTTCCGCGCGCTGGGCCTCTCGGTCGGCGCCATCCACCCCCAGCACATGCAGGACGAGGACCAGAAGCGCGTCATGTACCGCTGCGACGTGGTCTACGGCACGACGGCCGAGTTCGGCTTCGACTACCTGCGCGACAACATGAAGCGTTCCGCCGACGCGCAGGTGCAGAAGCGGCGCCAATTCGCCATCGTGGACGAGGTCGACTCGATCCTGATCGACGAGGCCCGTACGCCGCTCATCATCTCAGGCCCAGCTCACGAGGACCAGCCGCGCTACGACCTTGCGGATCGCTTGGCACGACACCTGGTGCAGAAGCACAAGCCCTGGGCGGACGCCGACGAGCATGTGCAGAAGTGCCTGATGCGGATCAAGGGCTACGAGGGCGACATCCGCCAGGCGCGTGACAAGGCGAAGATCCCCGAGCTCCAGACCGCGATGAACGCCGCCAAGGCCGAGCTGCCCGCGCTCGAGGCCGAGCGCAACCAGCATGTCAAGTACTTCGACGTCGAGCCCGAGCGCAAGCAGTGCCACCTGACTCACGACGGCGTGACCGAGGCCCAGCGTGTCGCCGGCATCGGGTCGTTCTACGTCGACCAGAACATGGACGTGCCCCACCTGCTCGAGCAGTCGCTGCGCGCCCACGTCGTCTACCAGCTCGACCGCGACTACATCGTCGCGCCGACGCCCGACCAGATGACCGGAAAGCAGGTCCCCAGCGTCGTGATCGTCGACGTCTTTACAGGGCGACCGATGGTCGGCCGCCAGTGGTCCGACGGCCTGCACCAGGCGGTCGAGGCCAAGGAAGGCGTCCCGATCAAGCAGGAAACCCAGACCGTCGCCACCATCACGATCCAGAACTTCTTCAAGATGTACAAGCGATTGGCGGGTATGACCGGCACGGCCGACACCGAGGCCCAGGAGTTCCACGACATCTACAAGCTGGACGTCGTCTCGATCCCCACCAACAAGCCCGTCATCCGGCGCGACTTCGACGACCTGGTCTTCCTCAACGCCAAGGACAAGTGGTCCGCCATCTGCGACGAGATCAAGAACTTCCACGACGCCGGGCGCCCCATCCTCGTCGGCACCACCAGCGTCGAGAAGTCCGAAAGCCTCTCGCGCATGCTCGCCAGCCGCCACGGCGTGCAGCACGAGGTCCTCAACGCCAAGCAGCACGAGCGCGAGGCCCACATCGTCGAGAACGCCGGGCAGATCGGCTCGGTCATGATCGCGACCAACATGGCGGGGCGCGGCACCGACATCAAGCTCGGGCAGATCTCCCGCGCCGCGCTGCTGGAGCACTGGCTCAAGCGCGGCATCTGCCCTCGCACCATCACGGTCGATTCCACTGAGGACGAGCTGCGCGAGGGCGTGTATCGAAAGCTCGCGCCGCAGTTCCTCGACGTCAAGAAGCGCCAGGTCGAGGACATCCCCTTCGCTGAGCTTGAATTGATGCTGCTGCGCCACTGGGCCGGAACCTATACCTGGGTCGAGGCCAAGGACATCGAGCGCATGTCCGCCGAGAACCTCAGGAATGCCCTCGACAAGACCGGGCGTTTCCTCCTCCACCGCATCCACTGGTTCAACACCATCGAGGAGATGGGCGGTCTGCACGTCATCGGCACCGAACGCCACGAGGCCCGGCGCATCGACAACCAGCTGCGCGGCCGCTCAGGCCGCCAGGGCGACCGTGGCTCGTCTCGCTTCTTCGTCTCCCTCGAGGACGATCTCATGAAGATGTTCGCGGGCGAGACGACCATGAAGGTCCTCGCTCGCCTGGGCATGAAGGAGGGCGACGCCATCGAGCACCCGATGCTCTCCAAAAGCGTCGAACGCGCCCAGCGGAAGGTCGAGGAACGCAACTTCCAGATCCGCAAGAACGTCCTCGAATACGACGAGGTCATGGAGTTCCAGCGTCAGCGGTTCTACGGCCTGCGTCAGCGCGTGCTGGAGGGCCGCGACGTCAAGGGCCTCATCTTCGAGTACATCCGCGACGCCATCGACGATGCGATCGGGCTCTATCTCGACGTGGACTACCCCGCGCAGTGCGCCGCCGAGTACGCCCGCACCAAGCTCGAGTGCCTGATCGCCGTCGACCGCCTGAAGGGGCACGACCTCGACGAAATGCTCGACGTGATCCGAATCGACGCCAAGCAGGAGGCCGGCGCGACCATCAACGTCACGCTCGGCGAGTACATGCCCACGGAGGGCTCCGACGTCGCCGTCGATTTCGATGTCGCGGGCCTGGTCGGCTGGGCCAGGTCGAGATTCGGCGTGGAGCTCAACCCCGCGGAGCTCTCGCACGGTTCGCCCGAGGAGCGCAAGCGCGTTGAGATGAAGCTCCGCGACGCCGCCGAGCGCCGCATCGACGACACCGATCTCTCCGGCATCGCCGAGTACCTCTCGCCCAACTACGGGCAGGCCCAGCTCTCGGAGTGGGCCCGCATCAAGTATCTCATCGACGTCTCGGTCGAGGAGATCAACAGGGCCAAGGAGCAGTCCCCCGGCGGCGTGGCGGAACTGCTGCTCGATCGGGCCGCCAGGCAGTACACCAAGCGCGAGATCGAGTACCCGATCGACTTCGCCATGGACCTGACGATGATGATGATGCGTCAGTCGCCCAAGGACGCATCGGAGCAGCTCGTTGAATGGGCCAATCGGCGCTTCAACCTCGGCTGGACCGTGCAGTCTCTCCAGCAGTCCACGCCGACCAAGGCGCGTCAGGAGCTCCTGGCCGCGTCGGAGAAGTTTGTCGCCGAGAATCGACTGGGCAAGGCGATCGACGAGGCCTTGGCGTGCAAAGCCGACGCGGAACTCGAGACCTACCTGCGCGAGAAGCTCGGCGTGTCGATGCCCGACTCGATGCGCTATCTCGAGGGCGAGGACCGCGAGAACGCCATCCGCTCGCGCGTCGAATCCGTGCTCCGCGCCGAACTGCTGCACTTCGAGCGGACCATCCTCCTCGACGTGCTCGACCAGCTCTGGCGCGACCACCTCTATGCCATGGACCAGCTCCGCGACGCGATCGGCTACCGCGCCTTCAGCCAGCAGGACCCACGCATCGAGTACAAGCGCGAAGGCTCTCGCATCTTCAACGGCATGCTGGAACTCGTCCGCGACCGCGTCACCGACTACGTCTTCAAGGCACGCCTCAGCCCCGTGCCGCAGCAACAAGCGCCGCGCCCGCCCATGCAGCCGCCCGCGCAGCCGCCGATGGCTCCGCCCGCGTCGCGACCCGCCGCGGGCGCGATCAGCGGCCCGGGCATGGGCGGCGGCATCACCGGCCCGGGCATGGAACCTCAGGGCGGCATGCTCTGATAGAACCCTCGCCCACCCGCCCGCATCGACCGATCGGTGAACAATCCGACGTTCACCCCGCACCGACCGCTTCACACCGGTCGGTGTTTTTCATTCCGGGTGTCCACGAGCCAACCCGCGTTTAACCATCGGCGTCCATGACTTCGTGACTTCGTGACTTCGTGACTTCGTGACCTCGTGACCTCGTGACTTCGTGAACTCGTGACTCCCTCTCACGCAATCCTGTTCGGGGGCTCCTTCCCCGCCAAGATCGCCCGCGCGTTCTCGCCCACCATCTCCGTCATCAGCAATCGGTACTTCTCCTCCGCGCTCCCGATGTGCGGCGTGAGCACCGCGTGCTCCGACTCCACGATCGACGGATGCACCCGCGGCTCATCCTCGAACACGTCCAGCCCCGCGCCCCAGATCCGCCGCTCTTTCAACGCCCGCCCCAGCGCCGCCTCGTCAATCACCGGCCCGCGCGCCGTGTTCACGATGATCGCCGTCGGCTTCATCAGCGAGATCGCCCGCGCATCGATCAGGTGCCTCGTCTGCGGCGTCAGCGGCGTATGCACGCTCACCACGTCCGCCCAGCCAAGCCCCTCGTCTAGCTCCATCCGCGTCGCCGCCAGCGGCGCGAGCTCGAAGTCCACGTGCCGCGAGCGCGCCACGTAGCCGACCCGCATCCCCCACCCGATCGATCGCAACGCCACGCCGTACCCGATCCGCCCCGCGCCCACGATGAGCAGGTTCCGCCCCGTCAGGTCGCGCCCCAGGAACTCCGTGATCCCCAGCGGCCCGCGCGCCGCGTACTCCGCGCCCCGCGCGAACCGATCCGCCTCGATCAAGCGACGCGCGCTGGCCAGGATCAGCATCCACGCAAGGTCCGCCGTCCCCTCCGTCACCGCGTGCGGCGTGTTCGTCACGACCACGCCCCGCTTCCGGCACTCCGCCAGGTCGATATTGTCGAACCCCACCGCGAAGTTGCACACGCCCCGGATTCCCGGGCCCGCGGCGTTCAGAAACTCCGCGTCCACCTTGTCAGAGAACATCGTCACCACCACGCTCGCGCCGCGGATGAACTCGAGCAGCGCTTGGCGGCTCAGTTGGTCGCTCGCCCGCACCTTCACCGTCGCGCCCGGCGCCTCCACCGCGCCCGGCACCGCCCGCGTCACCGCGACCACCCCCGCCGATCCTTGTGAATTCGTCATGGCGAAAGGCTACGTCTCGCTCCACCCGCTTTCCCGCCATTCTGCCGCTTCACCACGCGCGATGGCCGAACGCGCCGCCATTCTTCGTCATCTGGCGATTTGGCGATTTGAACTTTGGCGATTTGGTGCCCCGCTTACCCTCCCGCGTGCGCTTCCTCGCCTGGAACATCCTGCACGGCGGCGGGCCTGCCCGCATGCCCGAGATCGCCCACGCCATCGCCGCCCACAGGCCCGATGTCGTTGCGCTCTCCGAGGTTCGCCGGACCACCGGCGGCCAGATCGCCGGCGCCCTGGCCGACACCGGCCTCTCGCACTGGTCCTGGACCGATCCACCCGCGGGCGTCAACGGCGTGCTCATCGCCGCCCGCACGCCCTTTGACACGCTTCGTTTCCCGCCGCCCGCGTCGCAGCGGCTGCTCGCCGCCCGCTTCGCAGCGCTGGACCTCAACCTCATCGCCGCCCATGTGCCACCCGATCCCGGGAGCGAACGCGCCCACGCCTGGAAATCACTGCTGGACTACGCGAAATCCCGCCAGCTTGAGCGCACGCTCGTTCTGGGCGATCTCAACGCCGGCCGCGATGGCGACCTCCACGCGCTCAAGCTCGACGGCCAGGAATCGCTCGGGAAACTCTGGACATGGGGCTTCCGCGACCTGTTTCGCAAGGAAAACACCGGCCAGCCGGAGTTCAGCTGGCTCACGCCCGATCGTCAGGGCGGCGGACGAATCGACCACGCGATCGCAACGGGCTCCCTCTCGGCGGCCGCTTCCTCGGTTCGTTACTCCCATGCCGAGCGGGACTTACGCATCTCCGACCATTCGATACTCTTGGTCGATTTCGAATGGTCGGCAGGGCGCGATCACGGGACTTCGAGTGCTCCGAGCCCGACCATCCCGGGCGGCGGAACCCTGTTTTCCGCGTGAGAATCCCGCGATTCGGGCGGGCGGACTTGGCGAGTCGGTTCATCGTGAATCGCCTTCGCCGGGCAAAAAATGCTAAAAAGTGCTGGAAAATCGCCCGTTTTTTCGATGCATGACTTGCCGATCGCGTTGGCGTCGGTTACAAGTTCGTCGGTTGCGGGTTGGAAACTCGCACGAAAACACTGTTACGGAGATCAATCATGGGCAAGAAGAATGGGAAAGCGTCGGGCAAGGCCGCCAAAGCCGCCCCCAAGCCGGCCAAGATCACCGGCTCCGCCAAGGTCCGCACCAAGAGCGAGATCTACAGCACCATCGCCGAGCACGTGGGCCTCCCGCGCAAGCAGGTCGCTCAGGCGTTCGACGTCCTCGGCCAGCTCATCGCGGCCGACCTCAAGGGCAAGGCCGGCGTCTTCGCCATCCCGGGCCTGATGAAGGTCACCGTCATCCACAAGCCCGCCACCAAGGGCGGCATGCGTCCCAACCCCTTCAAGCCGGGCGAGATGATGGAAGTCAAGCCCAAGCCCGCCCGCAAGGTCGTCAAGGTCCGCCCCCTGCGCGCCCTGAAGGCCATGGTCTGAACTTCGGTTCCAGATCGGGTTTCAGATCGGGATGATCCCGAGTCTCCTCGAAGACTCGATTCTCCATCGAATTCGCAGCAGCGCCCGCAACAGCGGGCGTTGTTTTTTTGCACGGCTGGAGAGTCGCCAAACTCCAAACGGCGCCGGGTGGCGTGGCCAAGGCCCGCAGTGGGGACGTGTCCACGTTCTTCATTCTCCCGGTAGGTCGGCGCTCCGCGCCGATATCTTCCCGCCCGTCCGCCTTCGTCACTCGCACCAATCCGGCGTGTCGCGTAGCCGCGTCTCCAACCCCTGTCATTCGCGCGACGATGGAAGAGCGCTTGACAGTTGCCGTGGGAGCGGCGACAATTGACATAGGTTCGGCATGTGCTCGAACCCGGTCGAGGCGTCGTGAGACGCTACGCGGAAGTGGTGACGCTTCCGCTGGCCGCCCGGCGACAGGGTGACTTGTCGCGGCTGGAGTTTCATCTAGGGCGTGAGCCCAGAGGATGACATGCCCGAAAAGCAGATCCCCTTTGTCTTCGAGCGACTTTCACAAATCCCAGTTCGGTATCGAATACTCGCTTCAGAACTGAGCGACAGACTGGTAGCGATCGAGAGTCGACTCAACCAACTGCCGTCAAAGATCCAAACCAGCGTGCTGGTAGACAGCAAGCCTCCGCTCGTGTTGGGGTTTGGACGCGTGCGACGCGAACGCTGGTCGATCCTTGTCTTGGAGCCAGATCTCTCGACTTTTTCATCGACGATATCGCCCGAAGATATCGATCTGTCTGATGCGATCCCGCTTCTTGACTCATCAATCGACGTAAAGATTCGCGCAAGTCAATACATTAACCTACTGTTACACACTATTGTCAACAGACAGACGGATGGTCTTTCTCGCCTCGAACAGGCAATCGCATCCATCGGAGACGTTGAGCGGGCGCTGGGCATCAAGAAGGAGGGACAGTGAAATGCCACGCCTTCCATCCTCCAACTTCGCGCCTCACTCTGTGAAAGTGATCGGCTGCCTCGCGCTCGTTCCATCGTTTCCACTGCTGTTCGCGATTCACTCATTGGGCCCACACCCAGTTCCATGGGTGGCGTTCATCCCTGCGGGGATCGTGTCACTTTCATCCCTCAGCGCACTCCTGGGTCGCCCGACCCTCCTCGATCGCGCTACGGCCATGCTCGGCAGCGTCATCGCCACCGTGCGGAGCCGCGCTGACAAGAAATAGGCCTACCTCCCCTTCCCCCACCGCTCCACAAACGCCTCGTACTGCTCCGGCGTGTCGATCCCCGTCGTCGTCACCGGATGCTCCACCACCAGGATCTCCTGCCCGTGCTCCAGCACACGGAGTTGCTCCAGCGATTCCGCCAGCTCCAAGGGCGTCGGCGTCATCATCACATACCGCTGCAGAAACGCCGCCCGGTACGCGTAGATCCCGATATGTTTCAGCGCCCGAGGCCCGTGGCTGGTCCGCGGAAACGGGATCGACGCCCGCGAGAAATACAACGCGGTGTGGTCAACGCGACGAACCACCTTCACCACGTTCGGGTTCGCAAACTCCGCGTCGTTCTCGATCGGCGACGCGATCGTGGCGACCGGCGCCCGCGCCTTCAGCGCCTCGCGCACCAGCGTGTCGATGACCGACGCCTCGAGCTCCGGCTCGTCGCCCTGCACGTTCACGACCAACACATCTTCCGCCAGCCTCAGCAGTCGCGCCGCCTCCGCCAGGCGGCTGCTCCCGTTGGCGTGCGTGGAGCTCGTCATCACCGCCGTCCCGCCGAACGACTCCACCGCGTCGCGCACACGCGGATCGTCCACCGCCACCACCACATGATCGAGTGATCCCGCGGCCTTGGCGGCGTCGTAGACGTGCTGGATCAGCGTCCGCCCCGTGCGATCCGCCAGCACCTTCTCCGGGAAGCGCGTCGACCCAAGCCGCGCGGGGATGATCGCGACAACACGGGCGGCGGAGAGGTTGGGAGGTGTTTTGGTCGGCAAGGGGCAAGAAAAGCGAAACAGCGAGTCAGCGAGGCAGGGGAAAGACGCGACACCCAGCCATGTTCAGTCCGAAAGCGCTGCGAGCCCACGAGGCCGGTGACTCGCCAGTACGGGTTTCACGCTCCCTGCACGCATCATCCCGCCTTGATTTTCGCGATCAATTCCTTGATCGCCACACGCCGGACCCGGATGTCCCGATAGCTGATCTGCTGCATCGCGATGCTCGACGCGACCTTGTCGGCCTCTTCCGCGGTCGAAAGCTCCTTGTCGCGCTCCGCCTTGGATTGCAGCGCCGTCATCAGCCCGTAGCGGATGTCCAGCAGCACGTCGTTCACCAGATCCTTGATCTCGAGCGCTGAGCGGAACGTCGCGATGGCCTCGTCCAGCCAGTCCATCTTCGCGAACGCGTTGGCCATGAACGCCAGCGACTCGGCCTTGTTCTTCGCGTCGTGCTGCGACTCCTGGAAGCACGCGATCGATTCGTCGTAATGCCCCAGCGTGAAGTACCGCTTGCCCAGCTCGAACTTCAGCGTCAGGTCCGTCGGATAGTTCTCCACGCGGACCCGATACTCCTCGAGGTCGGCCTCCGCGAACGACTTTTCCGCCGCAGCGACCCTGGCCTTGAGTGCTTCGTCGGCCGGGGCGGCGTCCGACTGCTGTCGCAGCGCGACGACCTTGCGCCGCTCCTGCCGCATCTTGATCTCACCCCAGCCCTGGCGGAACCGGAACTGCTTGGTCTTCTCGAAGGTGTGCAGGCAGATTTCCATCGCCCGCGCCTCGTCCTCAGGCCGACCGCGCTCCAGCAGCCGCTTGACCAGGGTGTTGATGGTCGGCAGGTCGTCCGGGCGTCTGGCGAACTCTTCCTCCGCCGCCGCCAGCAGGCGATCGATCGAATCCGCGGACTTCACGATGCGATCGGCCTCGTCAAGCTGGCGCTGCTTCTCCGCGTCGCGGACGTTGGCGCGGAAGCCGCCCGCCTGTCCGGTCTTTTCATAGCCGCCGCGTGACATGGTCATCTGGGCCGCCAGGTTCTTCACCTTGGTGCCCAGGTCACCGTCGGTCGGGTCGACCTTGTACGCCGCCTCGCCCGCCGCCACCGCCTTCTCAAACGCGCCGACCTTCTCAAAGCCCTCCATGAGCTTGAGGAACCAGTCCTTCCGCGGCTTCTTGTCGCGGAGCGCCGCCGGGAACGCGCGATCGCCGACCCATCCCGTCACCTCGGTCAGCCCCAGCCCCGACGCCGTCTCAAACGCCTTTACGGCGTACGCCGCCTCGGAGGGCTTCATGCCCCACTCCAGGAGCGACATCAGGTACTTGTCAACCTCGGTCTTTCCCGTGATGGACTTCACGACGTCCTTGGGCGAGCCCTTGCGTCCCTCGTCGCTGTCGAGATAGCGGGCGGCGGTCTTGAAGAAGCCGTCGATTCCCGCCATGGCCCCGGGGTCGTGGCGCAGGCCGCTCAGCCACAACTGCATCGCATACTCGTTCTGACCCGTCTCGCCCACGGTGCGGGCGCGATCGAAGAACTTGGCTGCCGCCTCGGGAGAGAACGTGAGCTTGGCCTTGTCCTCATTCTGTTTGGACTGATCGTCGTCGCCAGACTTTTTCCAACTGAAGATCGCCAAGGTCTGCCGTCCTCTTGGTGGGTGGGTTGATGTGGCCGGGGGCGCCCCCCGCGCGGCCAGCATTCTACGGGCGAAACCAGCCCCGGGTTGGGATTTCGCCCCGTCCGTTCTACGATCCTCTGATGCCCATTGATCCCGCCAGTTTGCAGATCGTCTCCTATCCCGCGCCGGTCCTGCGGAAGAAGGCCACCCCGGTCCCCGAAGTCACCGACGAGGTCCGGGCCGTCGCCCGGCGCATGATTGAACTCATGCACCAGGCCGAGGGGATTGGCCTGGCCGCGCCCCAGGTCGGCCTGCCCTGGCGGATGTTCGTCGTCCACGTCCCCGAAGGCGACGAACGCTCCGCCTCGGGCGACCCCATCTCCGCCACCAAGTCCCCCACCGTCTACATCAACCCCACCCTCACCGGCCTGATCGGAAAGCTCATCACCCACGAAGAGGGCTGCCTCTCCCTCCTCGAGATCCGCGGCGACGTCCTCCGCCCCGAGGTCGCCACCATCCGCGCGATCGGCCTCGACGGCAAAGAGTTCACCCAGAACGGTGCCGGCCTCCTCGCCCGCTGCTGGCAGCACGAGAACGACCACCTCGACGGCGTGCTCATCATCGATCGCATGACGCCCCTCTCACGCATGTCCAACAAGGCCGCGATCAAAGACCTCGAAGCCTCCGCCCGCTGACCCCGAGCGTTCAATCACCATCAAGTGCGTCCGGCACCACGGATGAAGGCCACGCATGAAGATCGTCTTCCTCGGCTCTGGTGAGTTCGGCCTTCCGACGCTGCAGTCGCTCGCCCGTGAGCACACTGTCGTTGGCGTCGTCACCCAGCCCGACCGCCCCGCTGGCCGCGGCGGCCAACTCCGGCCCACGCCCATCGGCGAGTTTGCCGCCACCCTGGGCGTCCCCGTCTGGAAGCCTGAAAAGATCAACAGTTCCGACATCGCCAGCACCATCCGTGACCTGCACGCCGACGCATGGGTCGTCATCGCCTTTGGCCAGAAACTCGGCAAGGCCCTCCTCGACGGCATCTTCGCCATCAACCTTCACGCCAGCCGCCTTCCGCGCTGGCGCGGCGCCGCGCCGATCAACGCCGCCATCCTCGCGGGCGACCCCATCACCGGAAACTCGATCATCACCCTCGCCGATCGCATGGACGCCGGCCTCGTCCTCGCCCAGGACCAGCGCCCGATCGAGCCCCAGCAGACCGCCGGCGAATTGCACGACCTCCTCGCCATCGACGGCGTCGCTCTGGTTCGCCGCGTGCTCGAGCAGCGAACTCGCGGCGAGATTCACGGCGTGCCCCAGGACGAGTCCCTGGTCACCATCGCCCCCAAGCTCTCCAAGTCCGACGGATGGGTCGATTTCACCGGGCCGGCCGCGGCCTGCCACCGGCGCGTCCACGCCCTCACGCCCTGGCCCGGCGTCACCGTCACGCGAGAAAAGAAGCCCGATCAGCCGATCAAGCTCGCACGCGTGGAAGTACTCGACACCCATCACCAACAACAGGACATGGGCACGCTCGTCGACACCGAACACGGCATCATCGCGTGCGGCCAAGGTGCCCTGCGCATCGTTGAACTCCAGCCGGCGGGCAAACGCGTCATGGCCTGGGACGAGTTTGCGCGAGGAAATCGACCCGAGCGGGGTGAACGTTGGATCGGGAGAGCGGCGTGCAACTGATGCTCTGGGATTGGCTCGCCAAGCCCATCGTCGAAGGGCTGCGCAAGCTCGCCGGCGGATCGCGCTCGCGCGAAGTCACGCCTGCTCCAGCCCAAAGGCCCGAACGCCGCCCGCCGAATCGCCGCAAACCACCTCAGTCAAACCAGGTCACCACGACCTCGCCCGCGGGCGGCACTCCCTCCGCCGCGCCGCTCGCCGAGCCCCCGACTTCCTCGGCGCGTGCGCAGCGCCGCGCGAACATCGCAAAGACAAAGGGCGATGCGGGCCTCACCCGCGCCGCCCGCCGCCCCAAGCGCGAAAAGGCCGCCGACAAGTACGACCGCGTCATCGCCGAGATGGTCGTGCGCTACGGCGTGAAGGTCCGCCGCTGGCGCACGAGCATGTCGGGCGTCGCGTACGAAATCGAGTACCGCGACGGCACGCGCAAACGCCTGATCGAATCGCCCCGCCCGCGAAGCCCGCTCTCCATGGCGATCTTCCTCCACGAAATCGGGCACCACGCGATCGGCCTGGGCAAGTACAAGCCGCGTTGCCTCGAGGAATACCACGCCTGGATGTTCTCGCTCCGCGCGATGGAAGAAAACGGCCTGGAGATCAGCGACAAGGTGCGCACCCGCGTGCAGCGCTCGCTCGAATACGCCGTGTCAAAGGCCGCCCGCCGCGGCATCAAGAATCTCCCGACCGAGCTGCACAAGTACATCCCCGAACGAATGAGGCGATGAAACCCGCTCGTTCCGCGGACTCGCCCAATCGAGGCTACCCCACCCGCCGCAACGTCAGCCCCTGGTCGATCCGATCCTCGCGCGTATTGAGCGGGCACGCGATCACAATCGCCTCGTGGCACTGCGGGCACACCGGGCTCGTCAACCCGCGCACGTCATACCCGCACGTCGGGCAGCACGCCCCGCTCGCCCGTTTGGCCATCTGCACGCCCCAGCGGCACAACGCCGTCGCCACCGCCGACGTCCACGCCGCCCCCGCGATCGCCAGCGCCAGGTCCGACTCGATCGGAAGGAACGGAGCACCTGCCGACGCCACCGTCGCCGCAATCGTCGTCGCGATCACCGCCGCCGAGCCCGTGCCAAGGAACAGGAACACCGCCGTCGCCGCGCCCGCGGCCAGGATCGCGATCGGCACCGCCGCCGCCTGCGACGCGATCACGTCGATCCCGGTGAGCAACGCCAGCTGGTCCGCCAGCGAATTGTCGATCCACTCAAACAGCCTCGGCGCCCAGCGCCCAAATGACGCCGCCCCAAGCACCAAAAGCGCCGTCATCGCGGTGAGCCCGCGCAGCGCGATGCTCCGCGCCCCCACGATCACTCCCGCCAGAACAAACCCCATAAGGTGTAGCGTCATCGCCACCCCGCTCACCCGCGGCCCGAACCACGCCACGCCCCCCGCCGCAACCGTCGCCAGCAGCCACAACAAGGCGGCCTTCCCCCGCGCCGCGTTCACGGCGGCGTCGGCGGTGGAGTGAAAACTGTGCGAGGCGTGCGAGGTCATCAATGGCTCCGGGTGCGAGCGCGCACAAACGTCGATCCATCATCGGATTGCGCATTCATCGCGCGGCCGGAAACACACTCCTCCCCGGTTTTCGGGCGTAAAACAACGCCGCCTGTGCGGCCCGAGATGGTGATAACCACGAGGACGCGAACGCTCGACCGCTCACGCCGCCTCGGTCATGCCCGCGCTCGTCGCCGCCGCGTCCAGCGATGCCGCGATCCGCCGGATCAGAACCCGCGAATCCTCGTCGTTCCCATGCACCAGCACGCGATCCGTCCCATCAAAGCAGATCGCCATGACCGGATCGCCCGCGTCGTCGATCGCCATCGAGATCCGCGTCACCCGATCCAGGTTGATCCAGCGCTGCTCGCCGCTCGAACTCGTGAACTTCATGAAACGATCAAACATGCGTGCCTCCCGCCCCGCCTCATCGGCACGGGACGCCCACCCAATAAGACAGTCTCGTGGGTTTTCCCTCCGTGGCGAGCACGCCGCCGCCCATAAACACAACGCTTGGCCCTACGCGGTCCGCGCCCTCCGCCCCGGGGTCCGCAACGGTTATACAGAGTCGGCACGAGAATCATGCGCTGGCGCACCAGACCTGTGGCCTAGCTGCGCCCAAGCCCGCGAACGAAGCGCGCCGAAACGAACCCGAACCGCGCTCTAGGGCTAGGCACGCCTACGCAGTTCCATCGCGATGTGACCGTCGACACCCCATCGCTCCTGCGAGCCGCCGTTCCGCCGCCACCCCCCGCGCGACGCCTCAATTCCTCTGTGCCCCGCGGTGTGGTATCATTCGTCCACGCGGGTGTAGCTCAGTGGTAGAGCGTCAGCCTTCCAAGCTGAATGTCGAGGGTTCAAATCCCTTCGCCCGCTTTTTCGCTCCCACGCCATTCGGCGTCGGACGGTGCCAATCCGCGACCAACTCGCGAGTTACGGCAGGCACCCCTCGGATGAACGAGAATCGCGGCTGACGGGCTTGGGTCCGGCGGTGCCGCCATGTGCCACCAAAGGCAAACAAAGCGCTCCCA
>JADYYE010000015.1 GCA_020853815.1 Phycisphaerales bacterium
CGAAAACAACCTCACCCACCCCGCGCCGTACATGCGCCAAACACATCCTCCGTCAGACAGAACCTAAGACGTGGCCATAGATCGTTCGGGCTGGCACGGGCCTCGAAGATTTTTTCGTCAGACCCATGCAGAGTGGACGATTCAGAGGCCGAATCTGCTGGTCAACTCCTCGAAGGCGGAGTCCCAGTCGCGACTCGATGAGAATTCGCCGGCCGATCCACCACTGTCCACGTAAAGCTCGGCTGCTGCCCGGTGTGCATGGCAACCCCTCTGCACACCCACCCCGATGAACGCACCGCCTCGGCGGAGTACGCCTCCGCCGCCACCCGCTGGCTCCGCCTGAGCCAGGATCGCTCGCTGGCGCACCTCCGCGGCCCGCTGGTTGAAGCCGCCCGACGCCTGGGCCTGGCCGGCGAGCGCGCCCACGAGCTCCAGGAGCACCTGGATCTGGCCCGGGACCGCGTGCTCAACGCCCCCCCGCACACCGACGCTGGCGCGTTCGCACGCCTTGAGTCGCGCGTTCTCGAACTCGAAGAGCAACTGCACCGCATCCGCAGCGACCTTTGGCGTGATCTCCTCCCCTTGGCGCGTGAAGCCCGCGACGCGGCCATCGAGCTGAACCGCTCTTCGTGGCTCAACGAGCTCTCCGACGTGATCGGGGGTGACTCCCATGGCCCGCAATAGACCCTTCGAGGCGCCGGCGATCATCGAACACTCCGCCGAGAGCATGCATGAGCTCCCCGACGAATCGGTCATGCTCACGGTGACCAGCCCGCCCTACTTCAACGTCGTCGACTACGACCGCTACGCGGCAGGGCTGGCTGACTACAAGACCCGCTCCTACGCCAAGGGGTTCGAGCCCGACGGCTACGAGTCCTACCTCTCCCTCATGCAGCGGGTCTTCCGCGAGGTCTACCGCGTCACCAAGCCGGGCGGGTGGTGCGTGGTGGTGGCCGCGTCCATCCTGCGCCTCGGTAAGAACATCACCGTGCCCTTTGACCTCACCTCGCGCCTGCAGGACCTCGGCTGGGAGCTCTGCCACGAGCTCATCTGGGACAAGGGACGCCCCGTGCTGGACCGCGCCGGGGCGTTCATCAAGCTCCGCACCGCAGGGTCGTTCCACCCCAACATCTCCACCGAACACATCCTGGTCTTCCGCAGGCCAGGACCGCGCTTGCTCCTTGCCAAGGACTCCGACCCGCTCCCCTTGAGCCCGCTGCTCACGCGCGAGATCGCCAACAACCTCTGGCACATCTCACCGGTCCCGCCCGGCTCGATCGACCACCCGTGCCCCTTCCCGGAGGAGATCCCGCACCGGGCGATCCTGCTGTACTCGGTGCCCGGGGCACTGGTTCTTGACCCCTTCTCTGGCTCGGGCCAGACCGGCAAGGTGGCGCTGGCGCTCAACCGGCGCTTTGTCGGCTACGAGATCGAGGCGAGGTTCGCCGAGCTGGCCCGGTCCCGCCTCAAGGAACCGCTCTCCCTCCGCGCCCAGCAGTTGGTGAGACGCTTCGAGCACATCGTGGATGATCCCTTCCTCACCGCGGGATTGGACGCGCCAACAGACGACAACGACCCGACCGTGCGGGGTGCCCCATGAGCCCCGACCAAAGCAGTCCGCCCCTGCGGGCCGACATCTACGCACGGTCCAGCGAGTCCATGCGCGAGCTTGCGGACAACAGCGTCACGCTCACGCTGACCAGCCCGCCCTACTGGTCGCTGGTCGACTTCGAGCGCGCCGACCGCGGGCAGCACCGCAAGGCGTGCTGGCAGAACACCTACACCCGCGACTACGCGACCTACCGAAGTTACCTGGCTGCCATGCAGCGGACATTCGCGGAAGTGCTGCGCGTCACCAAGCCCGGTGGCCACCTGGCGTTGCAGGTCGCGTCCATGCAGCGGAGCGGCCGCGTGTACCCCATCCCCATGGACCTGACCAAGCGATTGGTCGACCTAGGCTTTGCGTACCGCGAGCACATCTTCTGGCACAAGACGCGCAACACCGATCACCGCGCCGGGGTCACGATCCAGAACCCGTATCCCGGCTACTACTACCCGGGCTTGGTCGGCGAGCACCTGTTGATCTTCCGCAAGCCCGGCCCACGTCTGTTTGAAGGCGTCGATGAGCGGATCAAGGTCAGGGCCAAGTTCCCCATCTCGACGCTGTTTACGGTCGACGTGCTCAAGGCGGTCTGGCACATCCCGATCAACCCGCCGGGGTCGGTCAACCATCCGACCGTTTTCCCCGAGGAGCTCTGCCACCGCGTGATCGCGCTGTGGAGCTACCCCGGCGACCTGGTGCTCGATCCCTTCTGCGGCTCAGGGCAAACGACCAAGGTGGCGCACGCCATGGGGCGTGCCTGCGTGGGCTACGAGATCGAGCCGGGGTTCGCGGCCCTGGCGCGACAGCGGATGCACGAGCCCCTCAGGCTCCGAAGGCGCCAGATCGTGCCGCGCTACGACCACGTGGAGGACGACCCCTTCCTCAACGTCGGCACGGACGTGCCTCAAGATGAGTCGACCGAGAGCGTCCGAGCCTCGTCAGACTCCCGCGCGGATGACACCGCGGGCGCGCGCGAGCCAGAACCTTCGGACCGAACATCGCACCGGGGTGGCCCAGACTGATCGGGCCCGATCCCCTCCGCGGGCTGCGTCCCCTCCTGGGGCGTCGGGCCGACGTGCTCGACCTGGCCTTCCTGACCGGCGACGAGAGGGAGAGGCGCGACCTTGCGCTCACCGCAGAGCTCCTGCGCCGTGGTTTGTCGAGTTCCGGGCTGCCCCTGCTCCGTCCTCCTCGCGCGGGCGCCGCCGATGCCGAAGTCCGGCTCGGGCGGGTGGTCCACGGCCCTCACACGCTGGGCTGGCTCGGGGTCACGCCCAGCGAGCTCACGCACCATCTTCTGTGCGTGGGTCGCACCGGCTGCGGCAAGTCCAACCTCCTGGTGCGCGTGCTCCTGCAGCTCTCGGCCCAGGGCACGCCATGGATCGCCATCGACCACAAGCGCAGCCTGCGCTCGCTCCTCAATATGGAGCTGGCCCAGCCCGTGCGCGTGGTCGCGCAGGGAAGGCGGCTGCACGCCGAGCTAGCCTTCAATCCCCTCTGCCCCCCGCGGGGTGTTCCCTTCGACACCCACGCACGCCAGGTGGTCGATCTCATCGCCGGATCGTGGACCACCGGAGACGGCGTGCGTGCCCTCCTCCTCCGCACCATCCTGGCGTGCAAGCGCGGCCCGAGCGTGCCGACGTTCGTGCAGGTGCGGAACGCGCTCGCCGATCACCGACTGGGCGGCCGAGAGGCCCAGTGGAGGGTCAGCGCCCTCCGCGTGCTCGATCAGCTCACCACCGGTCCGCCCGGCCGCATGTTCTGCACCCGGGCCGACGCCGCCGTGATCGATCACCTGCTGACCGCCCGCACCATCATCGAGATGGACGGCCTCAGCCTGGCCGACAGCGCCTTCTTCGTCAGCCTGCTCCTCCGCGCTCTCGTCTGTGAACTGCAGAACCAACCCCTGCGCGAGCAACTCCGGCTTGCGATCGCGATCGACGAGGCCCATCACATCCTGTCCCGTCACGAGGGCGGCCGTGAGCACGAGGCCGCTCGTGTGCTGCGTGAAGGCCGAGAGTCTGGCCTGGGGTGCCTCTTGGCAACGCAGACGTTTGGGGGGCTGGACCCGGTCGCCATGGCCAACTGCGGCACGCTGGTCGTCATGAACTGCCGGCACGCGTCGGATCTCCATGCGGGCACCCAGGGGCTTCTGCTCCAGGACGAGGAGCGCCCGATCCTCTCCTTACTGCCGGTCGGCCAGGCCGTAGTGCGGCTGGCTTCGCGCTGGCCCCATCCGGTGCACATCCAGGTGCCGGTCGTGCCCCTGGCCAAAGGGTCGGTGTCGGACCTGGATGTCACCCGCGCCTTCTTGCTCGGTCCCTTTGCGGTCAGGCAGGGTGGCAACCAGCGACTGGCGGAGTCATCGGGCGAGTCCATGCTCGCGGACCGTGCACAACCCGCTCCAGAAAGACCGGGGTTCTCCACCTCCCCCACCACCACTTCGCACACGAGGCCCGCCTTCCCGATCGCGCCCTCAGGCACCGTTTATGATGTAGCCGCCGAAGACGTCGCCGCCGCGAGCGACTCGCGTGCCCTCGATTTCGGCCGCTTCGGCGAGGCGGGAAGTTTCGGGAATGCCGCGGGTTCCGGGGGTTCCGGGGGTTCCGCGCCGAATAGCGCCCGTCCCGCCGCGACGCCGACGGTTCCGGCCGTTCCGGGGCCGGACGCGGCTGGTGAGGAGTTCCGTGTTGACTGCGGAACTCATCTCGATCCACTCATGGATCAAGGCTCGCTCTCGAGTTCCTCTCTGGCGAGTCTCTCTCGCGCGAACACCGAGCTCGCGGCGCTCCTCCGCCACATCGCCGAGCACCCCCTGGTCGGCGTCGCCGCGCGCTACGACGCCCTGGGACTCTCCCGCCGCAAGGGCGACGCGCTCAAGGACGCACTCGTGCAGCACGGAGCCCTCCGTCCCGTCAGCGTTCCCATCCCACGCGGACGCGTGCTGCTCCTGGAGCTCACCGAGGACGGCCGCGACGCGGCGCACGCGCTCGGCGCGACCATCGCGGCGGTGCACGGATCGCTCCCCCACGCGTATTGGCAGCAGCAGGCGGCCGACTTGCTGCACGCCCAGGGCTGGAGCGTCGGCACCGAGGTCATTCGGAACGATCACGCCTTCGATGTGCTGGCGACACGCGGCGATCACGATCTCGCGCTCGAAGTTGAGACCGGCAAATCCAACTGGCTGAGCAACCTCGCGGCGCTTGAGGCGGTGAACGCCACCCACCGCGCCGTGCTGTGGCTGGACCCCGCCCGCGAACTCCGCGCGCGGAGCCTCGCGCCGTCGAACGTCCTGGTGCTCAGGCCAAGCCAACTGGATCCATGGATCAAGTCCGTGGACGCGGGCCGATCCGCCACAATCCACAAGTAAAGGAACGACATCCCTCGAGGCATGAACAACCCAACTCCTTCACACCCCAGCGACACCATGGGCGGCCTCCGTGAGGCCGCCGCCGGTGTCGAGCGCGCCGCATTCCTGGCGCACCTCCACCGCCACGCCCAGCGCGGGCAATGCACCGCCGAGCCCGATTCGCGCTGGCGCTCGTTCCATGACGAACTGGTGCGTCTCCGCACCCGCGTGGAGTCGCTCGTGAGCGACCTCCTGCGCTGGCAACCGCCACCGCCACCCGGGGCGTATCCCAGCAGCGTGCCGCTCGCGCCATCCCCGCGGGGTGCGTCCGCGTGACCGAGGCCGACCCATGGCCCGCGTACCGGAGCCGGTGCGTCGCGAGGCTCGTTGAAGCAGGATATTCGGTCGAGCCCGCCGGACGACGATCGCATTGGATCGAAGTCGCCACCTTCGGCTCCCCCCGGTCCGAGTCGTTCCTCGCCGCGGGCGCACTGGTCTTCCAGGACCCGTCGGAGTTCGGCATCGAGCGTGGCCGCATCTCCAAGCTCTGGATCACCCGGTATTTTCGGCCCACCTGCCGGGAGTTGTACTTCAAGGAATCGGCGGCAAGCCACGTGCTCTACAACTTCGACCGTGGCCCCGACATCGACCTCCTCGACACCGACAAAGCCGCCGCGAAGATGTACCGAACGCTTGTTGACATCTTGAACTGAGGTTCTCTGGAACGCTGCGGTGCGGTACCGAGTTGTCGGCGGCTCGCTCTGTGACGAATCGTGCATGTTACGAACCGCATGTGCTCACGCATGCTCGCACCTCTGCCGCAGGTGAGCTTGAAGGTCCAGCAAGGTGATGCTCACTGGCGGCGCTCAAAGTCTTGGACGCGGCATTTGTCGCTTGCGCGCGTGGGGTTTGACGCGCGTGCATATCTCGCTGCGCGGTGCGTTCACGCCCAAACCCAAGCGACCGCGCCGTCGTTGACCCGCTCACTCCGCTCGTACCCCGCCACGGGCGGCACGGCGGCCCCGGGCGCGCCAAACCCGTGCCGAAGGCCCCCACCACCCCGTCAAACCGTCGCCCCGGTACGCCGCGTGAACGCGACGGGCGGGCCGTTTCGGGCGGACCCGGCATCGCGTCTTGGCTGGCGTTCGGGGCGGGTCGCCCCGACTTCCGCGCCATCCAGCAATTTCAGCGAATTCTCCCGCCAAGAGCCTTGAACTTCCGCGCTGCATCGGGCTTCATGTGGTGAACGCGGGGACCATCGCCCCCGGCACGAAGGAGCCCGAACATGACCAGCCAACACGCACCCGCCAAGGACGCTGCCTGCTCTCGCGCGTCCGCCCGAACAGACATCGCACGCTTGCTCGACATCCTGCAGATGGAGCTGGAACGATCCGCTGGCGCGGCAACACCGGATTGGACGCTCGTGGCCGAACTGCAGAAGGTCCGGCACGACCTGATCGGGGTGGTTGGGTATGTCACGGGCATCGATCGAGATGCGGTCGAGGAGTTCTTGGCTGAAGCCGAGTAACCGTCACTCGCGCACGCGGCGTCGCGGGGAACCGCGGCGGCCACGCTTGCCCGGCGCGGTGTGCGCCGGGCGGATGGATTGACATGAAGGAGACTCGCATGAGCACCAAGAAGACCGGTCCTGCCGCGCGCAAGGGTTCCAAAGCCAAGGCCCCCGGGAACGTGAGCACGGAGAAACTGCGGGCTACGGCGCTGGCCGAGATCAAGCAGCGTCTGGACGGGAAGCCCGCGCCGAAGGGCAAGGAGAAGGCGGCCAAGCAGACCAAGGCCCCCAAGCCGCCGAAGACCCCAAAGGAAGCCAAGCCCAAGCGCGTCAGCGCCCTTGACGCGGCGGCCCGGGTGCTGGCCAGTAGCGAGGTGCCGATGCGGGCCAAGGAGCTGATCGCGGCGATGGAGAAGAAGGGGCTGTGGACCAGCCCGGGCGGGAAGACCCCGCACGCGACCTTGTACGCCGCGATGATCCGCGAGATCGCCGCGCTGGGGGACAAGGCCCGCTTCAAGAAGCACGAGCGCGGGGTCTTCGTCGCGACCAGCCACGCCACCGGCCACGCCGGGAAGGTGGCCTGAGCTATTGGCGACCGCACCAACCACGCCGCCGACGGCCCGCTGCCCGAGAGGGACTGAGGCGATCATCATCCACGCTCCCCCATGAACGCCCCGGCACAGCTCGGGGCATTTGTCGAGTTCAACCCGGATCGTGTTGCGGATGGCGGTCCGGCGGCTGACCAGCCGTCCTGGACCGGGCGGGCTTGGCCCTTGCGAACATCGGATGGTAAACTTCTCCGTCCATGGACGTGGTCGATCCCGGGCAGAAGCCAGCGGACCGAAAGGCCGCCGGTCCCCCAGCATACTAGGCGATTCTCCTTGCGGGAAGGGCGACACAAGGCGGTTTACTCATGAAACTTAGCGACATTCTCGATCAATCTGATGTGATAGTTCCGCTCAGGTCGTGCGAGCGCGCCGCCGCCCTTGACGAGATTCTCCGACACCTGGCCACGCGTAATTCCATCCGGGATCCGGGCCCCCTCTTGGCTGAATTGCTCAAAAACGATGAGATCGACCCATTCGACCGACTGCCCGGGGCTGCGCTCGCGCATCTGCGCACGTCCATGATCGATCGACCGCTGCTGGCGGTCGGCACCTTCACCCGCCGCGTGCATTGGAGCACGCGCACTCCCGACGGCGTCGCGATCTTGTTCGTGCTCCTTGCCCCTGAGTCCGAAATGCTCAGTCCAGAACCGTTGACGCCACCGCGGGGGGCCTACACCTTGACGGCGTAGGCGACGACCTTGAGGGCGGCCTCGGCGAACATCGTGTTCTGCTTGCGGCTGCGGAGCGTGCTCCCGCTGA